>DAVZJH010000025.1:0-23347 GCA_052272885.1 Anaerovibrio sp. | reverse complement strand
TATTAGCAGGTGGAACTATGAATAGATTTAGAGAGCTGCGATTGCAAAATGGATATTCCCAAAGGCAGTTGAAAGACTTATATAATAAAAAATATGGTAGGGCCTATTCATCAGGTGCTATTTCTTTGATTGAAAGTGGTAAGAGAATGCCTGAATTAGGTGCTTTATTAGATTTTGCTGATTTCTATGGAGTGAGTTTGGATTATCTTTTAAGTAGGGATTTAATGGATGGTGATGATAATGTTGTTAAAAATTACAAAAAAGGTCGGAAATGGCATCTTTCAGAACATTTGCGTGAAATAGTGTCTGGAATTTCTTGGCGTTGTGATGAAGAAATACAAAATGGAGATGGATTGAATAGGGAAAAGAAAAAATCAAATAAGCTTACAGAATATGATGAAAATATGAATATATTGAAATCACTTTTAGAACAAGCTATTATATTAGCAAGACGTGTAGAGGATAAGAAGAGTTCTTGGTATAGGTACTAAATTGTGATTTAGGATAAAAAGAGCACGTTGAAAGCATAATATCAAAAAAATTAGTGATATTATACTTTATTATAGAAGAATGTGTTCTTTTTTTGTGGTTAAAAATATGATTCTCTTTTATATGGATATTTACTGTGTTATAATAATCTCGAATGTGATGTGTCTACCTTGCGTTAGTATATTTTGCATAAAAGACAATTTATTATAGATGTTTTTTTATAAGGAGGGGCGTTATGAAGGGAATAGTGCTGGCAGGAGGTTCTGGGACTAGATTGTACCCGTTGACAACCGTAACATCCAAACAGCTTTTGCCTGTGTATGACAAGCCGATGATTTATTATCCCTTGTCTGTGCTTATGAATGCAGGGATTAGGGATATTTTGATTATATCTACCCCGGCAGATACACCTAGATTTGAGGCTTTGCTGAAGGATGGCAGTCAATTCGGCTTGCATCTTAGCTATGCAGTACAGCCATCCCCAGATGGTTTGGCCCAGGCCTTTATTATAGGTGCTGATTTTATTGGCAATGATACAGTGGCCATGGTGCTGGGAGATAATATTTTTGCTGGTCACGGCCTTAATGGTCGTCTGAAAAGGGCTGTTGATTTGGCAGAGGCAGGTCAGGGTGCTACTATTTTTGGTTATTATGTAGATGATCCAGAGCGCTTTGGTATTGTGGAATTTGACCAGCAGGGACATGCTATTAGCATTGAAGAAAAACCGGCTCAGCCAAAGAGCAATTATTGTGTTACGGGCTTGTATTTCTACGATAATCAGGTGGTGGAGCTGGCCAAGACCTTGAAGCCATCTGGCCGTGGGGAGCTGGAGATAACGGATTTGAACAGGCTGTATCTGGAAGCTGGGCGGCTGAATGTGGAGCTGCTGGGACAGGGCTTTACCTGGCTGGATACAGGAACCCACGAAAGTCTGGCAGAGGCTACCAATTTTGTGAAGACGGTGGAAACCCATCAGCATCGTAAGATTGCCTGTCTGGAGGAAATTGCCTATCTTAATGGTTGGATTACCAAAGAGCAGGTTATGTCCACCTATGAGGTGTTGAAAAAAAATCAGTATGGACGGTATTTGCTGGATGTACTGGAGGGCAAATTTATTGATATTTTGCCCTAAGGCTGGACGTTCAAGGCAATTATGGTTTTAGGAGATAATTTATGACTATTATAGTAACTGGCGGTGCTGGATTTATTGGCAGCAATTTTGTATTTCATATGCTGCAGGCTCATCCAGATTATCGCATAGTGTGTCTGGACAAGCTGACCTATGCAGGAAATCTTTCTACCTTGGAGCCAGTGCTGCAACAGGAGAATTTCCGCTTCGTCAAGGCAGATATTTGTGATAGACAGGCAGTGGATAAGCTGTTTCAGGAGGAAAAGCCTGATATAGTGGTAAATTTTGCAGCAGAATCTCATGTAGACAGATCCATTGAGAATCCGGGGATTTTTTTGGAAACCAATATTATGGGCACCGCAGTATTGATGGATGCCTGTCGCAAATACGGTATACAGCGCTATCATCAGGTTTCTACCGATGAGGTTTATGGGGATTTGCCCTTGGATAGGCCAGATTTGTTCTTTACAGAGGAAACGCCTCTCCATACCAGCAGTCCATATTCCAGCTCCAAGGCCAGTGCTGACCTATTGGTAATGGCTTATTACCGTACCTACGGCTTGCCTGTAACCATTAGCCGCTGCAGCAATAATTATGGGCCATATCATTTTCCAGAGAAGCTGATTCCCCTGATGATTGCCAATGCCTTGGCAGATAAGCCTCTACCTGTATATGGCAACGGTGAAAATGTGCGGGATTGGCTCTATGTGGAGGATCATTGCCGGGCTATTGATTTGATTATTCATAATGGCAGGGTAGGAGAGGTCTACAATGTAGGCGGTCACAATGAAAAGCGCAATATTGATATTGTGCGGATTATTTGTCAGGAGCTGGGCAAGCCGGAGAGCTTGATTGTTCATGTAGAGGATAGAAAGGGCCATGACCGTCGTTATGCTATAGATCCAGCCAAGATTCATAGGGAACTGGGCTGGCTGCCAGAAACCAAATTTGAGGATGGTATCCAGAAGACTATTAAGTGGTATCTGGAGCACAAAAGATGGTGGCAGGACATTATCAATGGCGAATATCAGGAATACTATGCCAAAATGTATGGCAGCAAAGGCGAGGTAAAATAGATTGGGAAAGATAAAGGTAACAAAGGCTCCCATTGAGGGGCTTTATGTTATAGAGCCTACTGTTTTTGGAGACAATAGAGGCTATTTTGTGGAAACCTACAATCAGCAGGATATGCATGAGGCAGGTTTGGATATGGTATTTGTACAGGACAATCAAAGTATGAGTACCAAGGGTGTGCTGCGGGGGTTGCATTTCCAGAAGCAGCATCCTCAGGGGAAGTTGGTGCGGGTAATCCAGGGCAGGGTTTTTGATGTGGCTGTGGATTTGCGTCCTGGCTCTGATACCTATGGCCAGTGGTACGGTGTGGAGCTTTCTGCCGAAAACATGAAGCAGTTTTATATTTCTGAGGGCTTTGCTCACGGTTTTTTGGTGCTTAGCGAAAAGGCCGAATTTTGCTACAAGGTAACGGATTTTTATCATCCTGGGGATGAAGGTGGTTTGGCTTGGAATGATCCGGAGATTGGTATAGATTGGCCTATGCTGACAGGTACCTACAAGGGTACAGCAGATTCTGATGGCTATCTTGTGGATGGTGTGGCCTTGAATCTTTCTGACAAGGACAAAAAAATGGGCACCTTGAAGGAGCTGACAAAATGAAGGTTTTTGTAACAGGAGCCAATGGTCAGCTGGGACATGATGTAGTCAACGAGCTGGTGGCTAAAGGTCATGAAGCCATTGCATCTGGCAGTGGGGAAAAATACAGCGGGGTGCAGGATGGTACGGCTGTCTGTAGTGCACCCTATTATTCATTGGATATTTGTCAGCGGGAGAATGTACGACAGGTATTGCTGGCTGTAAAACCAGATGCAGTTATTCATTGTGCCGCTTGGACCAATGTGGATGGTGCAGAAGAGCCAGAGAACAAGTCAAAGGCCTTGGCTGTTAATGGTGAGGGCACATCCAATATTGTAGATGCTTGCAATTATTTGGATTGCAAGATGATGTATATTTCCACAGATTATGTCTTTAATGGTAAGGGCACAGAGCCTTGGCAGGCAGATTGCCAGGATTATGATCCCATGAATGTTTATGGCTTTGGTAAGCTAATGGGTGAACTTGTAGTCAAGGAGTGCCTCAAAAAATTCTTTGTGGTCAGGATTTCCTGGGTATTCGGCCGTAATGGTGGCAATTTTGTAGATACCATGCTACGGGTAGACAGTAATCATTCTCAGCTCAAGGTGGTTAATGACCAGATTGGCAGACCAACCTATACCTTGGATTTAGCTCGCCTGTTGGTGGATATGATAGAATCTGAAAAATATGGCTTTTACAATGCCACCAATGAGGGGGAAAATATTAGTTGGTATGATTTTGCCAAGGAGATATTCCATCAGGCGGATATGCCTGTGGAGGTGCTGCCAGTTACCACCGAGGAATATGGCATCAGCAAGGCCCAACGACCAGCCAATAGCCGGCTGGACACCAGCAAATTAGCAGAGCAGGGCTTTAGTCCTTTGCCTACATGGCAGGATGCCCTGACGCGTTATTTGCAGGATAAAAATAGATAATAGAAAAATATATAGAAATGTATGAGCAATATTCAAAGTTGGTTTTTTCAGGAAAGGAAGGTTTTTATTTTATGACAGGTAAATTATATGGTATTGGTGTAGGCCCTGGAGATCCAGAGCTTTTGACTGTCAAGGCAATAAATGCTATCAAGAAGCTGGATGTGATTATTGCCCCTAAAACAGAAAAGAAGGAAGGGTCTGTGGCTTTGAATATTGCCAAGGAGCATATCCGCCCTGAGACAGAGATTGTCTATCAGGTATTTCCTATGACTGTAGGCTTTGCGGCAGATGATACTGCTTGGCAGAATAACAAGAAGGAAATATTGACATTTTTGGAGCAGGGGAAGAATGTAGGTTTTTTGACTATTGGTGACCCAATGTTTTATAGCACCTACATTTATGTTTTCCGTCTGTTGCAGCAGGAGAAAATAGAGATTGAAACCATTCCTGGTATTCCAGCCTTCTGTGCAATTGGCAGTGCTACCAACACGCCAATTGTGGAGGGAGACTGTATTCTCAGCATTATTCCAGCCAATATGCCAGAGGAAAGAGTCAAGGCCGCCCTCAAAACCTGCGATAATGCAGTGCTGATGAAGGTGTACAAGAACTCTGATGATATTATAGATATGCTGGCAGCAGAAGGCTTGGCAAAACAGGCTGTCTTGGCCAGCCGCTGTGGCCTGGATGATGAAGTGATTATTCGTGACATCAGCCAGGAAAAAGGCAGAAAGCTGAATTATCTTTCTACCATTCTGACTAGAAAAGATAAGTAATAGAAGGGAAATATCTAGCAATAGCTTTTCTCTAACATTAAAATATGGTAAAATAAGGTCAATAAGTCTCTTCCTAGAGCACAATAAGCCATTGTTGTGCTCTAGGGGGGGACTTTTGTCGTTTTGATTTATAAGCTGTGGATAAAGGGGTTGCCAATATGGAAGAGTATTCTGTTCGTCCATTGGAAGAAAAGGATTTGCGGCTGGTTTTGGACTGGCGAAATTCGGAAAGAGTGCATAGCAAAATGCTGACTGACCACAAAATTACATGGGAAGAGCATTTTGCTTGGTTTCAAAGAAGCAAGGACAATCCAGTTAAGAGAAATCTAGTATTTTGCTATCAAGGCAGACCAATTGGCTATATAGGCTATACGGAATATGATGATGTAAATATGATATGTTCGCCGGGGGCATATTTAGGAGAGACGGATGTACCTATAGATGCAGGAATTACCCTTTTTTACATAGCGGTAGAATATGCCTTTGCAGAATTGCATATGAAATCCCTAGAGACAAGTGTATTTAAAAGCAATAAGCAGGCAATGCGTATTGATAAATTTCTTGGCTATAAGGAGGTTCCGGGGAAAGAAGAAGTATATATCAAAAATGGCAAGGAAGAAATTGCCTTGCGAATGTCCATGAGCAAAGCAGATTGGGATAAGCATAAGCAGGCAATTATTTTGTAATTTATGAGGAGGAAATTGGATATGACAGAGGAATTGTTTTTGGAGAAAATGACAGATATTTTGGATGCTGAGGAAGATATTACTATGGAGACTCAGTTGGATGATATCGAGGAGTGGGATTCTCTGAGTGTAGTTAGCTATGTAGCTATGGCAAATACTTCCTGTGGCAAAAAGGTTAATGTAAAAGACGTGCGGGAGGCAGAAACCATTCAGGATTTGTACAATCTGCTGAAATGAGGTATGGACATGGTGAATTGTCTTGAAGGTATAGGCATCAAAGCTATTTCCTGCTGTGTGCCTCACAATCATTATTCGTTGACAGAATATGCTCCAGATTTGTTTAATGAGAAGTCAGCTCGCCGTATGGCAAAGGGGACAGGTTTTTCTGCCCTGAGAATTGCAGATGAAAATACTACCACTGCGGATTTGTGTCTAAAGGCTGCTGAAAAAATTCTACAGCATGAAGCAAGAGAAGATATAGGAGCTTTGATTTTTGTTAGTCAGACTCCTGATTATGTGCTTCCAGCTACCAGTCATATTTTGCAGGAATGTCTGGGATTGAAGAATGACATACTGTGTCTTGATATTAATGAGGGTTGCTCCGGTTATGTTACTGGTGTATACACAGCAGGATTACTAGCAAAGCAGTTAAATAAAGCTGTTTGTCTACTAGGGGGGGGACACAATCTCCAAGTTGACCTCGCCTGTGGATAGAGCTACTAGAAGCATTTTTGGTGATGCAGGTACTGCTACGATTATTGAACCAGGGGAGCAAAAGGTGTATTTTTCTTTTGCTAGCTATGGAGAGAGGGCAGATGCCATTATTGTAGAGAACAGTCGCCACCGATTTGTGGCGGAACCTAAAAATGATGGTTGCTTATATCTTGATGGTATAGGTATTATGAATTTTACCCTAAATGAAATACCAGAATTAATGCAGGGACTATGTGCTGCAGCTGATGTCAAAATGGAGGATATTTCTCTATTTGCTTGCCATCAGGCTAATAAAATGATTTTGCAATCCTTGGCGGAGAAGCTTTCCGTACCAGTAGATAAGATTCCGTTTACGGCAGGAGACAGTGGTAATGAAAGCTCTGCGTCCATTCCTATGGTTTTGACAGCCTCTAAGAATGAGGACTTGTCCAAGGTTTTGTGCTGTGGCTTTGGCGTTGGCTTGTCAGCAGGAGCATTCATTTACGATTTCAGTAATACAAAGTTTTATGGAGTTAGTGAGCTATGAGCCGTGTTGTATTTGATTTTACAGGTGAAAATTTTGTGGTAACGGGTGCATCCTCAGGTATGGGGAGACAGGTTGCTGTGGAATTGGCTGCTGCTGGGGCGAATGTACTGGCAATAGCTAGGAATGAAGCAAGATTGCAGGAGCTGCAGGCGCAATATCCAGCCAATATTTCTGTTGCAGTTTTGGATGTATGTGATAGTGAAAAATTGGAAAATGCTATCAAGGATTTTGTAGGGGAAAATGGCAAATTGCATGGTGGTGTCCATGCAGCTGGTATAACAGATATTACTCCTCTAAAGTCCTATGATAAGGATAAAGCACATAAGATAATGGATGTGAATTTTTGGGCAGGAGCAAATTTTTTGCAATATGCCACAAAAAAGAGAATTTCTAATGATGGTGCATCTTTTGTATTGTTTTCTTCTGTAGGTGCGCTGTCATCTCCTAAAGGAATGTTTGCATACGGTGCTGCAAAGGCAGGAATTAATATTGCAGTGAAATCCATTGGCAAGGAAATTGCCAAGAGAAAACAACGCGTAAATTCTATTATGCCAGGTTGGGTAGAAACAGGCATGACAGATGAGTTAGGTGCTATATCCAACAAGCCAGAAATTATAGCAAATGAATTACTAGGCATTGGTTCTCCCGGAGATGTAACAGGTATGGTGTTGTTTTTGCTTAGTGATAGAGGCAGTTGGATTACAGGCAGTAATATAGCAGTTGATGGTGGCTATCTGGCCTAAATAAAAGATGATTTTTGGAGGGATTTTGTGAAGGCTTATATAAAAAAGATTGCATACTATTTGCCAGAGATGGTGGAGGAAAATCCCCCAAATCGTCTGCGTAAAAAAACAGGTATTTTTCGTCGCCACATCTGTGGCGAAAAGGAAATTGCTTCAGATTTGGCCATTAAGGCAGTAGAAAAGATTTTTGCCAATGGTATAGACAAAAGCAAGGTGGAAATGCTGTTGCTTTGCACCCAGTCGCCTGATTATTTTTTGCCTACTACAGCTTGCATTTTGCAACACAAGCTGGGCTTGAAAAAATCCTGTGGCGCTGTGGATTACAATCTGGGCTGCTCTGGCTATATTTATGGTTTGAGTCTTGCCAAGGGAATGATTGAATCTGGTCAGGTAGATAATGTGCTTCTGGTTACTACAGAAACCTATAGCAAATACATTAATGACAAGGATAATAGTGTTAAGCCATTGTTCGGTGATGGAGCCACGGCAACCTTTGTTGAGGCTGTTGATACTGATATATCAGGTTTAGATGGATTTGTATTTGGTACAGATGGCAGTGGCTTTGAAAATTTGATTGTTCCAGCAGGTGGCATGGTTCATCCATATGGCACAGTAAATGTAGAGGAAGAAGCTGATGAGTATGGAAATGTACGAACAGCTTCCAATATACATATGAAGGGCAGTGCCATTAGTGATTTTGCCTTGGAGGTAGTGCCTGATACTGTAGAGAAAATATTACACAAAACCCATAAGACAAAGGATGATATAGGTTATTTTGTCTTTCATCAGGCAAACAAATTTATGCTGGAATATCTACAGCAGAAGAGTGATTTGTTAGGTTATCCATATTGGAACGATGTTGAGGAATATGGCAATACAGTATCAAGCTCCATCCCAATAGCCTTGGCAGATATGCTGACTAAGGATAGACCAGAAAATCCTCTTGTTATGTCAATCGGCTTTGGGGTAGGTTTATCCTGGGGTGGATGTTTAATAGATACAAAGTATTGTAAATAGACTATGTATTGAAAAACATATTCGAAAAGGGATAGAATTTGCAGGGGGTAGGTCGCTGTTTTGCGTTGATAGAAAAAGTGTGATAGTATAAGGGAAAGAGGTGTGGGATATCGTAGAAAAGGGGCGGTAATATGGGAATATATCTTAATCCAGGCAGTGATATGTTTCAGCAGTCACTTAACAGCATGATTTTTGTGGATAAGAGTGATATTATTGCGGAATTGAATAAAATCATCAATACAAATGAAAAATATATATGTATTAGCCGTCCAAGAAGATTTGGCAAATCCATGACTATGAACATGGTATCGGCATATTATGATAGGACAGTAAAAAACAATTGTTTTGAAGGTTTGAAAATTGCACAAAACAGTGATTTTGACAAACATAGAGGACAATATGATGTGTTACACTTGAATATGCAGTCCGCATTAAGCAGAACAAAAAACATGAGCGAACTGTTGGCATGGGTAACGAAAAATGTTTTATGGGATTTATTGACAGAATATGCAGACTTGCGATTTTTTGATGATACAGATATGATACGAACTATGCAAGATGTCCATATGCATACCAAACGCAAATTTGTCATTTTGCTTGATGAATGGGACTGCATTTTCCGCGAGGAAAAAAATCATCTGCAAGAACAAAAAATGTATCTGGATTTTTTGCGGGATTGGCTCAAGGACAATCCTTGTATTGCCTTGACCTATATGACAGGTATATTGCCTATCAAAAAATATGGTACCCATTCTGCTTTGAACATGTTTCGAGAGATTTCCATGATGAATCCTGTGGAATACGCTGGATTTACCGGCTTTACGGAAAGTGAAGTAAAAGAACTGTGCCAAAAATACCAGATGGATTTTGAGGAAACAAAAAAATGGTATGATGGATATACCTTCCCTATGTGCAGGTCTATCTATAATCCTCGGTCTATTGTTTCTGCTATGCAGTCCAGATTCTTTGACAGCTATTGGAATCAGACAGAAACCTTTGATGCATTGCGTATCTATATTGATATGAATTTCGACGGACTGAGGGATGCTGTTATTACCCTAATGGCAGGAAACAGATTGCATATTGATGTGCGAAGTTTTACCAATGATATGGTGACCTTTAATACATATGAAGATATTTTTTCTCTTTTGGTACACTTAGGTTACCTGGCCTACGATGTAGAAAAACAAGAGGTATTTATCCCCAACAAGGAGGTAATGCAGGAGTTTATTACAGCAACCAGTGTTTCCCGATGGTATGAGATTGTCAATTCTGTAAAAAAATCCAGGCAGCTTCTTCAGGCAACATTTGACAGAGATGAGGAGGCCGTAGCGGCTGGTGTTGAAGCAGCCCATTTTGAAACCAGTCATTTGCAGTACAATGATGAAAATGCTCTTTCCTATGTTGTATCATTGGCATATTATGCGGCAAGAGAATATTATACCATGGTTAGAGAAATGCCCACAGGTAAAGGATTTGCTGATATGGTATTTTTGCCTCGAAAAAAATATGCTGACAGACCAGCTATGATTGTTGAGCTGAAATGGGACAAGGGAGCAAATACTGCTATTAGGCAGATTAAGGCAAAACAGTATATTGAGGCATTGCAGGACTATCATGGTCAGATACTGCTGGTGGGCATCAGTTATGACAAGAAAAGTCGCAAGCACGAATGTCGGATTGAGAAAATAGACTAAAGACTAACTAAAAGTTAGAATTAGTTTTACAAATCACTTGGAGTCATAATTCTGTTAAACAGATTTGTGGCTCCCTTTTTTTTATGCAGATTTTCTGATATAATATTTCGGTTAGAACGAAATAGTTTCCTCAGACTTTTTTGGTCTGTGGCGTGTAAATAACGGAGGGGTTTATTGTGGTTGAGCTTTTGGCACCGGCTGGCAGTCGGGAAGCGTTGGCAGCAGCAGTGGAGAGCGGTGCCAATGCAGTATATTTGGCGGGAAATATGTTTGGTGCTCGTGCCTATGCGGATAATTTTGATGAAGCGGAGCTAAAAGAGGCAATACATTTTGCCCATATGCGGAATGTTCATGTTCATGTAACCGTAAATACCATTGTAGATGACAATGAATTGCCGGGTCTGAAGCAGTATTTGCGATTTCTCTATGAGGCTGGAGCAGATGCTGTGCTGGTGCAGGATTTGGGAGCAGCCCGTATAGTAAGGGAAACTGTGCCAGAGCTGCCTATGCATGCCAGTACCCAGATGACAGTACACAATCTGGATGGTGTAAGGGCCTTAGAGGCGCTAGGCTTTAGCCGTGTGGTATTGTCAAGAGAGGTTTCCCTAGAGGCTATCCGTCATATTTGCCGTGAGGCCAAGGCAGAGATAGAGGTGTTTGTACATGGAGCTTTGTGTGTATGCTACTCTGGCCAGTGTCTTATGAGCAGTATGATTGGGGGACGTAGCGGCAATCGTGGACGTTGTGCCCAACCATGCCGCTTGCCGTATACCTTGGTGGATGAAAATGATAATGATTTGTTAGCAGGCAGTGCAGGCCAGTATCTTTTAAGCCCTAGAGATTTGAAAACCATAGATTTGCTGCCAGAGCTTCTGTCAGCGGGGGTAAGCTCCCTTAAAATAGAGGGGCGCATGAAGCGTCCAGAGTATGTGGCTACTGCTGTTGGGTGTTATCGCAGAGCTGTAGATAGCTGGCTTCAGGGAGATTTTCAGGTACAGCCTCAGGACAGTCAGGCTCTAGCTCAGATTTTTAATCGAGATTTTACCACAGCCTATTTGGAGCAAAAGCAGGGACGGAACATGATGAGCGACAAGCGTCCCAATAATAGAGGTCTGATGCTGGGGCGGGTACTGGGCTATGATACAAGCAATGGCATGGTATCCATGAAGCTGAATACAGCTTTGCAGGCTGGAGATCAGGTGGATTTCTGGGTAAAGGTGGGGGGACGAGTTACCACCACCATTCAAAAGCTGTATCTAGTTAAGGATGCCAAGAATAGCAAAAACGACAAAAATACCAAGGGTAAAAAGCAGAGAGCAGGCAAGGCCGCATCTGATAAGTCTAAATTGTCAGATGGTTTGAATATGCAAAATCTGGTGCCTATTCCACAGGGAGACTCTGGCACTGTGGTTGCCTTTAAAATTGAGGGCAGGGTGTTTCCGGGAGATAGAGCCTTTAAGGTATTGGATAGCAAATTGATGGAGAAGGCCAAGGCCATGTATGCCTCTGGCGCTCCTGTCCGTAGATATAATATTAAGGCTCAGGTTCGAGCTGCAGTAGGAGAGCCTCTGGTTATTCAGATAGAGGATGAAAACGGCCATATAGCCGTAGCTGCTACCGAATTTATTGGGGAGCCAGCCTTGAAGCGTCCCCTTAATAGAGAGGTAGTGGAAAAGCAGCTGAGTCGTTTGGGCAGCAGTATTTTTAGCCTACAGGAGCTGACTGTAGATATTGCTGGTCAGGTAATGATTCCTGTCAGTGAAATAAATGAAGCCCGTCGCAGGGCTGTAGAGGAGCTGGAAAATCAGCGCTTGGCAGATTTTCAGCAGCAGGCAGGAGAGTTTTCCCGTCAAGCAGCCAAAAATATTCGTCAAGGCATTGCTAATATTCAGCAGGAAGTGCTTCGCCGACAGGCCAAAACCCAGGCCAGGGATATTGTAAGGCCTGCCACCAAGGGCGGTTATATTACAGTGGTGGCAGATAATATTTCTCGTGTAAAGGCAGCTTTGGAAAACGGCGCCAGAAAAATTGTCTTTGGTGGGGAAAGCTACAGCCATGATAATATAACTCTGGATATGTGTCGTCAGGCAGCAGAGCTGACTCATGGATATGGGGCGGCCATTGTGCTGAATACAACTAGAATCATTAGAGATAGTGAGCTGGAAAGCTTCCATAGTTGGCTGGAGACAGTGGATACATATCCAGTAGATGCTATTAGTGTGCATAATATTGGCACTCTCCATGCAGTACGCCAGCTAACCACTCTCCCTATAGAGGCAGATTATTCCTTGATTAGCTACAATGTAGAAGCACTGCGGCATTTGCAGGAGCTGGGGGCAGATAGAGTGGTGCTGTCACCAGAGCTGAATATGTCCCAATTGGAGAAGCTGGGGCAGGAAAGCCCTCTGCCTTTGGAATGTCTGGTGGATGCTCATTTGGAGCTGATGGTATCAGAATATTGCTGTACAGGCAGCTTCCTAGGAGGCTTGGATAAAGGATATTGCTCAGCTCCATGTGTGGCTATGAAAAAGAAATTTTATCTAAAGGACAGGAAGAATATCCGCTTCCCATTGGTTATGGATCAATATTGCCATATGCATCTTCTCAATGCAAACAGGTTGAGTATGCTGCCTCATGCTATGAAATTCCGGTCTATGGGTATAGCAGGACTGAGAATTGATGGTAGATATTTGGAGCCAGGCAAATTGGGCCAGCTGGTAAGGAACTACAGTATTTACATGGCTCGTCGTAAGGAAATTAGTGAGGCAGAAAGACCAGAGGTAGAGAAGCTGGAGGGCAGGAACATTACCAGAGGTCACTATTTTAGGGGCGTTTTGTAATATAGATATAGGAGGAAAAAATTGAAACAGGAATCCTTCAAGGTTTTAGAATATAAGCGAATATTATCCAGACTGGCAGAAAAGGCAGGTACTAAATTAGGCAAGGAGCTGGCTTTGGGACTGCTGCCTGTTAGCGATAGTGAGGATGTTAAGGAAAGATTGCGGCAGACTGCTGAGGCGGTCTATGTATCCTCCACAGTCCATCCTCCTTTGGGAGGCATTAAGGATATTCGGGAGAGTATCAAAAAAATTGGCTTAGGGGCTGTTTTGGACCCAGCAGAGCTGTTGGATATTCTGACTACCATGTATGCCATGCGGGAAATTAAGCGATTCTTCAAGGAGCTGGAAATGGAGGCTCCTATTTTGAAAAACTGGGCCCGCAATTTGGAGATTTTGGGCCAGCTGGAGCGGAATCTGGAGCATATTGTAGACGAGCATGGCAATCTTCGAGATGATGCCAGTGTAGAGCTGCGGCGGATTCGTCGGGAAATCAAGGTTAGCCAGGCCAAAATCAAGGATCATCTGGCAGGGCTTTTGCATAACAATGAATATCAGAAGTATTTTCAGGAAAATATTGTTACCATGCGTGGGGATAGATATGTACTGCCAGTAAAGCAGGAATATCGTCAGAGCATACCAGGTATTGTCCACGACCAATCTGCCACTGGTTCCACCTTGTTTATTGAGCCAATGGCTGTGGTAAATCTTAACAATGATATTAAACAGCTTACAGCTGCCGAGCGCCATGAGGTGGAGCGGATTCTGCGGGATGCTTCTCAGCAGATTCGCAAAAATGATGTACAGCTTATGGACAATTGCGAAATCATGGCTCAGATTGATTTTGCTTTTGCCAAGGCAGCCTTGGCTTATGAAATGAAGGCCACAGAGCCTATTATTAGTGAGGATAGAGTAACCAAGCTGTTGTCTGCTCGCCATCCACTTTTGCCAGCAGACAAGGTAGTACCTATTGATATTACCCTGGGCGAAAAATTTACCATGCTGCTGGTAACAGGTCCTAATACTGGCGGTAAAACAGTTACTATGAAAACCCTTGGCCTTTTGGTGCTGATGTGTCAGGCAGGACTTTTTCTGCCGGCAGAGTCTGGTTCTCAGATGGCTGTTTATAATAATATTTATGCAGATATTGGTGATGAGCAGAGCATTGAGCAAAGCCTTAGTACCTTTTCTGCCCATATGACTCATTTGGTATCTATATTGGAACAGGTAGAATCCGATGATTTGTTGCTTTTGGATGAGCTGGGTGCTGGTACAGATCCAGAGGAAGGGGCGGCTTTGGCCATGTCTATTCTGGAGCGGTTATTGACCATTAAGGCTTCTGTAGTGGCTACCACCCATTATTCCGAGCTAAAGACCTTTGCTTTTGGTCGGGAGGGGATTGAAAATGCCTGTGTGGAATTTGATGTGGCTACCCTGCGGCCTACCTATCGCTTGTTGATTGGTATTCCAGGAGCCAGCAATGCCTTTGCTATTAGTCGCAGATTAGGCCTAAGTGAATCCTTGATTATTCGGGCCAAGCAGCTGATTCAGGCTGACCATGCCCAGTTTGAGCAGGTTATTAATCAGCTGGAAAAGGAAAAAATGCTTTATGAGCAGATGAATGCGGATATTGAAACCAGATTGCGCCGGGCGGAGCAGATGGAGGCCAGAGCCGAGGCTATGCGGGTGGAGCTGAATCAGAAGAAGGCTGATATTATCCGCAAGGCCAAGGATGAGGGAGCTGTGTTGGTGCGCCGTATGCGTCGGGAATCTGAGGCCGTTATCAAGGAATTAAAAGAGCAGTTTAACGATCAGGGCATCCAGAAGCGACAGGCGGCTATTCAGGAGGCCAGAGCCAGAATTGATGAGGCAGCAGGCAAGGTCCGTCAGGGTATTGTCTCCGTCAAGGCCTATCGCAAGTCTGTGGATTTGAAGGAGCTGGCGGCTGGAGATATTGTTTATGTTACCAAGCTGGACCAGAAGGGAACCGTGCTTTCTGTCAAGGGCAAGGAGCTGGAGGTTCAGCTGGGCAGTATGAAGATAAATGTCAAGGCCAAGGAATGTAAATTTGTGGACAAGGCTCCCAAGGAGAAAAAGACCCCTGCGGGCAATGGCAAAAAATCTGGCAATAGGGGCAACAGCTTCATGGGCAAAACTCAGCAGGCCCATCGGGATATAGATATTCGGGGCATGATGGTGGATGAAGCCGAGGTGGCTTTGGATAGATTTATAGATGATTCTGTTATGGCAGGATTGAGTCAGGTATTGATTATTCACGGCAAGGGTACCGGGGCTCTGCGAAAGGGTGTACACAGTTATTTGAAGCGCCATCGCAATGTGGCCAACTTTAATTTTGCCGATATGAGCGAAGGAGGAACTGGTGCAACCTTGGTGGAACTGCAATAATTGTCTACCCAAGAAGTTATTTTTGTGGTAAAATGTATTCTGTATTTGTGTGATTAAATGTTTATCACTCTTACTAAGGAGGCATTCCATGGAAAAGCGTACAGGAGCGGCCAAGAGAACAAGGCAGGCTCATAAACCGCCCCAGAAAAACAGCGGTACTAGAATATTGACTGTCTTTGCTGTAATTTTGGCGGTGATGATAGCAGGTGTTGGTTGCGGATTCCTGACAGCAACCCTGAATACCAAGCAGGATTTGGAGGATGTAAGGCCGGCGGCTTCCTCACAGATTTATGATATTAACGGCAACGAGCTGGCCAATGTTCATGCTGAGCAGAATCGAGTGCCAGTAAAAATCGACAAGATTCCAGAGCATTTGAAGGATGCTTTTATTGCCGTAGAGGATGTACGGTTCTATGAGCATGCCGGTGTGGATCCCAAGGGGATTATGCGTGCGGTTATAGCCAATATTACCAACAAGGGTGTATCTGAGGGTGGCTCTACCATTACTCAGCAGCTGGCTAAGAATGCTTATTTAACTCAGGATAGAACCATGAAGCGCAAGATTCAGGAGGTTTTTCTGGCTTTGCAGCTGGAACGGAGATATACCAAGGATGAGATATTGGAGCTGTATCTGAATCAGATTTATTTTGGTCAGGGCGCCTATGGCGTTCAGGCCGCAGCCAAAACCTATTTTGGCAAAAATGTTGAGGATTTGGATTTGAATGAATGCGCCATGCTGGCAGGGATTCCCAAGAGTCCAAATTATTTCTCACCTTTGAATAATTTGCAGGCAGCTCAGGAGCGCAAGGGTGTAGTTTTGGAGCAGATGGCCAAATATGGTTACATTAGTAGTTCCACAGCTAGCAAGACCAAGGCAGAGAATCTGAATCTAGTTAAGTCCCAGCCTCAGTCTGACAATCATTTTGCTTCATATTTCATTGATTATGTAACTCAGCAGATGATTGAAAAATATGGCGCTGATGCCGTATATCAGGAAGGCTTGAAGATTTATACTACTTTGGACAAGGATATGCAGCAGGCAGCAGAGGCAGCTATGCAGAATCTGCCTAATTACTCTACTGATGGCAGTGGCAACAAACAGCCACAGGGCGCACTGGTAGCTATTGAACCATCCACAGGCTATATCAAGGCTATGGTAGGTGGTCGTGGCACAGATCAGTTTAATCGTGCTACTATGGCAGAGAGACAGCCAGGCTCAGCCTTTAAGCCATTTGTCTTTGCAGCGGCCTTGGAGAATGGTTTGACACCATCCTCTACTGTTGAGGATAAGCCAATTAATATTGGGGGATGGCAGCCTCAGAATTACAGCCGTAATTTTAGCGGTACTGTTACCATGCGTTATGTGGCAGAACACTCCTTGAATGTACCTACGGTACGGATTGCTCAAGAGGTAGGCATGGATAAAATTATTTATCTGGCCGAGAAAATGGGTATTTCCACCTTTGTTAAGGAGGGTGCTGCCAATGATATGAACTATGCAGTGACCATTGGTGGTATGACCAAGGGTGTAACTCCGCTGGAAATGACCAGCGCCTATGGCACCTTTGCTAATGACGGTATTCATGTTGCACCAGTGGCTATTGTAAAGGTGCTGAATCAGAAGGGTGAGGTTCTGGAGGAAGCTCAGCCAAAATCTGAGCAGGTAATCAAAAAGACCTCAGCCAATGAGCTGACCAGCATGTTGATGGGGGTTATTGCCAGAGGTACTGGTACTGGTGCCAATATTGGCAGACCAGCAGCAGGCAAGACTGGTACTACAGATAATTATCAGGATGCCTGGTTTGTGGGCTATGTACCTGATTTGGTAGCAGGTGTCTGGGTAGGCTGTGACGATAATTCCCGCATGGGAAATATGACTGGCGGTACCACGCCGGCAACCATTTGGAAAGCCTTTATGTCCAAGGCGGTTCAGTCCATGCCAAATAAGAATTTTAGCGGTGCATATCTGACACCATCCTCTGATAAGCCAGTGGCTTCCGATAAGGAAAAGGATAAGGACGCTAAGGACAAGGATGGTAAGGATAAGAAAAAGGATGCCAAGAATCAGCAGCAGACCAATGGCAATAATGCTGGCGGCCAGTCTGCGCCGCAGGCACCAGATGCAGCACCGGCACCAGCAGCACCTGCACCGGTTCCAGGAGCTGGCGGTAAAAAGGCTAATTAATTGCTAAGCTGGGGCCGATAGGGAATAAAAGCTATTGGCCCATACAAGGAGAGATAGATAAAGTGAGTACAAGTATTTTTGATGTATTGAAGGAAAGAGGCTATATTGCCCAATGCACCAACGAGGACGAAGTGCGGAAAATGCTGGCTAACGAGAAGGTAACCTTCTATGTAGGCTTTGATCCAACAGCAGACAGCCTTCATGTAGGTCATTTCTTGGGCTTGATGGTTATGGCTCATATGCAGAGGGCAGGCCATCGTCCTATTTGTCTGGTAGGCGGTGGTACTGGTACTGTAGGTGATCCGTCTGGTCGTACCGATATGCGCAAGATGCTTACCGATGAGGATATTGAGTACAATTGCAACCGCTTCAAGGAGCAGATGGCTAGATTTATTGATTTTGGCGAGGACAAGGCTCTGATTGTCAACAATGGCGATTGGCTGCGCAAGCTGAACTACATTGAGCTGCTGCGGGACGTAGGTTCTCATTTTACTGTTAACCGTATGCTGACAGCTGAGTGCTACAAGAACCGTATGGAGAAGGGCTTGACCTTCCTGGAGTTCAACTACATGATTATGCAGTCCTATGATTTCTTGGAGCTTCATCGTCGTTACAATCTGAAGCTGGAAATGGGTGGCGATGACCAGTGGTCCAATATTATTGGCGGTG
Organism: Anaerovibrio sp.; assembly: GCA_052272885.1. Lineage (GTDB taxonomy): Bacteria > Bacillota > Negativicutes > Selenomonadales > Selenomonadaceae > Anaerovibrio. The sequence goes on along the minus strand of DAVZJH010000025.1, from coordinate 4,891 downwards.
TAGAGCTTACCCGTCGCAAGACTGGCGATGCAGTCTATGGTCTGACCTTTACTTTGCTGACCAAGAGCGATGGCAAGAAGATGGGCAAAACTGCTGGCGGTGCTCTCTGGCTGGATAAGGAAAAGACTCCTGTCTATGATTTCTATCAGTACTGGCGCAATGTGGACGATGCTGATGTAGAGAAGTGCTTGGCACTTTTGACCTTCCTGCCTATGGAAGAGGTTCATCGTCTGGGAAGCCTGCAGGATGCTGCTATTAATGAGGCCAAGAAGGTATTGGCCTATGAGGTAACCAAGCTGGTACATGGTCAGGAGGAGGCAGATAAGGCTCAGGCTGCTGCGGAGGCTGTATTTGGTGGCTCCGGCTCCAATGAGAATATGCCTACCATTCAGCTGACCGCTGAGAATGAGGGCCAGAAGCTTTTGGATATTCTGGTGGGTGCTCAGGTATTCGAGTCCAAGGGCGAGGGACGCCGCTTGATTAAGCAGAATGGTCTTTCACTCAATGATGCCAAGGTGGCAGATCCAGATTATGTATTGACAGATGGGGATTTCACCGATGGTGAAGCTATTGTGAGAAAGGGCAAGAAGAAGTTCTACCGTCTGGTAAAATAATGCTATATGGCTGTAAGGCATATTTTCAGTTCATGCTCTTGGGGGCATAGACTGTCAATATGCTTGTTCACAGCTTTTTATCTGTCCTATGGACAGGCTATACAATAAACAAAGGAGTAATATACATGTCAGGACATTCTAAGTGGGCAAATATTAAGAGAAAAAAAGGCGCAAATGACGCAATTCGTGGCAAGATTACCACCAAAATCGGTCGTGAGATTACCATTGCTGTTCGTATGGGCGGTGCAGATCCTACCGGTAACATGCGTTTGAAGCTGGCTCTCAGCAAGGCCAAGTCCAACAACATTCCAAAGGACAATATCAATCGTGCTATCCAGAAGGGTCTGGGTGCATCTGATGGCAGCAATTATGAGGAGCTGACCTATGAGGGCTATGGTCCTGGCGGTACAGCCATTATGCTGGATATTCTTACTGATAACCGCAATCGTACTGCAGCAGATATTCGCCATATCTTCTCCAAGCATGGCGGTAATCTGGGTGAGACTGGCTGTGTAGGCTGGATGTTCCAGAAGAGAGCCGTTTTCGTTGTAGAGAAGGAAACCTTTGATGATGAGGATGCCCTGATGGAGCTGGTACTGGAGGCTGGCGCTGAGGATCTGAAGAATGAAGAGGATGTATTCGAAATCATTGCAGATCCAGAGGCATTTGACGATATTGAAAAGGCTCTGGGTGAAAAGGGCATAGAGACCGTTTCCGCAGAGGTTACTATGGTTCCTGATAACACCGTGAAGGTTGAGGGAGATGCTGCTGTAAAGATGCAGAAGATGCTGGATGCTCTTGAAGAAAACGATGATGTTCAGGAAGTATATGGCAACTACGAAATGGACGAGGAAGAGTAAAATTTGATTTATGGGAGCTGCCACATTGATACAATGTGACGGCTCCTTTTTTGCGAGGTGAATTTAGATATGCTGGCATTGGGCATAGATCCTGGCACGGCAATTTGTGGCTATGGCTTTGTGGAAGCTAGAGGCAGCAGGCTGATAGCCCATGAATATGGCGCTATTACCACCAGCCCCAAGGCGCCTATGCAGGATAGGCTGATGAAGATATATGACGGTCTGGACGAGCTGATAAAGAAGTATCAGCCAGATGCTATGGGAGTGGAGCAGTTATTTTTTAACCGTAATGTGGATACTGCTATTCCTGTAGGTCAGGCTAGAGGAGTTATTTTGCTAACCGCAGCCAAGAACAATCTTCGTCTCATAGAGAGAACCCCTTTGCAGGTTAAGCAGTCCGTAACAGGCTATGGCAAGGCTACCAAGGAGCAGGTTATCTATATGGTAACCAAGATTCTGAATTTGCCCAAGCCACCTAAGCCTGATGATGTGGCGGATGCATTGGCTGTGGCCATTTGTACTTCTCATATGATGAACAGCTTTACATTTCGAAATAATTTGTGAATGTATTCATGTATACATACGGTAAAATGTTAAAAAGTGTGTTTTTGGGGTAGACGAATGACTTTTTTTATATTATAATATAACTCGTTTGAAACGTATTCAGGCTAATAAACCTATTTTAGGGGGAGAGACATGGCTTTAATTGTTAAAAAGTTTGGCGGTAGTTCAGTAGGCTCTACTGAAAAGATTATGAATGTAGCCAAGAGAATTATTGAAGAAAAAAAGCCTGGTGACCAGATTGTTATGGTTGTATCTGCAATGGGTGATACCACAGATGACCTGATTGAGCTGGCCAAGGGCATAAATAGCAATCCTTATCAGTACTCCAGAGAGATGGATATGCTGCTGACCACTGGTGAGCAGGTTTCTATTTCTCTGCTGGCAATGGCTTTCAAGAGTCTGGGACAGAAGGCTATTTCTCTGACTGGTCCTATGGTAGGCATGCGTACCAATTCTGTTCATACCAAGGGCAAGATTGTAGATATTAAGCCATCCCGTGTCCGCAAGGAGCTGGAGAAGGGCAAAATCGTTGTTGTTGCAGGCTTCCAGGGTGCTAATGAAAAGGGCGATCCTGTAACTCTGGGCCGCGGTGGTTCCGATACCTCTGCTGTAGCATTGGCTGGTGCATTGAAGGCTGATGCCTGCGAAATCTATACAGATGTTGACGGTGTATATTCTGCTGATCCTCGTCTGGTACCTGATGCTCGCAAGATGAAGGAGATTACCTACGATGAAATGCTGGAGATGGCTCGTCTGGGAGCCGGGGTTATGCAGCCTCGCTCTGTAGAGATGGGTATGTATTTCAACATTCCAATCCACGTTCGTTCAACCTTTACCAACAAAACAGGCACTATGATTAGGGAGGCATATACAATGGAAGAGAAGGATTTCTTAATTCGTGGCGTAGCTCATGATAGCAATGTAGCAAAGGTAGCAGTTCTGGGTGTTCCAAATGATCCAGGTGTAGCCCATGCTATTTTCTCCGCCTTGTCCGAGAAGAACATTGCTGTAGATATGATTGTTCAGAGTATCAGAAATATTGAGAAGAACGTGACTGATATGGTATTCACCATTACCCAGGACGATTTGGCTGAGGCCAAGAAGATTGTGGATGGTGTCGCTGAGAAGCTTCACGCTGTAGCTGTTCTCATTGAAGAGGATGTAGCTAAGGTTTCCATCGTTGGCGCAGGTATGCTGGGCAACCCTGGTATTGCTACCAGAATGTTTGGCGCTCTGGCTGATGCCAAGGTAAATATTGATGCTATCAGCACCTCTGAAATCAGTATTTCCTGCTTGATTAAGGGCTCCCAGCTGAAGGAAGCTGCTAATGCAATTCATAAGGAGTTCTTCCCAGAGAAGTAATTCTGCATTGAAATAGTCATAAGACAGCAGGTTTGCCAAGGCCTTGTGTTTTGGAAGCCTGCTGTTTATGAGTTTAGACGAGTTATAGAATTTTGATATATCTAATATATAGGAGGCAATATATATGAGTTCTCAGGTTGCAACCAATCGTGTAGGTAAGAAGCTTGTTGATGTTATCTTTGGTGCCAGCGCTGCTTGCGGTGAGGCTATCAAGAAGCATGGTGCCGAGGCTGTTACCAATGCTACCATTGGTGCTATTATGGGCGAGGATGAGAAGCTGGCCTGCATTCCAACTATGGAGAAGGTTTTCCACAATCTGCCTATTGCTGATGCTATTGCTTATGCACCAATTGCTGGCTTGCCAGCTTATCTGGATACTGTTATTGACCTGACCTTTGCTGACAACAAGCCAGAGGGCTATCTGGCAGCTGTAGCTACTGCAGGTGGTACTGGTGCGATTCATCATGCTATTGTGAACTATTCTGAGATTGGAGATCAGGTATTGACCTCTGATTGGTTCTGGGGTACCTACAATGTACTGTGCCAGGAGCAGGGCCGCAGCCTGGCTACCTACAAGCTCTTTGACGAGAACCAGAACTACAATCTGGCTTCCTTGGCAGAGAAGATGGAGGAGCTTCTGGCCAAGCAGGATTCCCTGCTGTTGATTATCAACACTCCTGCTCACAATCCTACTGGCTACAGCCTGTCTGAGGCAGATTGGGATGGCGTACTGGAGCTGTGCAACAAATATGCAGCTCAGGGTAAGAAGGTTAATATTATGGTGGATATTGCCTATATTGACTATGCAGGTGAGAAGAACGAGAGCCGGCGCTTTATGAAGAAGTTCAGCAACCTGCCAGAGAATATCTTCACTATGTTTGCCTTCTCCATGTCCAAGGGCTATACCATGTATGGCCAGCGTACTGGTGCTATTATCGGTTTGTCTGCCAACAAGGAGCTGGTTGACGAGTTCGTTAATGTAACCAAGTATTCCAGCCGTGCAACCTGGTCCAATATAAACCGCGGTGCTATGGCTGTGCTGAGCAACATTCAGCAGGATCCAGAGCTGCTGGCTGCCTTTGAAAAGGAAAGAGATGATCTCTATGAGATTATTCGGGACCGCGCCGCTATCTTTATGAAGGAGGCCAAGGAATGTGGTCTGAACGCTCTGCCATACAAGGCAGGCTTCTTCCTGTCCATTCCAGCTAAGGACTCCAAGGCTGTTTGCGATGAGCTCCACAAGGATTTGATTTTCGCAGTACCATTAAAGGCTGGCGTTCGTATCGCTGTATGCTCCGTACCAAAGAAAAAGATGTACGGCATGGCTGCCAAGGTGCTAAAAGCATTGCAGGCTGTAGAAGGCTGAAAAAGTAAATAGATGTAAATAAAAATCGGTGGCATCCAATCAGATGCTGCCGGATTTTTTTGCCCAGATAATTTTATTATCTGGGTTTTTTATATTAAATTGTTGAATAAAATGTAATAGGTTTA
>DAVZJH010000024.1:0-24173 GCA_052272885.1 Anaerovibrio sp. | reverse complement strand
TTCGACTAAATTCAGTGGGAGTCTAAAGCTCCCACTGAACAAGTCTCATTTTACTTCATCTACATTTTAACAAGCTTTTTACTGATTAGCAATATCCTCAAACACATAAAAAACATCAATTACATCCAGAAATGCTCCATCAAAGCCAGCTGCCAATATCTGGTCCAGATAAGACTGAGGACTTCCCATCAGCATCTTATGCCAATCCTTACTCCAATATCTAACTCTATAATTGCCTTCCCAATCACCATTGGCAATCCACATCCAGTCAGGAGGATTTGTTTCCCACTTAGGCTGCCAATAAGGCCGATAATCCTCTGCCTCTCCCACACTCATATAGGAAGCTACCAGACGTCTGCTGCCACCTGGCTTGTATTGCAGCCTAGCCACATCCTGAGGTGTCAACATAGAGTCCCCATAATAAGCATCTATAATGAGCAAATCATAATTGCTGGCTGCCAAACTAGCAATATAAGACTCCTTAGAGGAAAATGCCTCTGGATTTAACAGTACCAAATAGTTTTTGGCCTGAGACAGCTCTGTGCAGTCCCTATCATTGTTATTATTAGGTGCTTCCTTAGGCAATCTATCCAAATCCCTGCGGGCAGATACCCAACCCAAATAGCCATAATCCCTATCCTCGCGATAGGATTTCTGAGTTTCTGGCTTTTCTCGACAGTAATCCAAAACCAAGGGTACTACTCCAGACTTTTTGGCCTGTGCCAATAAATCATGGAAAATTTCCTGATCCTCTACAGGGGTAGGATTATCCATAGCCATATCCCAGCCATAATTTACAGACTCCACCATTACCCCATCCAAATTGGATTTTAGTTTCTTGCAATCCTCCTCTGGAAACATTTCATTGCTTTCCATCAGGCCAGCCCCACCATTGGCTATAATGAAAAAATCTCCCTTGCCATGTTCTTGTCCATATTCCTTAATATCACAAATAAGATTGCCCATTTCCTGACGATAAGCAATCTCCTCCTTATTACTGTTATTGGCGGCAGCTATATTGTGATAGGTATACAGCCCTGCCAGAGAAGCAACAATTCCGGCAGCAGCCAGCAAAATTTTTATTTTCATTTAAAAGCTCCTATTGTAATTCAGCATAACACCCCAGCTGCGATAGTTAGCATCTCCCTGCTGTCGCAATATTCCCCGCTCCATATCCAGGGACAAGCTGTTTTTATCATCCATTCGCCAATCATAGCCAAGAGAAACAGAAAACCTCCGTCCAGAGGCACTGGTAAGCCTGGTCAAAGGATCATAGCTCTCTCCATCTGTTCGCAGCCAATTGGCAAACAATCTCAGCTGTCTTTTACTATCAAATTGATGGAAATATCCCGCACCATAATACAGTCGATGGACACCTGATCCAGGAGCCAAATCATTATCATAGGCTGTGCCCCCATCAAAGGTCCAGGCGCCGTAGGCTCCCCAGGAATCCTTTGGGGTAAACCAGCTGCGATAATATCCTCGCAGGCCAAGGCCATCCCCCTCGGTAAAGCTATAATCATTAGCTGTGCCACTAATAGAGGACTTATCACTATTATTCGTATATTGGAATTTGAACATATAATGAGTTTTCTTATCTGTATGCAAATATTCCAGCTCATTAGTCCATTGATTACCAGGATGCATATTCCCAGTCAGACCATCATAGTCCTCCTCATAGGCGCCTCGGAAAGAATAGGAGCCTCGCCAGGTCATACTGGTATATTTATCTAAATGCCGAACGACTTCCAAGCGAGGGGTAAAATTCCAGCCCTCCCCTAATCGGGAAACCCTAGCCAGATAATCAGGCACTACAGCATTATTATTTGTCCGGCTGCTGCCTGTAGGCAGATTAACCTCCAAGCCATAACGCACATCATAAACAGGATGCTTATTGGTATACATAGCTGTCAAAGAAGTATCTGTCAACCCTGACATCTCTCCTCCAGTCAAGCCTGTATTGGACATAACATAGGCATTGCTTAAGGAGAAATCATAGTGATTCTTGCTCCAATAAAAGGAATTGCCACTGTAGAGCTGATGACCGCTGCGTCCCTCCGGTCCCTGCCAGCTATAATATTCCAGACTCTTTTGTGCACCCATGCCTTCACCAAAATGCAAAAGGCCAAAGCGGGCCAATTCCACATCCTTATGAGCCTCCTCCAAATCTACTACAGCTTGTTGTCTATTAGTGATAGCTTCATCTCTCTCCTGAGTGCAAATCTTTACATCCTGAATGCAATCCAGCACATCCTGCTTATTCTGAGCCACTTCTATCTGCAGCTCTATAACATTCTGTCTAGCATCAGCCTCTGCCTCCTCAGCCTCCAGCTGCTGTGCTTTCAACTCATCCAGATACTCACTAACAGAATCGAAATATTCTCTAGCTTCCTCCACCTCTCTGTCCAGCTCAGCCATTCTCTCCCAATAGGCATCCTGTTCAGCCTGAGCCTCTGCAGCATCGTAGCCATATCCCTCACCGCTGAATCTGGCTTCAATCTCTGGCAGGCGATTACTTTCATAGCCTACCTCCGCCCAGGCCTCCTGAATCCATTGGGCCCGCTGTTCATCACTAGCTGTCCAGCCACCACCAGCCCCTGCACTATATGGCTGGTCTACAGCAGCTGCTTCCTGCACATCCACACATTGCTGCAGCTGGGCCTGAGCCTCATACCATGTAGGTAGATAGTCTGCCACAGCCTGCTGACTGGCAATAGCCTGCTGTGTCAACTCTATACGATTCGCCCTTGCCTCCGTTAGTTCCTTTTCTGTTTCTGCCAAAATTTCCTCTGCCTGCTGCTGGTTGTCCTGAGCCTGCAAAAGATTCTCCTCTGCATCCCGACAGGTCTGGATAGCTTCATCCAAATACTGCTGAGCCAAAGCTGCATTGTTGACAGCATCTACCACCCAATCCTTAGCCGCATCATAAGCATTAATGCTCTCCAAGCTATCCTGCATATAATCAAAATCATTATTAATATCCTGTAATACATTCAGCGCAGCATTAGACTGCTGGGGAACACTTACCGCCAAGCTTCCCAAAACAGCAGCTGCAGCTTTTCGACGATTGTGACTGGCTTGCCTGCGCTGCTGCAGTAACAAACGGCGTTGCCGAATTCTGGACATTCGCATTATATTTTCCTCCTTTCCTTAGTTTAATTTATCCCCATACAGATAAGCCGCCAATTTGGTAAAAATACCATTAGGGTGTTCAAAGAACACCGGCCTGCTGCAAAATACAAAATAATTAATTCTCTGACAAAAATATTGTAACCGCCAAATAGCCACAGCACAAGCCAGCACAGCTGCTAGGAAAAAGGTAAAACCATAGCTTATCTCTCCCACCAGCTGTCCTGCTATGCCAAATACAAGATTTGCCAGCAAGAAACTACCTGTTATAATCAAAGCGCCATGCTGATCCTCCAGATAGAGAAGCAGGGTATATACCACCTGCAGGGTGCCACAGAAAAATGCCCCTAAAACCAAAAGGCGGTAGATATTTACATCCTGATAAGCCACTCCTCCCAAGGTCAAAAAATAACTGCCCAAGGCTAAGAAAATCAAAGAAAATACCAACTGGAACTCCATGATATTCTTAAACTCTGTCCACAGGGTATAAAGCAAATCCTTCCTGGAATCATCCACCTCTTTAAGATTACCTTTTTGCGTAATATAGGTAAAATATATGGCATATTGCTCATAAAATTTTAGCTCCATAGAAACCACAAACATAATCATAATCGGCAGGATGGACAAAAAGGCATAGAAAGTAATTACATCATACCTTGGGGAATAAAGGTACGTACCTGCCACCATAACTCCCCAGGAGCTGTTCCAAACAATAAAATTTGCCACATAGATAGACAAGGTATAAAAAATTATCAACAAAAACAGTTTGTAATGCTGTTCGAAATATGGCAAAAACTCAAAATTCATGGCTTGGGATGGATATCCAAAATATCTAACAATCTGCACCATAAAGCACAAATCTAAAATACCTACTCCTATGCACATAGAAAGCATGGTGCCCTCCACAGGAGTCATAAAACCATATTGCAGATTCAGCCAGGTGAGGACAATGCTTATAGCCGCTCCCGCAAAATAACTGCCAAATATGGATTTATAATCCTTGAGAGCTGTTAAATATACCATTTGCAGCCACATAGCTATCATTTCTGCAAAGAAGGTATAGGTTATCAGCTTCAGATGCAAGGGCAGAGGCTTATCCCAATAAAACAGCAGAGCAGCCACTGCCCCTGCCAGCTGAGCCATAAAAATTATTCCATAGCAAGAGCCAGATACATTATCATATTCCCCTTCATACAAACAATCTGCCAGATATCTGGTTATGATAATAGAAAAACCACAGGAAATCAACTGGGAAAATACAAAGGGATAAATAACTGAGGAAACATATAGCTGGCTGTTATTTACATCAATGCCATAGCGAAGAAATAAAAGCTGAATAGCCAGAACCATAGTGGTCAGCAAGGCAAAGGGGCCTGCTGTAATCACCGCAGAATAACCATAAGCCATAGCATGGCCTGTCAGGGTACGGCGATTAAAAAGTTTTTTCAGCTCAAAGCCAATTCCTGCCATTTAGTTCTCAGCTCCTTCCAATTGCTGGAATATCTTTCGATACGAATCAATGAAATATTCATAGGTATAGCCATTTTTTACCCGCTGCCAACCTATCTGGCCCATTTTTCGCCTTAAAGGGAAATTTTTGCCCAAGCGGATAATCTCCTTGGCCATCTGCTCATAATCCATAGGAGCCACTACTGCTCCTGCCGGCCCCAAATCATCGTTGGAACCACCATATATCAGCTCTCGACAACAGCCTACATCTGTGGTAACAAATGGCCGTCTGGAGGCCTGTCCCTCCAGCACCGCCAGAGGCTGTCCCTCGCTGATACTGGATAATAATACAATATCCAGCTGAGGGAATACTTCTGCCACATTTACAGAACCAGTAAATTCCACATTTTTCAGCTTTAGGGTTTCCACAGTTTGAAGACACATTTTATAATAATCCGGATCCTCTGCATAAGGCCCAATTACCTTAAGGCAGGCATCTGGAAAAACCTGCTGTACCAGAAGAAAGGCTCGCAGCATGGTAACAATATCCTTAATAGGCACCACCCGCACTACCCCTCCAATAACCAAAGGGCCATCATGATCTGTAAGCTCTGGTATATGGGCAAATCTTTCCATACGGATACCATTAGGTACGATACGAATTTTATCAGGATTACAGCCCAGCTCCTGCTCAATAATAGCATTGCGCTCAAACAAAGTTACCACCATATTAGCAGTTGTATAGGCCAGCTTAGCAATATTATAAAAATACTGTATCCAGACAGATTTAAAATCTCCCTTGGCCCAGCCACATTTTACAATTTCTGTTTCTCTTTCCCGGGAATAAATACCATGCTCCGTAATCAAAAATGGCTTATGATACATTTTGGCCGCAATACTGCCAATAATACCACAGTATCCAGTTGCCACTGTATGATATAAATCAGCCTGTGGCAAGGGATGATGGAAGAAATAAAACAAAGGCAGGAGCATGGATCTCATAGTCCAGAAAAAATCTGTAAAGGGCAGATAACTGTATTTATCCGCATAGACCTGACTGATAATATCAAAGAAATCACTGCTCATAAAAATAGTCAAAGGATTTTTCTTGTGCTTTGCTTGAGAAAACATATTGACAATGGTTTCTATATCAATAGGCTTTTCTCCCACCACCAAATCATATAAGCACTGCCTTTCCTGCTCATTGAGAATATTCTCCTGCAGCTTAGGTGAATGACAGCTCAAAATCTCATCCAAGAAAACCTCCTGAATACCTACCACATTAGCAGGGAATTTGTATTTAAACTTACCTCTATCACGAGAATCTGCCCCAATAGCATAAATAAAAAATTCATATTCAGGCAATCCCTCCATCAGCATCTGAAGCCAGGAGGACACACCTCCTACTACATAGGGATAGGCCCCCTCTACCAGCATGCATACTCTCATATTATTCACCTGCCCATTTGATTTCAAAATCTGCATCCGTCACAGTCAGAACATAGGCATTTGCCTGAATCCTTTTGGCACTGCCTCCGGTTACAGAGCCTATTTCCTTGTCGGTACGCAAAATAAAGGTTAGTGGCTTCTGGAAGTTACAAGCATTAATCTTGATGCCCTCCTTACTCCTTGTTAAGCTGTAATCCATCTGAACATAATCCTGCAGCTTTTCATAGGCCTCAGTAGCAGTAACCGGCTCCAGCCAGCCAAATCTATTCTGTAGCTCCGATAAAAGATCCGTCATGCCCTGCTTCATAATAGCCCAGGTCAAATTCTCACTTTCCTCATAGAAAATTTCATCAGGATGGACAAAATGAGAAAATGCACCATTATAATTTAAAACATTATAGGCCTCCCAGATTTCCTCAGGACTAGGGGCATAGCCAGAAGAAGCGCGAGGTATCTCACTGGTGCCGTCACTATTCAGCTGGAAATTCTGGAAATACTCCTTGGCTGTAGCCAATCCTTCCCACAAGGAAGAATATACTTTAATATCTGTAAAGACATTTTTTACGGCTGCCTTACCCTCTGGGCTAAGAATATTAGATGGGGGTACATAGGCATGAATTTCATAGCCTGGATATACATCCTCAATATAGCGCTTTAGCTCTCTAAGGGATTCCTCCATATCAGCCTGACTTTCCCAAGTGGCATAGCCCAGCTTATCCTGTCCATAGCCAGCAGGAGCCAAGGACTGATGGTTATAGCCATGAATACCCAGCTCACCGCCAGCCTTCAACAGCTCTCTGCCGTAGGCAATCAGACTATTGCGGGCCGATCCATTGGCCAAAGGCTTAAATGGCCCCTTTACCTGATCCCCATAGGATTCAATAATCAAGCCTGTATACTTAACATTATATTTTTCTCCGTTATTCAGCATCTCAGGCCACCAAAGACGACGATAAAAATCCGAGGTATTATAGCCTGTTTCCTGATATATTTTGTCAAAATTTCCTTCTGGTACAGGAGATGGAAAATCATCTATATAGAACAGCTTTATATTCATCACTGGATAAATATAGTCCTCATTCAACTGACTAAGAATGGCTGTATATGTACCATAATTATTCTTGTCGTCTCTCTCACGACTATTGCAGACAATATATTTTCCCTGACCGCTATTATGACTCCAGATAATAGGATGTCCATCCTGAGATGTAACCTCTGGCACTGCATCTCCTGTCAGCTGAACATCTGTCACCCCAGTCATATAGCTAGCAGAATCAAAGCCATAGCCCTGCAAGCCCAGGAACATATCTCCTGGCACACGAATACCAGGCACAGATATTTCCTGCCCGATAGAAGCTATGCCTAATTTAGCTGTCATATCCTCCGGCAACTGCTCTCCCTGCAGATTACGCAAAATAGCCGCCCGGCCTCCCTGCTCAACATACCCTGCCACAGCAGACATACCTGCTATGCTCTTCAGCCTGTTGGTAGCAATAATTACCCCCTGGCATTTGTTATCAATCACCACTGGCTGATAAAAAGGTATGGTCTGAACAGTTTTTTTCTGGTCACGAACAATTTTCTCTACAATATGCCTGCTTAGCACACTTTGTACATCTGCCGGATCATAAATCAGCAAATAATTCTCCTTGGCAGTCTTTTGATTCCCCATAGCCTGCCAGATATTTCCCTCCTGAATATTATTCTGCCAGGAATTGAGATGCAGGAAGGCATCCATTCTATTAATCTGAAAAAACACCCCTAACAGGGCGGTAATAATAAATACACTCCAGATTTCTTTCTTAAAATTATCCATGGGAAATACCTCCCCAATAACGCACCAGTTCTAATGCATGCAATGATAATTCTCCTGGAATAGCCTTTAATTCATTGAGCTTTTCCTCCATTTTAGCCGGCTGCCGCATATGAAAATATAATTTTATGTATTCCAAATAAGGCTCCTCCCGGTCTGGATAAGCCTGCTGAAAACTTTCACAGGCTTCCTGAGCCTGAGTATAATTTTCCAATATTATCTCCTTGCGGATTTTTTCCTGCAAAAACTCTACTTCATCAGGGTATGCCTGCAAAAGACTATCCAGTAGGGCTACATATTGCTCAGTACGATTTCTTTTGGTAATATTATCTACAAATTCCTGTTCTAGATAATCCTTTAGCAGATAGGCATACTCTCTCTGCAGCTCCATATTATCCTTATCCTGAAGCAGTTCTCCTTCCACCTTGCTGATTTTGTTTTCCAGCTCCTCAATATGACCAGAAATCATAGACACAGCATAATAAGCAATTTCCCGATCCTGATCGTAGGTGGCCATTTTCAGAACTCTTGGATTTTCCAAAACATTCTGCTTAACTGCATCCAAAAAAACCTTGCGCTTAGCACTAACATCATCTACCAAGTAGGTGTCATGCAAGGGAATAACATTTTCATCGTAGCTAATCATATTGGTAAATACATTGTTTTGGTTCATTAGCTTGTGAGGATCTATATTACACTGAAAGGGCTTTATTCCCTTGATAATTCTTGCTCCCACTACCAGCGCAAAGCCTGCCACTGGCATGAGGAATACGATTAAAGCCTCCGTAGCTCCTTGGATAGCATCCCCTTGTCTACGGGCGTATAAATAGGCAGCCAGTACCATAATCAGATGGCACCCTGCCATTGGCCAAAGCCATCCATCCATCCTAAACCAGCTCCCTAATATCCTTGATTTCTATACCACGATGCTGCAAACGCTGCTTAACCAGCTGCAAGCCATATTCGTCTGTATCATGCAGCAGCAAATATACATTGCCATCCATAATGCCCACTGTATCCTCCTGACGAATAGAGCCACTAAGACGATTATCCAGTTCCTGATAATTAACATTTTCTGTTCCCAGCTCCAGCAGTACATTATGCACATCATGCTGCAGCTGTGCTCTTTCCTTAATACCAGCCAGATGTCTGGCAAATTCTTCCACCTGCATAATTCGGGTATCTGCCACAAATCTCTTACTCTGAATACCATTCTCATAGACATAGGCCTTGCCCATAGCCATGGAAATCAAACGAGCCGTTACAGACAACAGATTCTGCTGATAAATACTCCACTGGTCAAAATCCATACCATAAATCTCAATAATGGCAATAACCTGACCATTATAAATAATAGGTGCGGCCAAATCAGGCAGATTCAGCTGCAGACCATGATTGACAAAAAGATGGTGATTCTCCAGCATATTTCTGATATAGGCATTGTCCTCAGTCTTACGGGAATGAGGCAATTGTCTAGTTTTATCTCCCAAACGCACCTTTTGGCGCAAATAGTATTGATCCTTGCCCATAACATATATGGCAATATTATTGGCTCCCATAATCTTGCTGGTAATAACTGCCGCCTGGGTAAAGATATTCTCCACCTGTACTGTATCCAGCTGTTGAATAATACCGTATAGCCAGCCAATACTATCATCAGAATTAACAATCTGATAATAAAGCTTGTCCTTAATCTCAATAGATTTTTCATAATTCTTCTGCAGGAAGCCATAGCGCTGATACATATGGTCCAGCTTATATCCCATAGATTCCAGCTTTCCCTGCCAGCCATCTGCCACATAGCCAGTGAAAACACCTAAAAACAGATAGGTGGAATAATGAAAAAGATTCTCTGGAATATAGAATATGCTGGCAATTTCCCCATGATTATTTAAAAAGCCCCAGGTAAGCAATGCTATACAAGGCAATACCGCTGGCATAGACTGCTTTTTGCCATAGATAATACCCATGATAATAATGTAAATATAGCAAATATCCAAGCCTGTAGCCTGATTAACCGGAGTACCTCCCTGCAAAATGCTAATAAACAGCACCACCAGAAAAAGGCCTATATTTTCTAAATAAGGCCTGATTTTAGGTAAATATTTAGTTTTCCAGCTCTCCCCAGCATGTTCAACAGTCTCTGCCGAACCAGTAAGACTTTTGTAAACTGGCTTTAGCATTTCCAGCACAGGATATTTGGTCTTTAGGACAAAATGGTAAATATCTCCCTCATCTGCCTGCCAGCTGTTGGCAGCAAAGAAATCCTCTCCTTTGCCAGCCACTTCTATCTGAGGCAGTTGGGCAAAGCCGTTTAGAGTCAACACAATCTGGGTAAAGCTAACTGTTTCCTGAGATTCCACCACAATACGGCTGTTATTTATTTTTTTCTGCAAAATGGAAAACAAGGCATAAGCCCCATCCTTGGCATAAAGCACCGAGGCAGGCTCTGTATCTGACCCAGCCAAATAAAAATCCTTCTTTTCCCAAGCTGCCGTCAGTAATCTGGCAATAGTGCCTTCCTCTGGCTGCTGTCCCTGACCAAATACCTCTGGCATATGAACTACGCTAACATTTTGCTGATGGGTTTTGCCCCATGCCAACACAAAATCCTCGTAGCACTTCTGAACTGACAATCCTCTAGTAACATAAAGGAAACGCTCTACCTTGTGTTTTCTTATGTCCTCCAATACCCTGGAAAGAGCCCCCTCCTCCTTGCCATCTGAAAAATACATTACGGCACTAGGATTGTAGAGATTGAAGCTCTCCTCCTTATAATCAGATGTATCCCATCCCTCCTTGTTCAGGCAGTTTCTCAAAAAATCCGCAAGAAAACCAGGCCTGCCAGCCATAAGGACATTCTTCCTAAACTGTTTTATATTTTTCCCCATAATCATACCTTAGCCCATATAGAAAATTCACTCGTACTTTAATTGTAATATTATTTCTCCATCAGATAAATAGGACCATAGACGGAGAATATTGTCACAAGTGGAGCAAATAGATTTATCTCGACCACAAAAAAGCAAGGAGCCGTGAAAATATATTCACAGCTCCTTGCCGGAGGAAGGGAAAAAAGTATTACTCAAAATTGAGTAAGGAAAGGGCTATTTAATTACTGGATATCAACCATTTCAATACCAAACATGGTGGCCAAATCCACAATCTGCTGTTGAGTAATGGTAAAGCTCAATACAGTATGATGCTCACCGCCAGCCTTAATCCACTCAGTAGATCCCTTCTTCAGACCGCACTTAGGAGTCCAAAGCTGCTTAGCTACTGGCAGATGTGGAGTTTCAGCCTCTGGCTTGCGGCAATCAACTGGATAGCTAATCAGACGGAAGCCATCTCTGAAATCTGCAATAGTAACATCAATACCATCACCTTCGGCGCCAGTAAATACCAAACGTGCAGGATCATCCTTGTCACCAATGCCCAATGGATGAACCTCTACTCTAGGCTTATCACTGGCAATAGCAGGGTCTACCTCCAGCATATGGGCACCCAGAATTGCCTCATGGCCCTTACGCAGATCAAGAGTATAGTCCTCCATGAATACAGTACGGTCATTATGAGACATAACCTTCAGCAATCTGGTCAAGGCAGCCAGCTTCCAATCACCCTCAGCGCCAAAGCCATAGCCATCACGCATTAACAGCTGAGCAGCCAAGCCTGGCAGCTCCTCCAAGCCCAGCAAAGTCTGGAAATTGGTGCAGAAAGCATTGTAGCCATTATCCTCCAGGAATTTCTTAATGGCAATATACTCTCTTAGCTGATAACGAACGCAGTGCTCAAAATGCTCCTGAGTGTTGTGGCCTGGATTCAGGGTATATGCTTCTGCCAGCTTGGCATATTCTGCATCAATATCAGCTTCAGCCACAGCATCCACATAAGCAACCAAGTCCCCTACAGGATAATAATCTACAGTCCATCCCAGCTTAATCTGAGCCTCTACCTTGTCACCCTCAGTGCAGGCAACATCACGCATGGTATCACCAAAGCGGCAAACACGAATATTAAAGCTTTCGTTGTAGGCTACAGCCACATCCTGCCAGGCAGCGATTTCAGCAGTAGTCTCCTCATCCTGCCAATGACCATAAACAATCTTGTTGTTCAGCTTCAATCTGGAATTGATATAGCCGTATTCTCTGTCACCATGAGCACTCTGGTGGAGATTCATATAATCAAAATCAATGGTGTCATAAGGAATCTTATTCAGATACTGAGTAGCCAAGTGGAGCAAAGGCTTCTGCAGCAGCTTGGTACCACGAATCCAGTTTTTAGCTGGGGAGAAGGTATGAGCCCAAACCATGACACCAGCCACATTGTCGTTGTAATTAGCATCCTTCATGAACTGGGTAATGCCGTCAGCCGTGGTCATAACCCCTTTGAATACGATTTTGTAAGGCAGCTTACCAGTATCGTTGAGATAATCAGCAATCTCCTTGGTGTTCTTCTCTACAGCCTTCAATGCTTCCTCACCATAAAGATGCTGACTGCCTGCTACAAACCAAAACTCATAATCCTTTACATTTAACATTTTGTTTTCGCCCCTTTGTTTCTATGAAATTATCCTTTATTTTTAACTATAAAATTTGTTAGCAGATTTTATTCATCTACAAATGCTTTGCCAGCAGCATTCTCTACCTCAATACCAGCCTGGAACCGCTTGATAAAGCTGCGGCAGCCCTCCACACCCTCTGGCTGTGGTGCCAAGGTAGTAGCAGAAGCCTCCTTGAATACCTTTTCATCCAAGAAATCTGCCAACGCCACGGTGTCATCACAGAATTTGGTATATACGGCCAATACAGCCATACCCCAAGGACCTCCCTCACCGGCGCTATCCATAATGGTAATAGGAATTTCCAAGGCATTAGCCAATACCTGCTGACCAATAACCGGAGTTCTGAACAACCCCCCCTGAGCCAGCATTACATCAGTCTTGACATGCTCCTCATTAATCAACACATCCATACCAATTTTCAATGTAGCAAAGGCTGAATAAAGCTGTGCCAACATAAAATTGCCCAAATTCATTTTGCTATGAGGAGTACGAACAAACATAGGCCGTCCAGCCTGAGTATCTGTAATATTCTCACCAGACAGGAAGCTATAGTTTACCAAGCCTCCAGCATCGGCAGCTGCTTCCTTAACCTGATTGAACAACACGCTGTACAGAGTATCTGGTGCTACCTCTACGCCCAATGCCTTGGCAAATTCTCCAAATAAGCCTGCCCAAGCATTAATATCTGAGGAGCAGTTGTTAACGTGCACCATAGCTACTGGTGCACCGTCAGGAGTAGTAACAATATCAATATCTCTGTGTACCGCCTTCAATGGCTCCTCCAAAACATTCATGGAGAAAGCAGATGTACCTACAGAAATATTACCAGTGCGTTTTCTTACACTGTTAGTGCCTACCATGCCTGTACCTGCATCACCCTCTGGTGGTGCCATAGTTGCTCCAGCCTCCAACACACCAGTTGGATCCAACAGCCTTGCACCAGCCTCAGTCAAGGTACCGGCAGCTTTGCCTGCTGGCAAAACAGCTGGCAAAATATCCTCCAGCTTCCAAGGCAGATTACGGATATTTTCCAATTCATCGAATTTTTTTACCATATCCTTATCATAGGAAGCAATATTTTCATCTATTGGGAACATACCAGAAGCATCGCCAATCCCCAATACCTTCTCACCGCACAGCTGCCAATGAATATAGCCAGCCAAGGTTGTGAAGAACTTGATTTCAGGTACATGAGGTTCCTTGTTCAGCACAGCCTGATAAATATGAGCCACACTCCATCTCTGAGGAATATTAAATTCCAAAGCCTTGGTCAGGTAATCTGCTGCTTCGCCAGTAATATTGTTTCGCCAAGTTCTAAAGGGCACCAACAGCTCATCCTCTGCATCGAAAGCCAGATAACCATGCATCATGGCACTAATACCGATGGATCCAATTCTCTTTAGTTCCACATCATATTTGGTCTTAACCTCCTGAGCCAGCTTGGCAAAGCAGGTCTGCACACCTTTCCAGGCCTCAGCCAAATCATAGGTCCATACCCCATTTTCCAGCTTGTTCTCCCAGCCATAGCTGCCTACGGCAATGGTTTCAATCTCTGAGGTTAACAGAACTCCCTTAATACGTGTAGAGCCTAGCTCTATGCCTAGGGCTGTTTCTCCGTTGACAATTTTTTCCCTGATATTTTCTACTGTCAAGATAGTCCCCTCCTTACCTTGCTTGCAAAATTACTTTTTCTTCTGACCATAATAAGCATTAGGCCCGTGCTTGCGCATAAAATGCTTGTCTAACAAAACCTGTGGCATAGCATCCCTATCCCCTGTCAGCATCTGGGTGTGAAAAGCCATCATAGCTACCTCCTCCAGAACTACCGCATTGTGTACGGCGTTAAAAGGATCTGTACCCCAGGTAAATGGACCATGATTCTTCACCAGCACAGCAGGTACATGATCTGGATTGATACCATGCTTCTGGAATCTTTCCACAATCACCTTGCCAGTTTCATATTCATATGCCCCCTGAATCTCCTCTGGTGTCATATCTCTGGTACATGGAATCTCTCCATAGAAATAATCTGCCTGAGTTGTGCCGTAGGCCCGCACACCCTGACCAGCCTGAGCAAAGGTAGTAGCCCAGCGGGAATGAGTGTGAACTACACCGCCAATATTAGGAAATTCCTTATAAAGAACTCTGTGAGTTTCTGTATCGGAAGAAGGATTCAGCTCCCCTTCAACCTTGTTGCCATCCAAATCTACAACCACCATATCCTCAGGCTTCATAACATCGTATTCCACCCCAGATGGCTTAATGACAAACAAGCCTGACTCCCGGTCAATACCGGAAACATTGCCCCATGTAAAGGTAATCAGTCCATGCTTTGGCAGCAGCATATTTGCTTCATAGACCTTTTGCTTCAATTCTTCTAACATACAATCATACCCTCCTATAAACCGAATATCTAAAATTTCCTAAAATTCATAAAAGTCACTTCTGTTGTTTCTATACTACACTTTGCTGAAAATATTGTCAACATTTTTGTGTTCGTGCACATTACTTTTATACCTATTGTAATCTTGATAATCTTTATCTGCTATACTCGTGCACATATTTTGACATAAACATCCTTTAATGTTATAGTAGCAATGGAGGTTTTCCCATGATGGCTTTTATCCCTGTTACCTTCCATCATAGGGAATTAATCCGCAAAACTATACATTTTAAAAGGGGTTTTTATTATGGCATCAATCTCAAAAAAAGAATTTGGACGTCTCAGCAATGGCTCTCTAGTATATAGTTATACCTTGGAAAACCGTGCTGGTGCAAAAGCTACTATTATCACCTATGGCGCAAGAATCCAGAGCTTTTTAGTTCCTGATAAGGAGGGTAATTTCAGGGATATCGTTCTAGGCTTTGATACTGCCAAGGGCTACGAGGAAGAAACCTTTTACATGGGAGCTATTGTAGGCCCTCATGCCAACCGTATTCAGAATGCAGAATTTACCATTAACAATACTACCTATTATCTTGAATGCAATGATGGCGCTAACCACACCAATAGCCTTCACAGTGGCAGCACCGGCTTCCATGACAAAATCTGGGGTGCAGAAATCAACAATGGCAAGCTGCTGATGTATCAGTTCCGTCCAGATGGAGAGGGTGGCTTCCCTGGTACTCTTACCGCTCAGGTTACCTATGACCTTACCGAGGACAATGCTCTAAAGATTGACTATCAGGTAACCTGCGATAGCGATACCATCTGCAATATGACCAACCACAGCTACTTCAATCTAAATGGCATTGGCGGCGGTACCATTCTCAACCACAAGCTGCAGATTATGGCAGATAGCCTTACTGAATCCGATGCTGAGGCTTTGCCAAATGGCAAAATCTATCAGGCAGAGGGAACTCCTATGGATTTCCGTCAGCTGACTCCTATTGGAGAAAGAATTGACGATGACTTCCAGCAGCTTATCTGGGGCGCTGGCTATGATCACAACTGGATTCTCAGTGGCCCTGTAAAGGATGGCCTGAGGCAGGCTGCCTTTGCCGTTTCTGAGGAAAGCGGCATTACCCTTTCCGTATATACTGATATGCCTGGTATGCAATTCTACAGTGGCAACTTCCTGGATGGCACCCCTGGCAAAAAGGATATTCCTTGCAAGCGCCGCAGTGGCTTTGCCCTGGAAACACAGTATTTCCCTAACTCCCCTATGCATCCAGAATTTCCACAGCCTGTATTAAAACGAGGCAACACCTGGAACTCCACCACCATCTTTAAAGCTGGTTTAGCAGAATAACATTATTAAGGAATCGTTTCATTAAATTTATCAAAAATGAAGCGGTTCCTTTTCTTATGCTACTATTGTCCCTTTTCTTTTTTATTGATTTTATGGTAGGATATTATATATACTTAGTAATGTAGTTTATTTGAAATTAATTTTATTATATAAACGGCGTAAAGGAGATTGGACAGTATGAAGGCTATCAGCGTAGACAAGCTGCAGCCGGGTATGGAGCTGGCCCGCACAGTCGTAAATGACGACATGGTGGTAATTCTTTCAGAAAATACCCTGCTCACCAAGGCACATATTACCAGACTGGGATTTTTGAATATTCCCTCCGTATACATCAAGGATGAATACGAGCTAAGCCCTAATTATCAATCTGTAATGTCACTTTTCAATCGAGGCAATGCTTTTGCCTCCGAGTACAAGGAGGTGCTCCGGAAAGTAAATTCCATTATTGAGGCTACTACCCAGACTGGAAAGATTCCTTTAGACAAAAGCAAAAATCTTGTGCATAGCTCCCTAGCTCCTATGTCCAAGCAAAGCGGTGTTATTGATTATCTCTACGAGTTAAATCACATGGCTGATGATCTTTACAATCATTCCATGCGAGTGGCTATCCTAACAGGTGTTATTGGCAAATGGCTGTACAAACAGCCTAGTGAAATCAATGACCTGATTCTAGCTGGCTTCCTCCACGATATTGGTAAAACCAAATTTCCTGATCGTCTCCAGTCCCGCCGGGTAGAAACCCTAAAGGGAGAGGATTTTGAACGGTATATGCAGCACACCATTGATGGTTCCCATCTTATTAATGAGGATCCCAAACTGGCGGATGGCATCAAGCTGGCTGCTCTCCAGCATCACGAATATATGGATGGCAGTGGCTTCCCATTTGGCACCAAGGGTGAGGAAATTCACGAATACGCCAGAATCATTGCCATTGCTGACCTATATGACAATATTACCACTGAGCGGGAGGGCTTTGTACGGCAAACTCCTTTTGATGCTATTGCCAAAATAACTGAGGATATGTATTCCAAACTGGATCCAACTATTAGTGTTACCATCCTCAAAAGAATCAAGGATGCCTTCCTCGGCTCCAAGGTTATGCTAAGCAACGGTCTTGAGGGAACCATTGTCAACTATCCTAATGATTTTGCCCAGCACCCTCTGGTTCGCATAGACCAGGAAAATGTGGTGGATCTGAATCAACACAAGGATATCAAAATAATCGAATACAATCAGAAATAAAATATATAACTAGTAATTTACGAAAGGTGATGATATGCTCAATCGACTTAGCATATTATCATCTTTTTTATTAATGCGTCTTTTAAAATACTCTAACATGATGTTCCCCCTAAAAATATACTTCTTTCACAACCCCCAAAAAGCAATTTTTCTAAAGAATTCTTAATTGAGTGAAAATTTCAACTTGACAAAATAACTATATCAGTCTACAATAACAATAAGAACTGTGCACGAGCACTAATAATTGACGGTGCAAAATGTGATGTGCATTACCTAGTCTAGCAATACTGCAAGGTCTTAGGGGCGATAGACCATAGCTGTAAACAGGACAGGAGCATAGTCAATATAGTGTCAAACAGTTTTACAAGCAGTTATTACTGTAATGTCATCAAAGATTATTTAAGGAGGAGAGGATTTAGTAACGAAGCTAGCTTCTTGTTTAGCTTCAAAGGGGAGCTTTGACAGTTTAAGAATTTACTTAACAGGGGAAAACAAAGCTATGAATTATCAATCTAAGAAAGAAGGGGTACGACAATGAAGAAAATTATATGTGTGTTAACCTGTGTGCTCATGTTTACCTTAATGCTGGTAGGCTGTGGTGGCGGAGACAAACAGGCTGCAAAATCTGCTGATGGTAAAATTAAAATTGGTGTTTCCATCTGGAGCTCCACTGACGTATTAGGTTCCCAGTGCAAGCGCATCATTGATGCAGCTGCAGATGCTTTGAACGTTGAGGTTCAGTATGTTGACCAGGGCCATGTATCCGAGAAGGTTACTGCTTCTGTTGAATCTTTGGTAGCAGCCGGCTGCCAGGGTATCATCATCTGCAACTCCTCTGATACTGAGATGGCTTCCGCTATCAAGACCTGTAACGACAATGGTGTATATCTTGCTCAGTTCTTCCGTGTTATTGACAAGAACAAGAACGCTGATATCTATGAGCAGGCTGTAAAGTCTCCTTATTACATGGGTGCTGTGCACGAGAACGAAGTTGAGAACGGCAAGAAGCTGGTTCAGATTCTCATTGACAAGAAGTGCCGCAACATCGGCCTCATTGGCTGGGAGCAGGGCGATGCTACCTGGTTAGGCAGATGGGAAGGCTACAAGGCTGGTGTTGAGGAGTGGAACGCTGCTCATCCATCCGATCAGGTTAAGCTGTCCGATCCTCAGTATGCTGGTACTTCCTCCGAAGGTGGCGCAAAGGCTGCCGAGGCTCTCATGAGCGCAGATCCTACTTTGGATGCTTTGATTCCTGCTGGTGGCGGTGGCGACCCTCTCCAGGGCGCTATTGCAGCAGTAGAGCGTGCTGGCAAGACTCAGTCCATCAAAATCGTTTCCACCGACTTCCTGCCTGACCTGGGCGAAAGACTGGAGAATGGTTCCATCGCTGGTGAGTCCGGCGGTCACTATTGCGACCCTCTCTATGCCTTCATGATGGTTTACAACGCAATCAAGGGCAACTACACTGGTATTGAGAACAACTTCATTGATGTTCAGTTCCCTTATCTGTATGTATCCTCCTCCAAGGACTATGGCGAGTATGACAAGTACTTTGTAAAGCAGCTCCCTTACACCAACGACGAGTTGGTTGAGATGGCTAAGTTGCCACTGGATCAGCTGAAGGAAGCAGCTTCCAAGCTGTCTATCGAAGATGCAGCCGCACGTTCAGCTAAATAATTTAATTCCAAAGCTGAAATAAACACTGCAATGGAAGGTAGCCGGCATCAAAACCGATGCCGGCTATTTTTATAGGGATTTATCCCAGAAGGAGACGACATGGATTCAACTAAGAATGCTGTGGGCGGGAAAAAAATATCTGCCAAGGTAAAGGGCTATCTTATCCTTTTCGCTTTGGTATTCGTATCCTGGCTCATATTCAAGATTTTAACTCCGGACAACTTCGGTTCTCCTGAAAATATGCTCAGCTATTTTCAGGCAAGCCTCATTGCCTCAGCTGGTGCCGTAGGCTTTTACTTCGTTCTCGTTATGGGAATGTTTGATTTCTCCATTGGTGCCGCCATTATCCTGGCCTCCATTATCGGCTGTAAGCTGGCCGCTTCTATGGGCTTGGGCTATATGGGCCTTATTGGTGGCTGTCTGATTGCAGGCGCCATCATCGGTATTCTAAATGGTGTTTTCTACATCAAGCTTCGTATTCCATCTATGATTGTAACTACTGGTCTGGCTCTGATTTATGAGGCTACTGCCAATATTATTGCTGGCGGTGTGGAGCAGACTCTTCCCTCCGATCTGCGTTTGTTTGGTCAGATGCCTGGCAACTTAATTCTTGCCCTGCTTACCTTTGTCGCAGCATATTTCATTTTGAACTACACCAAGATTGGTACCTATACCTATGCAATAGGCAGCAACGAGTTCATTGCCAAGAATATGGGTATCAATGTCAACAAGTATAAGATTCTGGCCTTTGTTATCAGTGGTATTTTCTTCGGTATTATGTCTATTCTCACTATCAGCTATGGTTCATCTATGGTGGCTGTAACCGGTATGGCTTCCATGAGCCGCAACTTTATTCCTACTATGGGATGCTTCTTCGGCGTTGCTTTCAAGAAATACGGCATGCCTATTCAGGCCATTATCTTAGGCGAGTTTATGATTAATATCATTTTCTATGGCTTCGTAGCGCTAGGTGCACCAACCGCTATTCAGGACGTAATTACCGGCTTTGCACTGTTGATTATCATTACCCTTACCACTAAAATCACCAAAGGTGAAATCGTAAAATAAGGAGGAGAGCATAGATGAGTGAAATAAGATTACAGGTTCAGAATCTGTGTAAATCCTTTGGTATCACCAAGGCAGTGCAGAATGTTTCCTTCAATATTAACAAAGGCGAGGTTCATGCCCTTATAGGGGAAAACGGTTCTGGTAAATCTACCCTGACTAATATGCTGACAGGTATTTACACAATTGGCAGCGGTAAATTTATTCTGGATGGGAAGGAAGTTCATCCTAAGAATCAGGTAGATGCCAACCTAGAGGGAATTTCCATTATTGTACAGGAGCTAGGCACCTTATCAGGCCTAACTGTAGCAGAGAATATCTTCTTAGGCCATGAGGATCAGTTTGTAAAACATGGCATCAAAAACAGAGAAGCTATTAACCGCAAGGCCAACGAACTGCTGCAGCAATATGGCTTCAAGCATATCAAGGCTGAGCATCAGATTGATGAATATAATTTTGAGGATCGCAAGCTGGTAGAAATCGTTAAGGCCACCTACTTCCATCCCAAAATTGTAGTTATTGATGAAACCACTACCGCCCTTTCTCAGGAAGGTCGTGAAGAGCTGTACAAGCATATGGACCGCATCCGCAAGGAAGGCAATACAGTTATCTTTATCTCCCATGACCTGCCAGAGGTTCTGGACAAATCTGATACCATTACCATCATGCGTGATGGAGTCTACATTGATACGGTAAAAAGTGCTGATGTAACTGAGGATGATTTGAAGCGTCTCATGGTTGGACGTGAGGTTACTGGTGATTATTATCGTCCAGACTATGATGAGAAGGTTTCGGATGAAGTTGTACTTTCTGTCCGTAATGTTTCTGTACCAGGTGTGCTAGAGGATGTTTCCTTTGATTTGCACAAGGGCGAGATTCTAGGCTTTGGCGGTCTGTCCGAATCTGGTATGCACGAAATCGGCAAGGCCATCTTTGGTGCTTCCTATGACCGCACTGGTACTGTTACTTTGGCAGATGGCACAGAAATCAATGATATTCCTACTGCTATCAAGCATAGCATTGCCTATACCTCCAAGGATCGTGATAATGAATCCATTATTATGAACCAAAGCATTGGTGATAATATTACCCTCCCTTCCCTGGATGATTTGGCTGGCAAATGCAAGCTGCTTAGCGACAAGAAGCTCAGCGATTTTGCCAACAAGTTTGCTGCTCAGATGTCTGTTAAGATGCAGAATATTGACCAGTTTGTCTCTGATTTGTCTGGTGGTAACAAGCAGAAGGTTGTATTGGCTCGCTGGATTGGCAAGGATTCTGATATTCTGGTGCTGGATTCTCCAACCCGTGGTATTGATATCAAGGTTAAGCAGGATATTTATCAGTTAATGGATACCATGCGCAAGCACAACAAATCCATTATTATGATTTCTGAGGAGCTGATGGAGCTGATTGGTATGTGCGACCGCATCATTATTATGAAGGACGGCAAGCTAAACGGTGAGCTGCCAAGAAGCAGAGATTTGGATGAGAACCTGCTCATTTCCAAGATGGTATAAGGAGAAAGTTATGGCTGACAAAGAAAAAACATTATCCAAGGAGGAAGAACTGGCCAAGGCTTCCCGTATGAATAAAATCCGGACCTATCTGCCGGTAGTTGGCCTGGTGGCAATATTTGCCCTGTTCAACTTCCTTACCGATGGAGGTATGAGCAGTCAAAGAAATCTGACCTTGCTTTTGAATCAGATTTATGTAGGTATGATTGCAGCAACTGGTGTATTCTTTATCATGACTATGGGGGGCTTGGATTTCTCCCAGGGATCTATTCTGGGTATTGCCTCCATTGCTGTATGTATTCTCTCTCAATATGGTATTGGTATTGCCATTGCTGGTGGCGTGGTGGCTGGTGCGGTGATTGGTGCGATTAACGGCTACTTCTATGTAAACCGCAAAATTGCCTCCTTCATAGTTACCATCTGTACCATGTTCCTTTTCCGTGGCTTTATCAAATACATGGCCTCCGACTCCCCTATCCGGGCCAGCATGGATGTGTACAATTTTGACCACATTGAAATGAAGCTGCCTTTGATGCTGTTGATTCTGGTTATTTCCTTTGTAGCCTTCCGCTACACCAAATTCGGTACTTATTTGAAGGCTATTGGTGCTGGTGAAAAGGGTGCTATGTTTGCTGGTATCCGCACTGACCGCATGAAATTCTTGATTTACACCTTGGCTGGTGCTATGACTGGTTTGGCAGCCTTTATCAATATTGCCAAAAACGGCTCTGCTACAGCTAATGTAGGTAATCAGCTGGAAACCCAGATTCTGATTGCTTTGGTACTGGGCGGTATGCCTATTTCTGGCGGTGCCAAGGTTCGCTTCTCCAATATTATTGTTGGTACTCTGCTGTACTATGTACTCTACAGCGGTCTGACCATGATGGGCTTGACTACTCAGACCATGCAGCTGATTCAGGGTGTTATCTTCCTGATTTTTGTAGCTGTCTTTGCTGATCGCCAATCCCTGAAGGTAATTAAATAATCCTATCCCCCTCTCCCTTAGATTTTACTATACCTTATCCCCCATATTCATAATCGTACCTACAAAATGAGACTATCGCCAGGTAGTCTCATTTTATTTGTCCAATATATTCCCCTTCTGGTTAAACCATTCAAAAAAATGCATTGGCATTTTCTTTGACCAATTTAGATGCTATAATGACAAATGGTAAAATCTTAACCATAGGAGATGTATTCATGAATATTTTTTTGCTTCTTGTAATTGCCATGACAATTATTATCCTCTTAATGCGGCGGCATATCTATGTGGGCCTTTGTATGCTAGCTGGTGGTAGCTTTATCTGGCTAGTGCGGTCTGGACAGCCTCTGGATTTGCTAACCGCTCTACAGCAAACCATGACTATGGGACGCACCTACGATTTGGTATTTTCTCTCTATCTGGTTATGTGTCTAGAAATTGCCCTGCGAACCAGTGGTACTCTTAGCAAAATGGTAATGGCCTTGCAAAGGCTATTTTCCAGTGCCAAGGTGACTTTGGCTATTATGCCAGGCTTTCTAGGTCTGCTCCCCTCTCTAGGGGGAGCAAGATTCTCGGCTCCTATTGTAGAGGAAGCCTGTAGCAAGCTGGAGGCTACGTCAGAGGATAAGGCGGCTATCAATTTCTGGTTCCGTCATCCCTATGAGTTTTCCAATCCTATTATTCCTGGCATGATTATGGCCTGCAGCATTGCTCAGGTGCCCTATGCTCATTTTGTGAGCCAGACTGCCTGGGTATCTCTGCTATGCTTTGTGGTAGGCTGGCTGGTGCTCTTAACACCTCTGCCAATGAAAAGCACTGCTAAAGAAGAGATGCAGAATAAAGGCCGTACATCATCCGGTTCCTATTTGGATATTCTGCTGGCTATCTTTCCTATTGGCTTTACCTTTTTGCTGGTAGTTTTTGCCAGTCTTAATGCATCTGTAGCTATGGGGATTACTACCCTGCTGCTTTATGGCATTCTGAAAGCCCTAGGCCGTCAGGTTTCTCTAAAGGAAATGATTACTGGCTCTATTGATAAAAAAATGTTTATTAATGTTCTTTGCATTCTTTATTTTATTCAGGTATTAACTGTTACCAATACGCTGGCAGAGCTGGTAACAGCCTTTCAGACAGCCCCCTTGCCTATTCCGGTAATTATTGCTGGCATTTCTCTGGTGGTCGGTATTCTTACGGGCATGAGCCAGGCTCATGTAGCCATTGTTATGCCCATTGTAGCAGCTATGCAGACTGGCAGCCTTACTCTGGCGTCTATAGCTATGGTATATGGCGTAGCAGGCCAGATGATAACCCCAACCCATGTATGCTTCACTGTAACCACAGATTATTTCAAGGCAGATTTCTTTGCAGTATTGAAAAAAATGGTTATGATAGAGATTATTGTGCTGACAATATTCTCTATCATAACCTATTTGGTGTATTAATTCTTTTATATGCAAATCCCCTGTGCTGTAATCTACAGTAGTAAATATAATTCGATATGTCAAAGATTCTCGCAATACAGCCTGCGGTCATAACG
>DAVZJH010000023.1:0-25563 GCA_052272885.1 Anaerovibrio sp. | reverse complement strand
TTAGCAAATGCCTTTAACTTATCCATAATATTTATCCCCTCATTTTAGTATTTATTAGTTTCTTCCTCTAATTTATATATAGTTGCCTGACAGCTATTACCCATTTCCACTGTCAGTGGTGCATCCCAGTAGATTCTCTCTGTAAATGTTCTTTCCCCGTCGTTTACAAAGATTTCCGCAGAGGTCTTGTCCACAAAAACCTGCAATTTGAGATTAGCAAAATTTGCCACCTGGGCAGCACGCTCACCGTCCTTGGTATTACGCTGAATAACCAAACGGCCACCATCTGTATCAGCACCAATGATAAGATTGTGTTCCCCATCTGTAATAGTTAGAAGCTCACCCTCAGCTCCCTCAAAGGCCAGATTCAACTCTGCTGTCCTAGGAAGCTCATATTCATGACCAGCCTCCATCACACCTGCTATTAGTTTAGCAGTTCTCAGCGCTTCCATCTCCTTAATAGGATGCTGATAAATATGTCCGTCCTTGATAGTAAGCTCTCTAGGAATTGTCAAGGCACCAGCCCAGCCATCCTGCTTTTCCAATATATCGGAATCCCAAGCATTCATCCAAGCCACCATAACTCTCCGGCCATCTGGAGTCAGCATGGTCTGAGTAGCATAGAAATCATGACCATTGTCGATTTCTACAAACTCTCCTCTAGTGAGAACCTTATCTTCTCCCAGCTGGCCCATAATATAACCAGTCTGATTAAGATTGCGGAATCTATCGCCGTCTGCCTCCAGCCCCTGAGGAGACATGAGAAGTACATCCTGACCATCCAGATGGAAGAAATCCGGACACTCCCACATATAGCCTTCCTCTTTCAGATTCTTAGCCTTGGACATTATGGATACCCGCTCCCAACTAATCAAGTCCTTGGAGGCGAAGAGCAAGGCACGTCCCAGCTCATCCTCTCCCTGACTGCCCAGAATCATATAGAAGGTATCTCCCTCTTTCCATACCTTTGGATCACGGAAATGTTTTGTATTGTCTGCTGGTACTCTGAGAACTGGATTACCCTCATATTTGGTAAAATGTACTCCATCCTCACTGTAAGCCAGATTCTGATTTTCATAGAAGGACTCATTGTCATTTGGCTCAAAATAATGATGACCGGTGTAAATCAGCCACAGCTTACCATCGTGCTCAATGGCACTGCCAGAAAAGCAGCCGCTTTCCATATCACCAGGAACTAAAGCTGTTGGCAGAGTCTCCCAATGAATCATATCCTTGCTGCGAGCGTGTCCCCAATGCATAGGCCCCCACTCTGCTGCATATGGATAATACTGATAAAACATATGATAATATCCCTTGAAATAGGAGAAACCATTTGGATCATTAATCCAACCGCTTTTCGGCATCAAATGATAGCCCAAACGATACCGCTGATTTGTTACCTGCATTTCTTCTTTCACCAAAATACCCCCATTTTTCTTCGCACTTATTATCTCGAACCGGTTTGATATATTTATAATAGCGATAAAACAATACATTGTCAATAGTTTTTTTAGATTTGTATAAACGATTTTTTAACAATTGAAAAAAGCGACACCTGTCTAGCAGGTCTCGCCCTTCAAAAGCCTGGGCTGTAACACCCAAGGCAAATCGTCCTTTATGCCATTAACCTTGTTAACTACCTTTTGAGCAGCAATAGCTGCCAATTTTTCAATAGGCTGCCGCACTGCTGTTATGGGCTGAACCCCGGTCTGAGTCATGCCTGTACCATCATAGGCCACCATCTTAATATCTTCTGGTATGCGATAGCCTTTTCTGGCTGCCACCCGCATACAACTGGCTATAGCCATATCAGCGCCAAAAATACCATCAATATCATGATATTCTTCAAACAGTTTTTCTGCTGTTGACAAAAAATCCTCATAGGTAAAAGCATTCCATGGCATTTCCAAAATATCCGTTGCCACGCCATGATTCCGCATAGTTTCATGAAATAACCTATGATAATCATTGGCTGGAGTATGTACCCCCTGATAGCCCTCAATTCCTACTACATGACGACAATTATGCTGCAAAAACGCCTCTGCTGCCATTCGTCCACCAACACAGTGGTCACAATGAACTATAGGAATATTATCGTTGAGATAGCGGTCAAAAGCCACCACTGGCTCCTTTAGGCCCTCATAAATAGATACATCCAGAGAATGAGCCCCCATAATAATGCCATCCATGGTTTGTCTTTTTAGCATCTCAATAAATTTTCGCTCTGAATTTTCCTTGTATTTGGTACAACAAAGCATCATCTTATAGCCCAAGCTGTACAGCTCTGTTTCCAAAGCCTCTGCCAGCTCAGAGAAAAATGGATGGGAAATAGATGGTACTATAACGCCGATAATATTCGTCCGCTGCAGGGACAAATTCCTGGCCATTTCGCTGGGAATATAATTCAGCTTTTCCACAGCTGCTTCTACCTTGAGACGGGTTTCCTCAGAAACATAGCCTTTTTTGTTCAACACCAGAGATACCGTACTAGGTGCTACCCCGGCTTCCTTTGCTACATCCTTAATTCTTGCCATATCTTATTACCATTAATCTCCTTGTATCTATAGGCTATTCAGCCTCTGCTATTTTTACACCTTGCTTATATTGTAGGCGAATTT
This sequence comes from Anaerovibrio sp., assembly GCA_052272885.1. GTDB lineage: Bacteria > Bacillota > Negativicutes > Selenomonadales > Selenomonadaceae > Anaerovibrio. Next base: position 22,945 of record DAVZJH010000023.1, on the reverse strand, counting down.
AGAGACAAAAACAAGTCAGCTTTCACAACAAACAAAAAAATACTGCTGTACACCATCAAGGGCATACAGCAGATTTCTATTTTTTTATTAGCGCTTCATGTTAATCAAGGTTTCCAAAAGCTCATCGGAGACAGTAATAATCTTGGAGTTAGACTGATAACCACGCTGGGTAACAATCATATCTGTCAGCTCGCTGGCCATATCTACATTGGACATTTCCAAAGAGGATGGGGTTACAGTACAGCCCAAACCACTAATGGTACCGATATTAGGAGTACCAGAGTTATTGGACTCAGTATAAAGAGAATTACCAGTTTTTGTCAGACCAGAGGCATTGTTAAACTGAGCAATAGCTACCTGAGCCTCCTGCACATTCAAACCATTGGTATAGGTACCGGTAATAACACCATTGCTATCTATGGATACGGATTTCAGAGTACCTGCTGCATTACCATCAGTGGTAGCAAAAGCGGTGTTGCTGCCTGCATATTGAGTGAGCGCAGTGAAATCAAGAGCTACAGTCTGAGTACCTACTGCTCCATTGGTCAAGGTAAGAGTAGTTGTACCAGAACCAGTATCATAACCACCATTAACATTGAATTTAACCTCTGTCTTAGGCATTTTCAAATCAATATCTTTGCCATTGCTATCCTTCAAGGTTGCCGTACTTGTGCCATCAGCCTTTACGTCTGCCAAAGACATCTGCCACGTACTGCCAGTATTATCTGCACCAGTTTTGGTCATATAGATAACTACATTGTGAGAATTACCTAGAGAATCATATACAGTGGCAATAGTAGTCTTAGGTTTGCTATATCCTACTGTAAAAGAACCTTCTGTTTCAGTAGTATTGGTTCCATCTGTCATATTCAAGGTAAGAGATGCAATAGTTGAAGCTGTAGCACCTGCTGTAGTCGGAGTATATTTTTCACCAATCTTAAAAGTTTTATTAGCAGTATCTATAGTTTCGGTCTGACCATCTGCTGTAGTAATAGTAATACTCTTAATCATTGGCTCTGCAGCATTTAGATTACTACTGAAAGTAGCCTTGGTAGTAGCAGAAGCTGCCATGGTTTTACCTGCTGGAATACAGATTTCATTTGGCTGTCCATTGGTGTTGATAGCATCGCCAGGAGTAGTAGCAGACCAGCCCTGTACCTTTAGGCCATCACTATTTACATAATAGCCTTCCTTATCAAATTTGAAGTTACCATTACGGGTATAATAGCTCAAATCGCCATCCTTAACGATAAACAAACCATTACCAGACAGGCACAAATCAGTATTTACACCTGTGGACTGTACAGAACCATCGGTAAACAGAGTATCAATAGCCGAGGTAGCAGAACCCAAGCCTATCTGCTTTGGGTTGGTACCGCCCCGATTCGCTGTAGGTGCAGAAGCACCACTGAGCGTCTGGCTCAGGGTATCGCTAAAGGTTACTCGACTGGATTTGAAGCCAGTAGTGTTAACATTGGAGATGTTGTTACCTACAACATCCATACGGGTCTGGTGATTTTTCAGTCCGGAAACACCAGAATACAATGAACGCATCATAATAGATCATTCTCCTTTGCGGAGACAGTGCTTTCGTCTTGTCAATTCCTGGCTTCCCGAAGGTCCGGCCGTCATATGCTAGGGCAATATTCTGGAATTGCTACACTGTCCATAAATATTAGATTTTCAGTCGTAGTCGCCTATCCTTTGCCAACCTCCTCCTTTCCTAATAGGGCATATAGACAGACCCCTACATGATTAATATCACTATATCACATTCTGCACTTCTATGAAAAGCATTATGTTAATTTTTTTAGATTTTCTGCCCATAGTCCCATGTAATTTGTTCTTACCCCTACCCTATTCAATCAAAGTATACAAACAAAGCTGCAGGCAAAATTTGTACCAATTTTGCCCACAGCCACACACAGACATTTATTATAAGGCAGCCATTTCAGCTTTAAAGGCTTTTACCGTCATATTGGCATTCTCCGCCGCTTCTTCAATGGTAATTCGATTTTTTTTGACTAAATTTATCAATGTTTTCATGGTTCCGCGAATCTCTCCACGTGTCTCTCCACGTGCTACTCCCTCTGCATATGCTTCTGCTCTATTCCGTTCAATAATCTCACACATTTCTTTCACTCCCTCCTCTGTAGTCTTAAATCTTCTTTTACGCTCAGATGTAACAGGAAACTTCTTATCTTCGTAAACGTCATCTTCAACAAAAACCTTCATCAAATCTGCTATATCTGATTTATCGTAATTTTCAGCATTTATGTACACTTCTCTAATACCATTATACACTATTTTGCCAGTTTCTTTAACTATCCTCTCAACGTTGTAAGCCGCTCTACCACTCTTAAATACATCAAATCTTGATATAAATATGGAAATTATGTCTGGAATATTACAAAACTTATCTCCAGGATTAGCAATATTGGTAGTCAACAGGGAGGCATTATATCTAACACGCTTTTGATGGTCATCATCATCCGATTTTTGTACTTCCACATGGACAATCTCCCCTGAACCTATACTACATTTCAAATCCAATATACAGGAACGACCTTGCAAATTTTTTACCATATATTGAGGGTTAGAGTCCAATACTATTAATTTTCTGTCTGCTAGAAAAACCTGCAAAATTTCCTGACAAAAATTTATATCCTCCGCCATTTTTGCAAATAATGCATCGTCTATTGGATTTAATTTCATTGCATCCTCGCGAATTTTTGCTTTGTTACTCATTCCAACACCTCCCAGAAAAATTTACCATATGTTTTATTATATCAGAAAAACATTTGTATGACCAGCCTGAATTTTGCCATAAAAATACCGCCTACTGGTTGATTCGCAGGCGGTTAATTTTTGCTTTATCTTCTGCCTCGGCTGGCGTTTTTTGCCTTGTCTCTCAATCGTCTGGAGCGATTGTTGCGGCCCTTATGCTCTGCTCCCTTGCGGTTGGCATAACGGCTCTTGGCCTGTTTGGACTGCTCCTTTTCGGCAGCAGCCTTTTGGACAGCCATTTCCCGCTCCCGCTTTTCCCTTTTAAGGCGAGAGGCAAGACTGCGAGAGGACACATCCTTCTGGATATGGTTCTTGATACCAGCTTCAATCCGCCGCAGCTGAGAATACTGCCGAGCATTAACAAAGGTTATAGCCATGCCCTGCTGACCTGCTCTACCTGTACGGCCAATACGATGAATATATTCCTCTGTATTGCGAGGCAAATCATAGTTAAAGACATGAGTTACCCCTTCAATATCCAGCCCTCTAGCTGCAATATCTGTAGTAACCAAAATCTGCAGCTTGGCTTCCCGGAACTTCTTCAGGACATTGGTTCTTTGCAACTGGGACAAATCCCCATGAAGCTCATCAGCCAAATAGCCTCGGCGGGCCAAGGCCATAGCCACCTGAGAAACCCGGCTCTTGGTACCGCAAAATACCATAGCCAAATATGGATTCTGCTCATTGATTAACTCACACAACTTATCCAGCTTGGAATCCTCTACAGTATCCACAACCCTCTGTTGAATATTGTCCAAGGTAATATTCTCAGTCTTGATAATTACATGCTGGAAATTGGTCATATAACGATGAGCCAGAGCCTTTACCTTATCTGGCATAGTGGCAGAAAACAGCATAATCTGTCTATCTCTGGCCATAGTGCCCAGAATCTGCTCCACATCCTCCAAAAAGCCTCGGCGCAGCATTTCATCTGCTTCGTCCAGCACAATGCGATTGGTATTAGCAAAGGTAATGGTCTTGCGACGCATATGATCCAGAATGCGCCCTGGGGTACCAATAATCACATGAGGCTCCCGCCCCAACTTCTGCTTCTGACGCTCAATATCCTGACCACCATAAATAGCTAGAGAACGAACGCCATTGGCTTTCCCCAGCTGAGCTGCCACCTTGGCAATCTGCAAGGTCAGCTCTCTAGTCGGAGTAAGAATCAAGGTCTGAATATTGTCAGCCTGCACCTTGATTCTGTCGTAGATAGGCAGGAGAAAAGCCAAGGTCTTGCCTGTACCGGTCTGAGCCTGCACAATAGTATCCTTGCCATTTCTCATGGCAGGAATGGCCTCTGCCTGTACCGGGGTAGGCTCCTTAATACCCAATTTTTCCAAGGACTGGCACAGTGGCTCAGATACACTTAAATCATAAAATGTTTTATTTGTCATTTTTATGCCTCGTACATCTTAGCCAATCTTGCCTGTACATCCTCATCAGCCAGGAAATCATCATAGCTAGTAAGCTTGTCAAATACTCCCTCTGGAGTCAGCTCAATAATTCTATCTGCAATGGTCTGAACAAACTGATGGTCATGGGATACAAACAGCAGGGTACCCTTGAAGTTAATCAAACCATCATTGAGAGCAGTAATGGACTCCAAATCCAAATGGTTGGTAGGCTCATCCATCAGCAATACATTAGCACCGCTAAGCATCATCTTGGACAGCATACAGCGAACCTTCTCACCACCGGAGATAACAGATGCCTGCTTCAAGCTTTCCTCACCACTGAACAGCATACGCCCCAGGAAGCCACGGACAAAGGACTCATCTGGATCCTTGGAATACTGCCGCAGCCAATCAGTCAGACTTAGCTCACAGCCCTCGAAGTATTCAGTATTATCATTTGGCAAATAAGCCTGGGTAGTGGTTACGCCCCACTTGAAAGAACCCTCATCTGGCTCCATCTCGCCCATGAGAATCTGGAACAGAGCTGTCTTACCTGCGCTATTAGGGCCAGTAAAGGCAATCTTATCTCCCTTACGCACAGTAAAGGAAACATTATTCAACACCTTTTCACCATCAATAGTCTTGGAAATACCCTCTACCAGCAGCAGCTGATCTCCTGCCTCACGGTCAGGAGTAAAGGCAATATAAGGATAACGGCGCGAAGATGGCTTAATATCATCCAAGGTAATCTTGTCCAGCAGTTTCTTACGGGAAGTAGCCTGCTTGGACTTGGAAGCATTGGCTGCAAAGCGGGCAATAAAGGTCTGCAGCTCTTTGATTTTTTCTTCCTTCTTCTTGTTAGCATCCTTGGCCAGCTGGAGAGCCAGCTGACTGGAATGATACCAGAAATCATAGTTACCAACATAAAGCTGAATCTTGCCAAAGTCAACATCAGCAATATGGGTACATACCTGATTCAGGAAATGACGGTCATGAGATACAACAATAACAGTGTTCTCAAAGCCTGCCAGGAAGTCCTCCAGCCAGTTAATAGAAGCCAAATCCAAATGGTTGGTAGGCTCGTCCAGCAGCAGAATATCTGGATTGCCAAAGAGAGCCTGAGCCAGAAGTACACGCACCTTCAAGGCAGGATCCAGCTCGGACATTTTCTGGTAGTGATATTCTTCACCAATACCCAAGCCATTTAACAGCTTGGCTGCATCAGACTCAGCATCCCAACCGTTCAGCTCAGCAAATTCAGCCTCCAGCTCACCAGCACGGATACCATCCTCATCGCTGAAATCTGGCTTGGCATAAATAGCATCCTTTTCGTCCATAATGTCTACCAGATGCTGATTCCCCATAATAACAGTACGAAGAACCTCGTACTCATCAAAGGCAAAGTGATCCTGCTTCAACACAGACATACGCTCGCCAGGAGTAATATCTATAGAACCCTTAGTAGGCTCAATATCACCGCTTAAAAGCTTCAAAAAAGTAGATTTACCAGCACCATTGGCACCAATAACGCCATAGCAGTTGCCCGGAGTAAATTTGATGGATACATCCTTAAAAAGGACACGCTTGCCAAATTGTAGGGTTACGCCGCTAGTTGAAATCATTTTTATCTATACCTCACATCTCTATTATTTATTAACACCATTAAGAATTTAAAATTCCCTGATAATAATCCTCCAGAATACTCTGACCATAGCCTACACCAGGCACTGCCCAACGGCCATTCAAGTCCTTCCACTGAGTCAGAGTATTGGTGCCATAGGATTGACGCACCAAATCATAACGTGGATCCACTATATTATCCTGAGGCGGCTCCACAGAAGCATAGGCCAGCAAATGCTGGATATGAGCCTTGACCCCCAGTCTAGGAGTAGCAAAATAGGCCCCCTGAACCGTAGCACTGGTAGTTCCCAAGCCACAATAATTATTCTGGGCAGGAATTACAGTACCGCCATAGCGGAAATAACCAGTTTCCTTCAAGGCCTGGGCAAAAGCAATATCTGGACGGATACCGGTTCTGCTTCCTTCCTCATAGTAGTAAGAAACCAGCTCCTGAGGAGTTACATTCAGCTTGGGGTTCGGATTGTGCTTTAGCAAATAACGAACGCACTGCTCCTGGGTAGCCACCGCACCACCCATAATCATGTTATCATCTCTGCTGGCTGCAGCAGCCTTCTTATCAGGTTCGGCCTCACTTGGATGCAAAATCTGATAAATACGCTCCTGAAAGCTCAGCTTTCTTTCACTGTCCATAGCCTCCGCCTGCTGACCAGCTTCAGCCTTTTGGGCCTTTTCCACCTTCTTGGCTATGGTATTATGCTGGACAGTCTGACTTTGCTGTCTATTAACCTTTACCACTGTTTTACTTTTACTGCCATCCTTAATAGCAATAGATGCCTCTGTATTCACTGCACCGGAAAACAGCAGCAGGCTTAAACCGCAGGCTGCAATGGATAAAATCTTTTTAGTTTTCACAATCTATGCCCCCAACGAAAAACACAATTAAAATAATGGTATATATAATATCATGAAAGCAGTATGCTATGCAACTGCTATCATTTCTCCGTCTCCTCAATGGATTTGTGGAGAATATCTTTGCCTAAAACAGTAATGGAATAATACAGTCCCACGAAAAATGGCAGGTATTCCGCAATAAACCGCCAGGCAACAGCCAATATTCCCACCGTACCTGCAGGTACACTATTGCTGAACAACAGCACAAAACCGCCCTCGGCAATACCAGAACCTCCCGGAGTAGGTGAAAAATACAGCAGAATATTCAAAAACATCATTCTGCCCATTACTGTCAGCCAATCAACCTCTGCCCCCAAGCCTAACATCAGGCAAGGAACCACCATGTAGATAAAAATCAGACTCAGACCTGATTCAAAAAATACCCGAATCAGGGAAGTAGGGGATTTAACCAACATCTGGATGCCAGTTTTACTATCGCGATAAACATTAAGAAATTTTCGCCGCACATTATGTGAGGAAATCCGGCGGGAAATCCGTACAGCCATATAATCACAGGCATTGTAACGAATACCATAAACCAGCAATACCATCAACAGCAATATACCTGAACCTACTGCCACCATAACATCATTGGATACCCCCGGCAAAATCCCTGCATCATGTAGAAAGACAAAGGGCAGACAACAGGCCAGAAACAAAATGGAAACAATGGTGCGGACCATAGCCAGCACCGCAGCCTTGCCGGCAGGTATCCCTGCCTTTTGCAGGAACATAATCTGGGCAATGGCTCCTGCCGCTGCTCCCGGCCCCAGCATAGCCAAAAAATAATTACCAAAAACCACCTGTACAGACTGCTTCAAGGTAATACGTTCCCCTGATATTTTTACCAGATGCATCAGCCTTGTACCATCCAATATGAGGCCAATGGTAATAGCCAAAATAGCCAGAGCCACTGACCAAGGCTGAAATACATGAAGATTGCGAATGGTATTAATATCCACAGTAGAATAAATGACCACTCCGGATATTACCAGTATAAACAATGTTAAAAGTAAAATTCGTCCGTAGACCTTATTCATGAGTTAACTCCTTGAAGGATATAAGCTCTATCTTCTGCTGCCGTAAATAACTCATAGCTTCCTCAGAGGTTACAGAAGCCAGCTCATCCTCCCAGTGATATTGCCAATCATAGACACTGCCCAAGGCCTTGGCATCACAACCAGGATGAACCATAATCTCTGAAATCCCATCCGGCAGGGCTTTCAGAATATTCAGGAAATATTTTTTTCCCATATGGCCTCCTGCCAACATACCAAAGAAGTGCTCAGGCATCGTTATATTATAACATTTTGCCCGGCGTCTTGCCAACATGGCACAGGCAGTAAGTCCACATTTTGCTAGCCGGCGAAACATACCACTATGATAGCCTCCCGTAAAACCAAAGGCTTCTCCGGGATAACGCATTCTATGAATATTATATTTTTTCATTAGCTCCAAGCAGATTTCTGTTACCCCAGGCAGAGTATGAAGATGCTGGTGGCTGTCCAAATGGGTAATATTCAAGCCCAAGGACATAGCTTTGGCAATCTGCGCCTCACACTCTGCGTAAAGCTGTCCCTTGTCAATCTGCCCCTGCAAATATTTCTTGATAAAAACCATATGGTCAGCATGAAAATGTCCCTGTTCATCCACCAAGGTAAACACCTTGTCCAAGGGCAGTACAGGTTTTTCTGCCACCAAAGTAATATGAATCCCGATTCCCAGCTCAGGATTCTGCCGGGCCAGCTGGCTGGCCTCCTCTACAGCTGCTCCCGTAGGCATCAGGGAAGTACTCCTCAAGCACCCCTGCTGATATCCTTTAATAACAGCTTTATTTACCTCAGTATGAAGGCCAAAATCATCTGCATTTACAATTAGCTTTTTCAAAACCTACTCACCTATTGTTTCCTCATGTGCAGCATAGGCACTATGATTATGAATGGATTCAAAATTTTCACAGGCCAGAGAGAACCAGCCCAATCCCTCTAAGCTACGCATAGCCAGCACACCATCCCGAAGAATATCCTCTACAAATTTAGGATTTTCATAGGCTGTTTCTGTAACGTATTTTTCATCCTCCCGCTTCAGCAAAGGATAAATCTGACAAGAAGCCTGCTTTTCCAAAAGCTCAACCAAATCCTCAATAAGAATACATTCATAGCCTGAGCAAAATTTTAGCTCCGCAGCCAAAATCCCCCGCTGATTGTGGGCTCCATAACGGGAAATTTCCTTACTGCAGGGACATAGAGATGTATATGGAACCTTTACCCCCAGAGTAAATTCCAAGGCTTTGCCTCTAGACATATTCCCTGCAAAGAAACAATCCACATCCAACACGGAACAGCGGCCGCTAACAGGAGCCTGACGCTCCACAAAGTATTTGAAATCAATTCTAATAGCTGCCTCTTCAGCCTGCAGCTTTTCCAGGGCTTCACTTAATATTTCCGCCATCTCTGGCTCCGCCACTGGCTTGGTGGACCATGGATTCAGAATCTCCAAAAAACGGCTCATATGAGTGCCCTTATATTCCATAGGCAGAGCTACAGTAAAGCATACCTTGGCTGTTACCTGCTGATAGCCTTCTGCCTTGGTTTTTATCAGAAATGGCAAATAGGCATCCTTGATGCCTACACGCTGAATGGCAATCCCTCGCTGGTCAATACTATTCTGAACGTCCTTCACTGAATCACCTGCTTATCTATTAACATCATTCTCATATTCTACAGGATCTACCACACCAGCCTCACGGAAGCCCTTGAGTCTCAGCTTACAGCTATCGCAAACGCCGCAGGCCTTGACCCCTCCATTATAACAGCTATGGGTAAACTGCAAAGGTGCCCCTAAACGATTGGCCAGCTGCACAATCTCCTTCTTGGTCAAATCCTGCAAGGGAGTTTCGATGCGAATATGTCTGCCATCAGCCGTCCCTGCCTTGGTGGCATAATCAGCTAGAGCTTGGAATTTGGCAATAAACTCTGGACGACAATCTGGATAACCAGAATAATCTACCGCATTAACACCGATAAAGATATGATCTGCCCCAATAACCTCAGCATAGCCCAGAGCATAGCTCAAAAAGGTTAGGTTTCTAGCAGGTACATAGGTTACAGGAATATCCTTATCCTCGTGAACAATCTCACCCTCTGGCACCTGAATATCCTTATCGGTAAGTGCAGAGCCTCCCACCTGATCCATATTGGTTTCAATAATCAAATGTTTTTTTACCTGATAAAAATCTGCTATCTTTTTGGCTCCCTCCAGCTCAATGCTGTGACGCTGATGATAATCAAAGCTAATAGGGTACAAATCATAGCCCTGTTCCTTGGCTACTGCCATACAGGTAGTAGAATCCAAACCGCCAGATAGCAAAATAACTGCTTTCTTCATTATTTTTCTCCTTTTTAGCAAAACTCATTAACCGCGACCATGAAGCTTTTTGATGGTAGCAGGAATATCCTTGCTCTTGTACACAGCAGATCCAGCTACCAGCACAGTTGCCCCAGCATCAATAATGGACTGAGCATTTTCCTCATTAACTCCACCATCTACCTGCAGCTCAGCCTGAGAACCTATCTCATCCAAAGCCTTGCGAATGCGCTGCAGCTTGCTTATGGAACCAGGAATAAACTTCTGTCCGCCATAACCAGGATTTACAGACATAACCAGCACCATATCCACATCTGGCAGCAGCTCCTCAATCATAGAAATAGGAGTGCCAGGATTCAGGGATACACCAGCCTTACACCCTAAAGCATGAATAGCCTGAATCATGCGGTGAGGATGCTTGGCAGCCTCCACATGGAAGGTTATGTAATCTGCCCCAGCCTTGGCAAAGGCTTCAATATGGGTATCAGGATGTTCTACCATGAGATGTACATCAAATACAGCATCAGTTACAGGACGAATAGCCTTCACAATGCCTGCCCCCAAAGTAATCTCTGGCACAAAGGTGCCATCCATAACATCAATATGTACAAATTCTGCCCCTGCATCTACAACTTTTTTTACTTCTGCTCCCAAATTAGCGAAATCTGCGGAAAGGATAGATGGAGCGATTTTTATCATATCAGTAAGCCTTCTTTCTCTCATTAATTGTTTGTAAAATATTCAAATAAGCCTCATAACGGGCCTGACAAATAGCCCCTGCTTCCACGGCCTCCTTAACGGCGCAATCCGGCTCATGGCTGTGGGTACAGGTATTGTAATAACATTTTTCAATGTAGGGACGGAACTCTGGGAAATAATGCGCCAGCTGGGCCTTGTCTATATTTTCCAGCTCTGCAGCACTAAAGCCAGGGGTATCCACCACCGTGCCTCCCTCTGGCAATGGCAGCAGACAGGCTGCTCTAGTGGTATGCTTGCCCCTTTTAATCTTGTCACTTATTTTGCCAGTGGCCAGCTCCAATTTGCTGTCTACCGCGTTGAGGAGAGAGGATTTCCCTACCCCAGAGGGACCAGCAAATACAGTTACCCGCCCAGTAAGCAGATTTTTCAGTTCCTGAATACCCTGACCTTCCTGAGCCGAAACCATTAACAATTTATAGCCTGCCTGCACATAGTCCTGCAAAAAATCCGCCTTTTCCTCCAGCAAATCACATTTGTTAATGCAAATAACAATCTCTGGAATCCCAGACCACTCGGCCAAAACAAGGAAGCGATTCAATAACAGCTGATTCAAATCCGGCTGGCGGGCTGCAAAGGTTATCAAAACCTGATCAATATTGGCCACAGCAGGTCTTTTCAGCAAGGTTCGCCTAGGAAGACAGCTTTCAATTACACCTGTGCCGTCCTCCAGCATTTGATACTCCACATAATCGCCAGTAACCACTGCCCCCTTATTTCGCTTAATTCTGCCCCTCAGCCGGCAGGACAAAAGCTCCTCCTGTCCTGCCACCTGCAGATAGTAGAATCCATTATACATTTTTATAACCTGAGCTGTTGGCATAGCAATTCTCCTATATGCACATCCTATTTCCCACGAATTTACCCAATGCTAACGGGTGCTGGATTTGCCAGCATCAGTTTTACCCTTGGTAGTAGCTGCGGAAGGGGTAGGAGCCTGATTGCTATCAGTCTTGGCTCCACCACTGCTGCCAGAGGATATAATCAGGCTGACACTGCCACCTTCAGTGGTGGTACTGCCTGCTGCCGGACTCTGACCGATAACAGTTCCCTTTGGCCTTGTGCTAGCTTCCTCACTAATTCCCCCTAGGGACAGACCATTGGCCTCCAAATTGGATTTAGCACTATCTACACTAAGTCCAGTATAGTTCTGAACTGTAATTTCCTTCTTTTTCTCACCTAGACTTACAGTAATATCCACTGTCTGTCCTTTAGTAATCTTGGAACCGCTTCTTGGGTCCTGATTAATAACTGTACCAGCAGGCTCCTTGGCATTCTCCTCAAAAACAGCACCAATCTTCAAGCCCATCTTCTTCAGCTTTTCCTCAGCATTACTGCGGCTCATGCTCTTCAAATCTGGCATGGTCAGCTCCTGACCACCCTTGCTGACAGTAATGGTAACCAATCGCTGCTCCTTAACCTTGGCTCCCGCCTCTGGATATTGGGAAACCACCTGACCAGCTGGCACAGAATCATCATTGGCCTCCACTATCTTTACCCGTAGATTCTTATCCTCCAAAATCTGCTGAGCCACCACAGAGGACTTGCCTACCACATCTGGCACATTGATTTCCGCAGAGCTCCAGAACTTGCCAAAGGACAGGAAGGAACCTACAAAAAAGCCCATGAACAAAATACCCACCAAAACAGCAATAAAGCTCTTGGACTTAAAAATAGATTTTTCCTCCTGTGGCTGGTACTGAGGCTGATAATCTCCTCTACTGCCTGTCGGGTTATTAGCAGGATGTTCTGCCCTCTGCTCTGCCATCATCTCCGGCGTAATTCGAGGTATCATTCTGGTAGCAAAAGGATCATTGGAAGCTGCTTCCTGACTAGCCCCTCTGTCTGCCAGCATGGCCTTAGCCTGGTTCAAATCAGCGTATAGCTCCGTACTGCTAGGCCTATCTGCAGGATCCTTGGACATAGCCTTTTGCACAATAGCCTCCAGCACTGGAGGTATAGATGGATTTAGCTGTCTAATAGACACTGGCTCCTCCTGCAAATGCTTCAGAGCAATGCTAACAGAGGTCTCACCATTAAAAGGCAGCTGCCCGGTCAGCATTTCGTAAAGAACCACCCCCAGAGAATAAACATCTGATTTAGTGGTAATCACCGTCCCCTTAGCCTGCTCTGGAGAAAAATAATGCACAGAGCCCATAACGCTGCCGCTGTAGGTCATGGTAGAAGCAGAAACTGCTCTGGCAATACCAAAATCAGTTACCTTGATATGGCCATCAGGCATAACCAGAATATTATGAGGCTTAATATCACAATGAACCAAATTATTTCTATGGGCAGATTCCAAAGCACTGGCTATTTCCTTGGCAATCCGAACAGCCTCTATAGGCTCCAAACAGCCCTTCTGCTGGATAACCTCCTTTAGGGTAGGGCCTGATACATATTCCATAACAATGTATTGACTTCCCCCATCCTCCCCAACATCGTAGATATTGACAATATTGGGATGAGCCAGCTTGGCTGCTGCTGTAGCCTCGCGACGGAATTTTTCCACGAATTCTGCATCGTTGGCATATTGCTGATGCAGAATTTTCACGGCAACTGCCCTATCCAGCAGCTTGTCCTGCGCCTTGTACACATCAGCCATGCCGCCACCGCCAATAAGCTCCTGCAGCTCATAACGTCTGGCTAAAATACGCTGTATCATGAAACTTTACCCCCTATTTTGCAAAATTTATCTATTCATTAAATCCTGTATAATTCTCCGGGCAATAGGTGCTGCTGTGGAGCCACCACCGCCACTATTTTCCACAATAATCCCAAAGGCTATGGTTCTACCTGACAGCTCTGCCGAGCCAATAAACCAACCGTGATCAGCACCAGCACTATTTTCTGCTGTGCCAGTTTTGCCTCTAACCTTGATACCAGATACGGCTGCAGCGCCGCCAGTACCATTTTCTACTACATTCTCCATATAACTATTAATCAAAGCTGCCCGCTGGCTGGTAGTAACATCCCGCCATTTGGCAGGCTCTCCCTTGCGAATACACAAGCCCTGAGGCGAAATTACTGCATCCACCATATAAGGCACCATCATTTTGCCACCATTGGCAAAGGCCTGAGCCAGCATAGCCATCCGCAAAGGTGTTACCAGCAAAGAGGACTGGCCTAGACCTAGCTGGGCAATATCTCCCTGCTCCAGCTTGCCAAAATCTGGCAAATGAGAAGCAGTTTCCTGTATTTCTCCCTGAAAGGTATCCGCAAAACCAAAACGCTGGAAGGCATCCTGCAAGCCACTGCCTCCCATCCGCATAGCCAATGTACCAAAGGTAAAATTACAGGAATGAGTCAATGCCTCCTTTAGATTTACCTTGCCGTGGACAGCTCCGTGACTCTCCTCAATATACTCATTACCAATTTGCAGCCTGCCTGTACAATTAAAGATTTCATTCAAATCTGTAACCTTTTCATCCAAAGCTGCATCTGCCATCATGACCTTAATAGTAGAGCCAGGTGGATATAGGCCCTGGGCAGCTCTATTCAGCAAAGGACTATCCTGCCGATTAGACAGCTCTGACCACTGAGCCTCCACCACAGAAGGATCCTCCGCTGGCTTGCTAACCATGGCCAGTACAGCGCCAGTATTGGCATCCAGCACCACTACAGCACCTCTATGCTCCCCAAGAGCATCATAGGCTAACTGCTGCAGCCTGGCATCCACTGTCAGCTTAATATCATTACCTCTATCAGCCTGCAACAGCTGTCCTATAGGCCCCATGCCCCGCAGCTGTCTTGACTGACCAGATAGCTCATCTCCCAAGGTACTTTCCAGACCGGCACTGCCCAGGGTCTCCCCTACATAACCAGTAACGGGAGCCATAGCAGCTCCATAGGGATAGCTGCGCTGTCCCGGGGCATCACTATAGGCCAGCTTTTCACCATGAGCATCCAATATACTGCCCCTAACCATATCCAAAGCTGCTCCCCTGCGATTCAAGGGATTGGCATTCAGCTCTGGACCTTGAATAAAGTCTATATAAAGCAAATAACAAAACAATAGCCCAAAACAGCCTAGCAAAAAGAGACTGCAATGAAGAATCTGCTTTTTGATTGTCTTATCACCCATAGCTACTCCTTTTTGGCCATAGCCATTAACAAACCTAGCATAATAAAGCCAGATACCATAGAGCTGCCGCCATAACTGATAAAGGGCAGGGTAATACCTGTCAAAGGCAGAAATTTTGTTACCCCAGCAATAATGATAAAGGCCTGTAAATAAAAGCTAATGGACAGTCCTGCGGCAATCAGCATATATAGCTCCTGACGACAAGCCAGAGCAATGGATATACCACGATAGAAGAACAGTGTATAGGCCAGCATAACAGCTGTACAGCCTATAAGCCCCAGCTCCTCCCCAATAGCCGAAAAAATAAAATCTGTGTGCACCTCCGGTATCAGCCCCGGATGTCCGTGAGTCAAGCCAGTGCCCCAGGTTCCCCCGGCTGCAAAGGCAAAAAGGGATTGCACCACCTGATAGGCCTGACCAGCAGGATCCCCCCAGGGATTCAGCCAAATATCAAATCTCACCCGTACATGGCCAAAAAGCTGATAGCTGAGACAGGCCCCTGCCATAAAAAATCCCAAAGCTATAAAAACATAGGATTTACTGCCAGTAGCCATATAGGTCATAAGCACCGCCATGCAGAAAAACAGCAGGGCAGAGCCCAAATCCCTTTGCACCACAAACATCAATATAGCCATGCCCCATATGCAAAGCAAAGGAGCAATAAATCGCAAGGGTGGCAGCTTGAGAGGCCCAAAGCTGCGTCGAGCTTCCCGCAGTACCTGCTTATGGTCTGACAGATAGGCTGCCAGAAACAGCACCAGCAGAATTTTACCAAATTCCGATGGCTGCACCTGAAAAGGTCCCAAAACCAACCAGTTTTTACTACCGCCAATCTCTGTACCAAAAATCAAGGATAAGCATAAAACTATCAAGGTCAAAATCCCTAGAATATATTGATACTGCATTAGCTCCCGCAGCTTGCTGGAAAGGCGCAGTACCACCAACAGCACTGCCAAGCCTATAATCAACCACCTAAGCTGTGGTATACACAGCACCGGCTTCAACCTCCCCAGCATTACGACGCCTATACTGGCAAAAAACATCACCATAGGCAGCAGCCACTGATCCTGAGTAAAATCTCTTTTTAGCAGGAACAGCTGAACAGCGAAGGAAGCGGCAATGGCTCCTCCAGCCCAGCACAGAACGGTATAATCCTGATTGGGATACTGCTTCAACAGCAAAATACTCAGTCCCACCAGCATAATTCCTGCGTCTATCCCCAATAATATGAGGCTTTTATTCTTCATGATATTTCACCACGATAACACTTATATTATCTAATCCTCCGCCAGCCTTGGCACAATCCACCAAAGAAGCTGCCGGATTGATACAGTTTTTGGCCTCCAGCACCGTTCTAATAGCCTCCTCTGTTACCATATTGGTAAGGCCATCAGAACACAGAAGCATAATATCTCCAGCTTCCAGGGTAAATTCCCCTGTATCTACCTGAACAAATTCTTCAACTCCTACAGCTCGCAGCAGCATATTCCGCTTGGGATGATTTTCTGCCTCCAAAGGGGTAATACTACCACTGGCAATCAAATCATTTACATAGGTATGATCCTGGGTAAGCTGCCTCATATTACCTTGGCGCAAAAGATACAAACGACTATCTCCTACATGAGCCCAAATCCCCTTGCCTTGATCCAAATGGAGGCAAGTGGCAGTTGTACCCATTCCCTTCCGTTCTGGATGAGAACGGATACTGGACAAAATAGCCCGATTGCCGGCAATAACTATTTCCCGCAGGCCATCCTGATCCATATCCTGTCCCCGCTGAGCTAACAGCTCCTCCATAGTGGCTGTAAATATATGGCTGGCTACTTCGCCAGCCACATGGCCACCCATGCCATCAGCCACAGCAAAATCTGAAGGCGGTCTGCACAGCAGGCTGTCCTCATTAAGATTGCGATGCAATCCTATATCTGACATCTGAAATACTTCTATCAACTTTTTCACCGCCCAAACTGAAAGCTTACAGTACCTATGTTAATAATATCTCCAGATTGCAGATATTGACGACCATTAATCTCTTGGCCATTTACATAAGTTCTATTTACACTTCCCAAATCCTGTATTACATACAAATTATTCATCAGCTCTACCACTGCATGATGGTGGGACACATAGCCATCCTGAATGACAATATCATTATCTGCCCCTCTGCCAATAGAAATGCTTTGACCAAAGG
The DNA here is from genome assembly GCA_052272885.1 of Anaerovibrio sp. Classification (GTDB taxonomy): domain Bacteria; phylum Bacillota; class Negativicutes; order Selenomonadales; family Selenomonadaceae; genus Anaerovibrio. Next base: position 5,832 of record DAVZJH010000023.1, on the reverse strand, counting down.
CAAAGCGCCTGCCGACCATAGCTTCATCAGCAGCCTCCAAAACCGTCAGCACTGCCTCATCTGGCGTTATCTGGGATTCTGCATAGATATCCTCCACCACCGGCTTGGCATCCTTTGCCATAAATTTTACTGCCTTATACACGAAATACAACAAAAAGAAAAGCATGCCATATTGCAGTCCCACACTAAGGACCTTTATGATCATGGCTGTAGCTTGCATTTATATCACCTCATACAGCAATACTGTCTCACCAATAGTAATCTCATCTCCTGCGTGAAGCAGCTGAGGAGATAACACTCTTTGTCCATTGACAAAGGTACCATTCAGACTATCTGCGTCATAGAGAATATGTCTATGTCTTTCATAGGCAATATAGGCATGTACTCTGGAAGCATTCCCATCTGTCAAAATAAAATCATTATTTACCCGTCTGCCAATATAAATCTGTTTTTCACCAAATTCCAGATATGAATCTATATCCGGTCCCTCCAAAGCCAGCAAACTAACAGTTTTGTATTCCACTGGCAAATTCATAGGAGGATTGAACTCTGATTTATCCAAAATAATGGTGTTGCATTCCACCTGCTGCGGTATGGACTCAACATCCTCATCATCTGTAAAATTAGCTGTTACCACACAGGTTCCCTTGTCAATATGTTCATCGCTATTAATTGTAATAGATAAATCCCCATCCATAAAACAATCATTGCTAATAACCAGTTTTTCCGCCTGAATATACAGCTCATCCAAAAATTTCCGGACACAAAGCCGCTGATAATCTCCCGGCGTCAATTCTATATAAAAGCAGTTAGGCACCACAGTTTCCTTGTGACCTTTTTTGCGGCGGTGCAAAAGCTCCCGCTCCAGCTGCTTCATAATCTCCGATTGCTCAACAGCACCGCCTAGCTTGCGGTTAAAAAATCCCTCTATATGAGTCTCTAAAAATGATTCGAGCTTGCCTATTGACATAAAAATCGAACCTCCTATGGAAAGCTTTACCTATCTATTATAACCCTTATATTGTACAAAGAAAATGCCTCTGCAATTTCTTATAATGTGATAATAGCTATCCTTGCTCCAAATGCTTGTTGCGAAGCTGTCCACAGGCAGCCTGTATATCATTGCCCATTTCCCGTCTAACTGTAGCCGTAATATGATGCTCCGTCAGATAATTGGCAAAAAACTCTATACGAGCCAGAGACGGCCGCCGCCAATCCCTTTCGGCCACAGGATTGATAGGAATAAGGTTTACACTGGCCAGCTGCCCCCTTAACAAGGAAGCCAGCTCTCTGGCCTGCTTAAGATTGTCATTAACCCCATCTATCAATATATATTCATAGGTTACCCGTCTGCCAGTGGACTGGCCATAATCCCGTCCTGCCTTCAATACATCTGCCAAAGGATATTTGCGATTAATAGGCATCAACTCAGAACGCAGCTCATCCTCTGGAGCATGAAGGGAAATAGAAAGGGTAATAGGCAGCTCCTCAGCAGCCAATTTATAAATATTAGGCACAATGCCAGAAGTAGACAGGGTAATACTGCGATAGCTCATACCAAGGCAATAATCCTCATGGAGCAGGCGAATATAGGCCAACACATTATCATAATTATTTAAAGGTTCCCCTGAACCCATAATAACAATAGTGTCAACCTTCTGTCCCTCTTTGGCCAGTAAATCGTTTATATAGTAGGTCTGGGCTAGCATTTCCCCAGGGGTAAGATTTCGCACCATACCATGTAAGGTAGAAGCACAAAAACGACAGCCCATATTACAGCCTACCTGAGAAGATACACAAATGCTATTGCCATAGGGCTGACGCATCAAAACAGTTTCCACCCCAGAGCCATCAGAAAAATTCAGCAGGAATTTGGAGGTTTTGCCATCATTAGAGTCCAGCTGATCCACTCTGGCGGCCCTATCAATTACATAGCCCTCTGCCAATTTATTTCGCATATCCTTGGGAAGATTCTGCATCTGCTGAAAGTCCGTAGCACCTCGCTTGTAAAGCCATTCTGCCAACTGTCTGCCTCTGAATTTAGGCAGGTCAAGACCCAGAACCAACTCTGTTAATTCCGTCAGATTTTTGCCAAAAATATTTTCCATAGCCTATTTTCTCCTCATGCAGGCAATAAAAAATCCATCTGTGCCATCCCGCTGGGGATAAAGCTGTACCATTGCATCCTCTCTAGGAACAGGCAAACGGCTGCCCGTATGCTCCAACTGAAATTCTGCATTATCCTTAAGGAAATTTTCCACCACAGCCTGATTTTCCTCCCTGGCTATAGTACAGGTACTATAAACCAAAATTCCTCCCGGCTTAACACAGGCTGCACCGCTTTTTAGTATTTCCAGCTGCAGCTCTGGCAGCTCCTTCAATAACTGCTGAGTTTTGCGCCAACGGGAATCTGGCTTCCGACGAAGAACCCCTAGACCTGAGCAAGGAGCATCCACCAGAACCCTATCCGCCTGCTGAGAAAAATCCTGATGAATATCTCTAGCATCCTTCAGCATAGGATCTATAATGTTAATGCCTAACCTGGCAGCATTTTCCATAACTCTCTGCAGCTTATGGTCATAAATGTCACAGGCCACAATCCGTCCTCGATTTTCCATAAGAGCTGCCATATGAGTAGTTTTGCCACCAGGAGCACTGCATACATCCAGTACCAGCTCTCCTGGCTGAGGGTCCACCACATGAGCTACCAGCATGGAACTTTCATCCTGTACCTGACAATAGCCATCCTGCAAAGGAGCCAGATTATCTAGTGAGCCATAATTTTCCAATACATAGCCCTCGTCCACCAATTGACTACGGGTTGCCTCTACCCCCAGAGAAGTAAGCTGTAAAAACAGCTCTGATGGACTGGTTTTCAGGGTATTGGTGCGAACGGTCAAAGGAGCCTGCTGATTGTCAAACTGACACAGCTTTTCAGCCTCCTCATAGCCAAATTCCTTTATCCAACGGCGTACCAGCCACTCAGGATGTTGCTGAGACAAGGCCAGCTGCAGGGTAGCATTCCCCTTGCCCTGAGGAAAATTTCCCTTTTCTGGCTCCCGCACCATAGTTCTTAATACACCATTAACGAATTTTGCCGCTCCCAGATTGGTAAATTTCTTGGCCAGTTCTACAGATTCATTACAGGCAGCAGAAGCTGGCACCTTGTCCATATAGCGCAGCTGATAAGTGCCTAACCGCAGAATTTCCTGCACCAATGGATTAACCTTGTTCCAAGGCCGTGTCAAATATTTTTTGATAATCCAATCCAGAGTTCCCCCTGCCTTGACAGCACCATATACCAGCTCTGTCACAAACCGCCTATCCATATCAGACAGCTGTCCATGTCTTAGCTCCTTGGCCAGTGCCACATTGGCATAGGCTCCCTGCTGATGGACAGCAGTCATAATTTTCAGAGCCGCTTCCCTTGCCTTATCCATAAAATTAACTTCTCCTTTATAGTCAATCAAATATGCCGAAGAATATCCCGATTTTCCTAATGCTTTTCATCCTTTGATGGCAAAATCAGAATCTCCTCTATAGCCCGGCGAAACTCCTCCAAATCCACATGGGTATTGTAGCAGGGTCCATTAGGCCGTAGATTCAGTACCCCCACAGATGGAATCGGATAAACATCCTGAATACCGCTGGCCAAATCCCGCTCACAGGCAATGGCCACCACTGCCTTGGGCCGAATCTTCATAACAGTTTGTCGAGCTAGAGTTCCCCCTGTAACTACGAAGAAATGAAAGCCCATTTCCTCTGCCATAGTTACCAAAGCACCAATATCACAGCCCCCACACCGCTTGCAATTATTAGGATCTCTAGTTATTTTGTGAGGGCAGGTAGCCAGCTGCAAACAATGAGGTGTTACCACCAAAAGCTTATCTGGCATTACCTTTATATGACGATTTTTGATAATTTGGTTGCTAACTGCCACAAAGGAGCCCTCAATCCTTCGTCTGGGGATATGTAATAACCGCCCAGCTCCCAAAGCCACATAGAACAATATATTCATTAGCCCGTAAATCTGTCGATGCAGGAAGCGGGGCACTGGCCAGCTCATAATGCCAGCCACCATGCTGAATATCCCCAAGGCCATTAAGCCTGCCAGAACTAGCAGACACAAGCCAAAAACCTCTGGCAGCCAGCTATTCAGCTCCAACAAACCTGGGCGGGCAATCCACCACATAGTAGCAAATACTGCCACCAAAGCCACAAAACTGCCTGTCATCAAGCTGACAAACAATCTCTTAGGATTCCTCCCCTGATTATCCGTATAACATTTCATAGCTTTTCCTCAGAATATCAGTTAAAGATATCTCCAACTGCTACACCATGACCACGAAGCAAATCCCCTGCACTCATGCGCTTTTTGCTAGGTGGCTGTATCTCCAGCACCTCCAGCAGACCATCTCCTGTAGCAATGCAAAAGCTGTTTTTCCGCAGCTCTGCCACTGTACCAGGTGCCCTATCACTGTTGCTGTTCTCTACCTTTGTACGCCAGAACTTGTAGTTTTTACCATCCTTCATGCTCCAAGCCACAGGCCAGGAATTTAGACCTCTAATAAGATTATGAATCTCTACTGAGGATTTGCTCCAATCAATATGACCGGTTTCCTTATTCAGCATACCGGCATAATTAGAAATGCTATCATCCTGCTTTTCTGGAATTATAGTGCCATTGGCCAAACCATCTACAGTTTCTGCCAGCAGCTTTCCACCCATAGCCATTAGCTTATCATGAAGCTCCTCTGTGGTCATTTCCTCAGTAATAGCCACTTTGTCCCTTAACAGCATATCACCTGTATCCAAACCAGCATCCATCAGCATGGTAGTAACACCGGTTTCCTTTTCTCCGTTAATAATGGACCAGTGAATAGGTGCTGCACCTCTGTATCTTGGCAGAAGAGAAGCATGCACATTAACACAGCCCAAAGGAGGAATATCCAAAATTCGCTGGGACAGAATCTGACCAAAGGCCACTACTACTATCAAATCCGGCTGTAATTTCTCCAGCTCTGCAGTAAATTCCTCAGTTTTGATTTTTTCTGGCTGCAATACTGGCAGATTATATTCCAAGGCTTTCTGTTTTACAGGGGATGCCTGCAAATTATGGCCTCTGCCCTTTGGTCTATCTGGCTGGGTAATTACTGCCAAAACCTCAGTCTTGGCCTGCAAAACCTCCAAGCAAGGTACAGCAAAATCCGGTGTACCCATAAATATTGTCTTTAGCTTGCTCATTGCTTTTTATCTCCATTCCGCAGGCTCTTAGCCACATCAATAAACAAAGTTCCCTCCAGATGATCCAGCTCATGCTGAATACATCTAGCCAAAAGACCACCAGCAGCCAAGCGCTTTCTCTTGTTCCAGCGATTGGTATATTCCACCACTACCTTGGCGGAACGTTCCACATCCCCAAAAACATTAGGCACACTAAGACAACCCTCAGAATCTATAGCTGTTCCCTCCCGCTCAGTAATCACAGGATCTATCAGCTCCAAAAGTCCATTGTCATCACCAACATCAATAACCACACAGCGAATGGATTTGGCCACCTGAGGTGCTGCCAAACCTACCCCATCTGCACTGTACATGGTTTCAGCCATATCATTCAACAGCTTCCTCAATCTGCTGTCCACCTTGCCTATAGGCTCAGCCTTCTGCTTCAACACAGGATTACCTGCCTTGACAATATCCAAAACTGCCATTTATATCAACCTCCAAAATTACATCATAACTAATTAATTTTATCACACCTACATAGAAATTGACAACTCCCGCCCAGCCCTAGACCAAATTCCAAAAAAAACACCAGCTATCTTCCTAAAA
>DAVZJH010000022.1:0-26448 GCA_052272885.1 Anaerovibrio sp. | reverse complement strand
ACCTACGAATGCTGGATTCAGAATCCAGTGCCTTACCAACTTGGCGATACCCCTAAGTATTCACGCGCTGTGAACAAAAAATATTATATGACATTTGCCTATCCATGTCAAGAAAAATTTATTTTATTTTTCAGATATTAGGCAGCTGCCAATTTATTGCCTCTTCTCCCACAGATTCTAAGAACTTATTTACCTTGGAAAAAGGACGACTGCCAAAGAAACCTCTGTAGGCAGACAAAGGACTTGGATGAGGAGATTCCACAATAAAATGCTGTGGATTGGTAATCATAGCCTTTTTACGGCGGGCAGGGGAGCCCCATAGGATAAAAGCTACTGGCTTTTCTCGCTGATTCAGCAGGGAAATAATCTTATCCGTAAAAATCTCCCAGCCTTTATCCCGATGAGAATTAGCTCTATGAGCCTGCACTGTCAGTACTGTGTTTAGAAGCAGTACTCCCTGCCTAGCCCAAGGCTCCAGACAACCATTATTAGGCACAGTACATCCCAAATCCGTTTCCAGCTCCTTGAAAATATTTACCAAGGATGGTGGTGGCGGAACATTTGGCTGTACAGAAAAGCTTAGTCCATGAGCCTGCCCAGGCTCATGATAAGGGTCCTGTCCCAGTATAAGCACCTTGGTATCCTCATAGGAGGTATAATGCAGAGCATTGAAGATACTATACATATCAGGATAAACCTGCTTTGTACTATACTCCCCAATTAAAAACTGCCGCAGCTGCCGATAATAAGGCTGAGCCATTTCCTCCTTTAGATACTGCCCCCAGTCATTCTTAAAAATCTCCATAGCCGCCTCTCCTTAATTCATAATATTCTAACTACCTATCATTTTAGCACAAATCAAGGTAATTATTCCTCCTGACAAGAAATTTTCTCAACAAAAAGGCAGATATCGAAAATCCGATACCTGCCTGATAATTCTATTAAATTTTAAGTTATCCACAAACTTATCCACATTGTGCACATATTCTGTGCACAACCAAGGTTTTATCCACAGAAACCTTTACTTAGTGAGTCAAAGCCTCATGCAAATACTTCAGTACCTGCTCGCCAGTTTCCATTTCCATAACCTTAGCCAGATGCTTCTGAGCCTCCTCATAGGTTACAGAACGGAGCATTTCCTTTACTCGTGGAATAGAAGGGGCACTCATACTCAACTCACTAATACCCATTGCCATCAGAATAACTGCTGCATATGGATCACTAGCCATCTCGCCGCACATGCCAGACCAAATACCACGGTCAGAAGCGGACTTAATGGTACGCTGAATCAGCTGCAGCACAGCTGGATGGAAATGATTGTAGAGATACCCAACATTAGGGTTTACGCGGTCCACAGACAGGGTATACTGAACCAAATCGTTAGTACCTATGCTGAAGAAATCAACATACTTGGCAAAAATTGGTGTCATAACTGCCGCGGCTGGAGTCTCAACCATAATACCCAACTGAACAGTCTTGGAGTACTCCTTGCCCTCATCCTCCAGCTCCTGCATAGCTTCACGAACAAAAGAACGGAGACGCAGAATCTCATCCACACTTACAATCATAGGTGCCATAATAGCAGCCCTGCCATAAACACCAGCCCGCAGAATTGCCTTCAGCTGAGGCATAAACAAATCTCTACGGTTCAAGCTGATACGAATAGCACGATAACCCAGGAATGGATTATCCTCATGTGGAATATTCAAATAAGGCAATGGCTTGTCACCGCCAATATCCATGGTACGAATAACACACAGCTCACCGTTGCAGGCCTCTACAGCCTTCTTATAGCTTTCGAACTGCATTTCCTCGGACGGAATATCTTCACGACCCATGAATACAAACTCAGAACGGAATAAACCTACACCCTTGTTACCATATTTGGCAGCATTCTCAGCATCATTAGGACTGCCAATATTGGCAGCCAGCTGAACCTCTACTCCATCCTTGGTAACTGCTGGCAAATCTTTCAGAGCAGCATAACGCTCCTCATCAGCTCTCTGCTTAGCCAGCTTTGCTTCGTACTCCTTGATAGTCTCCTCATCAGGATCTACGAAAATATCGCCGGTACGTCCATCAATAATAACAAATGCACCCTCTGGAATAGCGTCAAGTCTGTGCTCCATACCTACTACAGTAGGAATAGCTCTTGACTTAGCAATGATTACTGCGTGACAGGTGGTGCTGCCCTGTCCCATAATAACACCAGCAATCTTATCATCTGGAACAGAAGCAATAACGGAAGGCTCTACCTCATAACCACAGAGGATTACCATCTTGTCTCCAACTTCTGGCTCCTTGATACCAAGAATCTTGCCTGCAATACGCTTACTTACATCCAATACATCCGCTGCACGCTCACGAAGATACTCGTCGTCCATAGACTGGAAAATCTTGGCAGACTCAGCAGCAGATGCCAAAATAGCTGCTGGTGCATTCCCCATCTCCTGAACCTTGTCAGTCATGCCATCTGTCAGCATTGGGTCCTGTGCCAAGAACAAATGAGCTTCCATAATATTAGCCTGCTCATCATGACCTACGGCACGCATCTGCTCAACGCTCTTTTCCAGAATATCTGCCACCTCGGCTACAGCATTATTGAGCTTTTCCAGCTCATCTTCCACTGTACCTGGCTGATACGCAGCCAAATAGCCATCCAGTGCCTGACCAGCCTTCATAATATAGCCGATTCCTACTCCTTGAATGGCACCCATTCCCTGCATTTTTTCTGGCATAATATATCCGTCCTTCCGCCCTTTTACTAATTAATCTTCGCCGAAACCGGATTTGAACATGCCGCCGAACTTCTCAATAGCCTCATTCTCATCAGGACCATCTGCAGTAATAGTAACTACAGTACCGTTCTTAGCCTGGAGAGTCATGATACCCATCAAGCTCTTTGCATCAGCCTTCTTGCCGGTAGCAGCTACAGACAAGGTTACCTTAGACTTAAAGTTTCTTGCCTCCTTGGCAATCTGTCCTGCTGGACGTGCATGGAGACCCTGAGCATTAACAACTGTGAAATTTTCTTCGCGCATTTTTACCCCTCATTTCTTGATTTGTGCTATACTGTAAATATAATTTAATACTTTCGCTACTGTTTTATTTCGACATCAATACAAAATTCCCTGCTTTTTAATAAAAAATCTTGGCATTTTTTTGCGGTGAGTGAATTTTGCCACTGAAATGAAAATTTATAGCGAAAATTTATCTGCTGTATTATTGTACAAGTATTGTATGATATTTGCAAGCGAAAAACAATACAAACAAAAAAAAATAATGTAAAACGAAATTTAAGTATCATGAAATGAAGTTTTTTGTTATAATATTTTTAGTGAAATTTGGCAGAACAATAAATCTGTCATATGATATAATAAATAAGCTATAATAAATCGTGGTGTGTATTTTGGAATTTTTTGTAATAGCAGCCTCCATTATGTCAGTCTGCATTATATTTATTTATAAAATAGCCCGCAAGCTGGGAGCAGATATTTCTCTTTCTGCCTTGGTACTATGTGGCGTTTCCGCCCTGATTATCAACTTTATGGCCATCAGGGTAAATCCTTTTTTGACAAAAACCTACTATTATATACTAGGCACAATGATTATTTTTGCAGCCACCGGCACAACCTGCTATAATAAGTACTTGTTATACAGGCGTAGCAGATTGGCTGTTCATGGTGCACCTAGTGAAGATGTGGAAATCACTCAGGCCGGCTTACCACAGGAACCTGATGAATTGTCTGAAACTCAGGCGACAAGTGAACCTGAAAGCATGGCCGAGGTCGAAGTGGCAGAAGAACCTGAAATCACGGCCGAAGTCGAAGTAGCAGAAAAACCTGAAACCACGGCCGAAGTAGAAGTAGCAGAAGAACCTGAAACCACGGCCGAAGTCGAAGTAGCAGAAGAACCTGAAACCACGGCCGAAGTAGAAGTGACAGAAGATCCTGAAACCATCTCCGAAGACCAGCCAGCGGAGGAAGCACCTGTGCCTACTTTGCCAGAAGGACTGAATTCTATGGATGCCCTTTTGGACTTTGCCTTTGCCCAGACTGGGGCAGGGGCCTATGAGCTGGCTCTTTTAGCCTACAGCACAGCCTTAGAGCAATATCGCAATGACGATTATGCTCCTTTTATCATTATAGATATGGTTAACCTGTACAAATCCCAGGGCAGGTATCAGGAAGCCATTAATTGTGTCCATAATGCTATGGATATTCCAGCAATTCAGGAAAGTCCTGCCTACCAGCAGAATTTCCAGAATTACTTAGCCCAACTTAAGTCAATTTCCCATAGTGCAGCCTCCACTCAATCCCCTGAGGATTAGAATGGAAGCTACACCCTAATATATTTTCAGGAGGAATTCCCATGAAAAAAAGTGTTGAAATTATTGGCTTGCCAGTAATCAGTATTACTGAAGGCCGGGAGCTTGGTATGAGCAAATCTCTGCTCGTAGATGCCCCAAACGGCAGTGTTGCTGCTATTACCATTGAGGATGAGGATTGGTACAGAGGCGTTAAGCTGCTGCCATATTCCTCTGTAATTGCTATCGGCGAGGATGCCGTAACAATTACCAACAGTGAAAACATCCTTACTTTGGAGGATGCTGGTGACTATGAGGCTATGATGGATGCCAACATCAAAATTATTGGCACCAAGGCCATCACCAAGTCCGGTACCATTCAGGGCAAGGTAGTTGAAATCTACATCGGCGATAACGGCAAAATTGAGAAATGCGAAATCGAAGGCCGCGACGGTAGTCTTTCCGAGATTGTTTCTGATCAGATTTCCATCTTCGGTAAGCAGGTTACTGTTATTGACTCCGATTTTGAAAAAAAAACTGAAATTATAGCTCCTATTGAGACTCCAGCTGTATCAGCCCCTAAGGCCGAGGCTCCAAAGGCTGATATTAAGGAAGCTCCTAAGACTGAGACCCCAAAGGTTGAGGTTAAGGAAGCTCCTAAGACTGAGGCTCCAAAGGTTGAGGTTAAGGAAGCCCCTAAGACTGAAGCTCCAAAGGCTGAGGCTAAAGAAGCTCCTAAGGCCGAGGCTCCAAAGGCTGAGGTTAAGGAAGCTCCTAAGGCCGAGGCTCCAAAGGCCGTGGTTAAGGAAGCTCCTAAGACTGAGATGCCAAAGGCCGTTGATGCTGCAGCTCAGATGGCAGACAAAGCCACTGAGGAGCGTCATCGCCGTTTCCTGTTAGGCAAGACTGTAACCAAGGACATTGTTTCCGCTACTGGTGTTGTTCTGGCCAAGACAGGGGATGTTGTTACCGAGGAGATTCTCCAGAAGGTAAAGATGGCTAATATGTTTATTGATTTGTCCATGAATGTAAAATAATTCTAGGCAAATTTAGTCAAACAATTTTCCTTTAACTACCGAAACATGATGACAAAACCACAATCGTCAGGTTCCACTTTCAGGGTGCCTTCCCAGGCCTCCCTAAAAAGTGCCTTTCTGTTGTGGCACATGTCATCATGTTTTCTTGTTTTTAGCTCCAAAATTTGCACATAATACACAAGCCAAAAAACCAATCTTTCGGTCGTTATATAAATAAAAATTATGGTATAATAAATTATAAATTCTGGTCAATTTCTGGAAAAATTTTTGTAAAAATTTTTCTTGGCCGGGCACTGTTCGCCTTTTTTAACATCTTAAAGGAGGTTCTTTCTATGACATCTACAACTAATCCCGATTTTTCAGAGCATCTAAATAACTTCTATAACAACAATCCTTTCGTACAATTGTTAGGTATACAGTTAGAAAAAATCCAATTTGGACAGGTTACTCTGTCTATGAAAGCTCAAAATCAGCTTTCAAATTTTTATCATATTACTCATGGAGGAGCTTTGGCCAGTCTAGCAGATACCACTATGGGCGCCACCTGTCTCTCCGTCAACAAAAAGGTTGTTACACAGTCCATGAATATGTATTTTGTCAAGGCTGTACCAGAGGGTACTACTATACAGGCTACAGGAAAAATTATTCATAATGGACGCAAAACTCTGGTCTGCGAAACAGAGATTGTAGACGATCAGGGACAGGTTTGCTGCAAGGCTACAGCCAATTTCTTCGTCATCGGCCCTTACACAGCCTAAGAAGATTTTCTACGGTCATAAGTTTCAATATGAATATTTATACAATGATTTTGTATACAAAAATCATTGCTCTCCTCCTTAGTCCATTATATATGCACAATTGTATATCAAATCGACCTTATCCGGAAAAAATCATCGAAAAATAATTATTATTGTCATACATTTTTCTTGACAAAGTAGGAGTAAAATACTATACTATTTTCAGGTTAAAGAAATGGCCTCGCCGTTTTCCCGCACTTATTTTTTGATTACGGCGTACGTCATATAACCGTCGAGCAGGGTGGAAGATTTTCCACCCTTTTCTCGTATACAATAAGAAGCTGCCACCCTGCGTGACAGCTTTTTTATATATCATTACTTAGTTTTCAGAGTTTCCAACAATGTCCGCCAAGAAAGAACGGCACATTTGACTCTAGCTGGCATATGAGAAATATTTTTCAGTGCCATAGCCTCATCCAGTTCTTCCAGCTCATCATCCTCGGTGATTTCTCCCTTTATCATCTTCAGGAACAAATCTGCCAGATGCTGAGCCTTTTCCACAGATTCACCTTTAATCAGGTCAATCATAATGGAAGTGGAAGCCTGAGAGATGGCACAGCCTACTCCGGTAAAAGAGGCATCCTTGATTTTACCCTCCTCTACCTGCAGCTCCAAGGTTATTTCATCACCACAGCTGGGATTTCGTCCCTTTTGTACCACTGTAGGCAGCTTTAGATGATGCTTGTTCTCGGTGGAACGGCTATGCTCTGCTATTAACTCTGTATATATACTATCCAACTCATTCAGCATACCCCAGCACCCCCCTTACCTTGGACAAAGCCTCCAACCAACGGTCTACATCCTCTCTAGTGTTGTAGAAATAGAAGCTGGCTCGACAGGTAGCATTCTGCCCCAGATACTGCATCAAAGGCTGGGCACAGTGATGACCGGCCCGAATGGCCACTCCCTGAGCATCCAGAATGGTAGCCACATCATGAGGATGTACATCCTTCACATTAAAGGTAATAATACCGGTTTTGTTATCCAAGGTGGAAGCACAGCCATAAAGCTCAATATAAGGCATAGCCTTTAGCTTAGGCAGGGCATAATTTACCAAATCCTTTTCCACCTGCTGGATATAATCAAAGCCTACCTGTTCCAAATATTCAATGGCAGCGGCAAGGCCGGCAGCACCGCCTACATTCTGTGTGCCTGCCTCAAATTTGGCTGGCAAGGGAGCAAACTCTGTCTGCTGTTCCTCCACATAGTCAATCATATCCCCACCCATAAGGAAGGGTGGCATATCATTCAGCAGTCTTTCCTTGCCGTAGAGAACACCAATACCCATAGGAGAAAGCATTTTGTGACCGGAAAAAACAAAGAAATCAGCATCCAAGGCCTGTACATCCACCGCCATATGGGGCACTGACTGAGAACCGTCCACCACCATAATTGCCCCTACACTATGTGCCTTGCGGGCAATTTCTGCCACTGGATTTATCAGTCCTAGTACATTGGAAACCTGGGCTACAGCTACAATTTTGGTTTTGTCTGTAATCTTGCTGACAATATCCTCATGGGACAGATTCCCGTCCGCCTCCAGATAAATGTATTTCAGCACTGCTCCCTTGAGTTGGCAAATCTGCTGCCAAGGCACTAGATTGCTGTGATGCTCCGAAATGGCAATTACCACCTCATCCCCAGCCTGAATATGGCTTATACCATAGCTATAGGCTATGAGATTGAGAGATTCAGTAGCATTCTTGGTAAAGATAATCTCATGACTATGGCGGGCATTGATGAACTTCTGCACCTTGACTCTGGCATTTTCGTAAATATCCGTGGCCTGCACGCTAAGCTCATAGGCTCCTCTATGGGGATTGGCATTACAGCCGCCATAATAGCTGCACATGGCCTGAATTACCTTTTCTGGTTTCTGAGTGGTAGCACCGTTATCCAGATAAACTATCTGCTTGTCATGCATCTTCCTCTGCAGCAGAGGAAAATCCTTTTTGTAATTCTTAACCTCACTCATCAGCCAATCCCTCCTTTATGTATTCATCCAGTTCCTGATACAGGTCCTTGTCCTCAATTCTATCCAGCACAGGATTAAAGGCTGCTTCCACCACCAAACGGCGGGCTTCCTGCATATCCAAGCCCCGGCTCATAAGATAGAACAGCTTGTTTTCATCAATCTTGCCAATGGAAACCCCATGATGACCCTCTACTGCATCCTCAGCGGATAACATCAGAGGCACACTGCGATTCCGCACCTTGGAGGAAAGCACCACCACTTCTTCCTTTTCATATCCCTTGGAGCCTTTAGAACCATGACGGAAATCCAAGGTACCACGGAAAATTTTGTTGGCCTCTCCCAGCAAAGCACCATAAACATGAAGATTAGCCTCTGTATTTCGTCCCTGCTGAACTAATACATAATTCATATCCAGCTGGCTGGCACCATGACCAAAATACAGTACATAAACATTGGCCTTGGACTCATTTCCTGCCAGATTAACCTCCATTTGGGCTACAGATTTGGCACTGCCAGCCTCTACAGCCACAGCCTCCACCTCTGCTGCTTCCGCCAGCTCTACCCGTACACTGCTGGCTCCCTGGGCATCTACAGGCAACAGCTGTACCGTGGTCAGCTTCAAAAAGCCACCCTTTTCCACCTTTACCTGCACCTGTCCCTCACCAGCCTGACGATAAACCACTGTCAGCTGACGGCTTTCCCCCGCTGGCACCACCAGCTCCTGTCGGCCATTATCTATAGCCAAAACAGTCTCCTCTGCTTTGGCCTCATTTACTCCCAACCAGCGCCAGGTACGCATTGGGATTTCACTATAAATCTTTTCTGCCATTTTTTACCTCACGCTTTCTCAACCCATTGTGCCTTCCAGCTCAATGTTTATCAGATTATTCATTTCCACTGCATATTCCAAAGGCAGCTCCTTAGCAATAGGCTCTACAAAACCACGAACAATCATGGCTCTAGCCTCCTCCTCACTAATACCCCGGCACATAAGGTAGAACACGGCTTCTTCACTGATACAGCCAATGGTTGCCTCATGACCGATATCCGCCTCGTCCCCTTGAATATCCATAACTGGCAGGGTATCAGAGCGGGACAAATCATCCAGCATCAGAGATTCGCAGTTGACAGAGCATTTGGCATGATGGGCATTTGGAGTAACCTTAACTGCACTTCTATATGTAGCCTTGCCTCCTGCCTTGGAAATAGTACGGGTGCTAATATTGGCATAGGTGTGAGGTGCTGCGTGAATCACGCTTGCACCAGTATCCAAATTTTGTCCCTCGGAAGCAAAGGTAACACCAGTAAATTCACAGCGGGCATTTTCCCCGTGAAGAATACTACAAGGATAAAGCATGGACACATGGGAACCAAAGGAACCAGACACCCATTCAATAATGCCATCCTTTTCCACCAGTGCCCGCTTGGTGTTGAGATTCATCATATTCCGAGACCAGTTTTCAATGGTAGAATAACGCAGTCTAGCCCCTTCCCCCACATACAGCTCTACACAGCCAGCATGGAGATTGGTTACATTATATTTTGGTGCGCTACAGCCTTCAATAAAATGCAGGCTGGCATTTTTTTCCAGAATAATCAGGGTATGCTCAAACTGGCCAGCCCCCGCCGCATTCAGGCGGAAATAGGACTGCAAAGGAATGTCCACATGGACTCCTTCTGGCACATAAACAAAGGAGCCACCAGACCATACAGCTCCGTGAAGGGCAGCAAATTTGTGATCCTTGGGAGGAACCAGCTTCATAAAATGTTCCTTCACCAGTTCTTCATGCTCTCGCAGGGCGGTTTCCATATCGGTATACACCACACCCTGCTTGGTAAGATTTTCCTGAATACTGTGATATACCACCTCAGAATCATATTGAGCACCTACACCTGCCAGAGAGGTTTGCTCTGCCTCTGGAATCCCCAAACGGTCAAAGGTAGATTTGATATCCTCCGGTACATCCTCCCATTTGCCAGCCATTTTGGTATTAGGCTGTACATAGGTAACAATCTCATCCATATTCAGCTCAGATAAATCAGGCCCCCAGGTAGGCAGGCCCATGTGGTTATATACCTCCAAAGCCTGCAAGCGCCGTTCCAGCATCCACCGAGGATCATGCTTCCGAGCAGATATATCCCGCACCACATCCTCCGTTAGACCCTTCTGAGATTTGTAGGCAGAATGATCCTCATTGCGAATATCATAGAGGGTACGCTCTATATCATCAACAAAGGTTTTATTTTTGTTTTCCATAATTCCTACCTCAATTTTCTCCGGCTTCCTCCGCCAGCTCCCGACGGATAAAACCAAAGCCCTCCTTGTCAATCTTCTGAATCAGCTCAGGGCCGCCTTCCTCTACAATCCTGCCATTCAGCAGCACATGAACCTTGTCCACAGAAAGCTGCTCCAAAATACGAGTATTGTGAGTAATAATCAGGCAGGCATTGCTTTCATTGTGAAATTTCCGCACACCGCTGGACACAATCTGCACCGCATCCACATCCAAACCAGAATCAGTTTCGTCCAGCAAAGCTAGTTTAGGATTCAGCAGCAAAAGCTGCAAAATCTCATTCCGCTTCTTCTCGCCACCGGAAAAACCTACATTCATATAACGCTGAGCATAGGCTGGATCTATCTGCAGCTCCTCCATAGCAGCCTTCAACTCCTTGCGGAACTTCATAATCTTCACAGGAGCACCACTAACAGCCTGCTTGGAAGCTCTCAGCATATTCTCCACAGTAATACCAGGAATCTCCTCTGGATTCTGAAAGGAAAGAAAAATCCCCTTGCGACACCGTTCAAAGGTTTTCAGCTCCTGCAAATCTTCTCCTTCAAACTTCATTTCACCCTCTACCACCTGATACTTGGGATGTCCCATAATCACATTCATCAAGGTAGATTTGCCAGAGCCATTAGGCCCCAAAATAACATGAATCTCACCAGGGGCAATCTCCAAATCCAACCCCTGCAAAATCTCGCCCTTATCCTCTCTGCCTGCCACACCAGCATGCAGATTCTTAATCTCCAAAAGCTTATTGCTCATTGTACACACTCCTATATATCTAAATCCTGATTGAATCACTCGGAATTAACTACACATATTATACGAGTATGCCATGCAAAAAGTCAATAATTCTGACTAAAAATAACGGAATTAATTTTACCCAAATAAAAAAGCCCCTGCGATTTATCTCCGCAAGAACCTTAATTAAATACTACTGTAAATACACACTATGAGAACCATGGCATATACCCTGTTCAGGCATGTTAATGAGCCTCGCTTCTTAACGAATGAAAGTCATTAGAAGCTGAACATCGTGATAACCTCTAACGAACTTCCATGAGTTTAGCAACGTGGGGTCAGTTATAACCCCTAGATTCTTCAAAGAAAATGCAACTGCATTTTCTTACATTGGGGTTTCAACGAGGGTATCGATATAGTTCCCCCCCTTATAAGGAGCACTATATTTTGTTATTTATAAGAGTACAGGACGTCGGACACCTCGTCACATAGCGAGAGCGTGCCTGAAAGGGTAGTGCCATGCCTCCAGAATTTACATAATTACGAATTAGCTTTCACAAATCCAGCAGCATATTCCCTGCACTGTTGCAATCCATCCTCATCAGGTACATCATTAATAATGACTCCGTCCTCATAAACCTTGGCGCCATTATCACGGCACCGCTTCTTCCAATCCTCCATCCATTCGCCGCTGCCCCAGCCATAGGAACCAAATAAGCCTACTGGCACACTAGCCAGCTTGGCCTCCAGCTCGGCAAACATAGGCTCAAACTCAGCTTCCTCCAGCACCTCATTGCCCATAGCAGGACAGCCAAAAAGCACCCCGTCAAAATCCGCCAGCTTGTCTACATTAAACTCATCCACAGACAGCAAATCAACTGCTGCCCCAGCCTCCTTGGCTCCCTCTGCCATAGCATTAGCCATAGCCTCTGTATTACCTGTACCGCTCCAATAAACAATTGCCAACTTCATCAATAAACCGCTCCTTTACTCTTACGCCGCCTTATGTATCATGGCCTGCAAACTAACACCATTCTCCAATCCCTGACAAGCCTGTCGAATACAATTGTCATAGCACTGAAACAATCGCCGTACAGCCTTTTCGTTGTCATAAACCTTCCAAAAGCCGCAATGACAGAATTTCTGCCCCTTGTATTTGATAAATCCTGCCACATCTCCCGGAGGATAACCTAAAAACAGGCCGATTTCATGAGGAAATTCCTCCCCAGCCTGCATCCTCTGGCGGAGAAACGCCAACAACTCCTCCAGTGAGACCTGCTCCGGATAGCCACACTCTTGCAGAATTTCTCTGGCTAAAGGTCTGCGCAAAAGGCGAGCCAATACAACAGGACGATAAATCAACAGTAGCACATGCTCCCTCTGCTGACGCAGCTCCATTACCTTCAGGCCCTTACAGGCAAAGCACTGTTCATAGCTGCGAAAGAACTCCCCTAGCTCCTTCATGCTTTTCCCCGGCAAGGCCACCATGCTGGCTGCCTTTAATCCTGCCAGGGTAGGGGCACAATGCTGAGCCAGCAGAAAATCTAATTTTTTCTTGCCCATAAGTTCCCTCCTTCGTAATTGAGATTTATTATCAACTCCATATATACTATACTACAGTTGAGAATTATTTTCAACTATTTTTTGAGAACTTTTATCATTAGACTCTTTCTGACCTAGCACTACCCCCATCACCTATAACTAGGTATCCTATATCCGATGCCTCTATAGGTAGGGGACATCGGACACCTGATTATTAGGCTTTAATGGCCCAGCGCAGCTTGGTAGAATGGGCTCTGGAATTGCGGAAGCACTCCTCTCGACTAGGCTTAATAACCTCCTTGGCGATATCACTGTAGATACCTGCCCGCTGAAAGGCCTGAAAAGCTTTTTTTACAATTCTGTCCTCCCCGGAATGGAAGGTAAGAATAGCCGCCCGACCTCCAGTACGAAGCGCCTCTGGCAACTTTTCCATAAATTCGTAAAGTACCTCATATTCATGATTCACATCTATACGCAAAGCCTGAAATACTCTGGCACTGCTTTTCTTTATCGCCATTTTTCTGTCCTCATCAGGTGACAGCTTAACCTTGGACAGGGCTTCCACAATCTGCTCATGGAGAGCTGTAGTGGTATCAATAGACTTTTTCTTTTTGTGCAGAATATTGTATATCTGTCTGGCAATTTCCTCAGCATAAGGCTCGTCTGCATTTTCTACCAACATACCAGCCAAGGACTCCTTGTCCAGCTCCTTTAACCGCTGGGCCGCCGAAATCCCAGCCTGCGAATTTAACCGCAAATCCAAAGGCCCCTCTGCCTTGTAGGAAAAGCCCCTTTCCGGATTGTCAATCTGCATGGAGGATACCCCTAAATCCGCCAAAATAAAATCAAAGCCTCCTACTTCCGCAGCCAGTTTATCTATTTCCGCAAAATTCATTAGCTTCGGTGTCCAAATATCCGCCCCATAGCC
Organism: Anaerovibrio sp.; assembly: GCA_052272885.1. Classification (GTDB taxonomy): domain Bacteria; phylum Bacillota; class Negativicutes; order Selenomonadales; family Selenomonadaceae; genus Anaerovibrio. The sequence continues at coordinate 12,837 of DAVZJH010000022.1, read as the reverse complement.
GGCCGCTCTTAATCTGGCCTCCGTCTTGGCCTCCTCTATAGCATCCACATCCCCGCTATAAATATGTCCCTGTCCCTGCAGCTTATCCAGCATGGCCCTGGTATGACCGCCATAGCCAAGAGTACCGTCAAAGCCCTGCTCTCCCGGCTGAATATTCAACACCTGCAATATTTCCTCCACCATAATAGGTATATGCATACCTGCCGGGGTATTGCCCTTGGAAATAACATGGGACACTGCCTCACCATATTTTTCTGGATTCAGCTCCTTGTATTTCTCGCTAAATTTCCGAGGGTACTTTCCCTTATACCGCACCCGCCTCTTATGCACCTGAGGCTCCTGTTCCTGTAATCTCTGCTCTGCCATCCTTATCACCCTATTCTCAAAAATTTCAAATTTCCAGTCTTAATTCCAATGCTGTCTATCATCTGACTATATTATCTTCTATATTAGCTTATCCCACTCTATATTGCAAAGCTGACCAATAGAAAAAACCTCCGAGATATTCCTCTCCGAGGGTATTTACCTTTGCCATATAAATTACCGCACTAATAAAAATATCCTGCAGCGAGGAAATATTGTAATGCTGCACCGTCATCAGCCACCTTATTCAGGGGCAGGCCTGGCGCCTTCATGAAAAACATCGCTACACTGCAGGATATCCTAAGCAAAATTTACATAATCTTCTTCAAATCATCGGCAGCAGAATTTACCTTGCCAAGATTATCCGTAATCTGTCTAGTGCTTTGAGCCTGCTGCTGGCCAATAGCTTCAATAGTGCTGACAGACTGGGCAATATCGTTTACAGCCTTGTTCATATCAGTCAAGGTCTTTTTGATGCTTTCTGTAGCCGCTCTGGACTGCTCTGCCAGCTTGCGAACCTCCTCTGCTACAACAGCAAAGCCTCTGCCCTGTTCGCCAGCTCTAGCTGCCTCAATAGAAGCATTCAAGCTCAGCAGGTTGGTTTCCTCCGCAATATCAGTAATCAGGCTAATCGCCTTCAAGGTTTCCGTATTCTTCTCCTTCAACAGCTTGGACTGTTCCACATAGGATTTACCTGCATTGGAAAAATCCTCTGCCATCTGAGCAAAGCTTTCTAATTCCTTATATAATTCCTTCACAGAAGAAGCAATTTCATTCACCAAAAACTTCTGATCCTCATTTGTGGCCATTTAACATAATCCCCTTTCTAACTCCTCATCTGTTTCTATAGTTCTCTATTCGCCATTTCTTAGCAAAATCCTTTTTTCTGAGAAAAAAAAGTGGCTAGCGCGAAAAAAACTTGCAGCCACATAATTTTTTAGAATTTTACCACCATCAAGGTACCCTCACCCACAACGCTATCTACCTCCAGCTTCGCATTGTGCAGCTTGGCTGCGTGCTTCACAATGGAAAGGCCCAAACCAGTGCCTCCTACTTCCTTGGAGTGGCTTTTATCCACCCGATAGAATCGCTCAAAAATTCTGGCTCTGTCTTTTTTAGGAATGCCAATCCCCGTATCTCGCACAGAAATACGAGGATGGCCGGAGAATTCTGCCACCTGAATAACTACACTGCCACCAGGCCTATTATATTTAATAGCATTCTCACAAATATTATAGACCATGCTGTTAATCAGCTGGGGAATGCCCTCCATAGTTACCTGCTGGCCGATTAGCTCCACAGCAACCTGATTTTTCTCCGCCATATGCTCCAGACTATTTACCACAGCTTCCGCCACACTATATAGGTTCACAGGGGAGCGTGTAGTATTCTCCTGCCCTTCGTCCAAGCGGGACAGCACAATAATATCCTGCACCAGTCTAATCATCCGCTGAGCCTCGTTGTAGATTTTGTCAGCGAAATACCCCATATCCTGCTCCATAACCATGCCGTTTTTCATTAATTCCGCATAACCAGAAATGGAGTGAAGAGGAGTTTTCAGCTCATGGGAAACATTGGCTGTAAATTCCCGCCGCATGGCCTCGCTTTCCTCCTGATTGGCCTTTTGAGTTTCCTTAGCGGATATAATCATGGAAAAGCATATTACCAACAGCAGAATAATACCAATGGGCAAGCCCATATCCCAGACAACCTTCAACACCGTATGCTGAGGCATACTCAATCTCAGAATAGAGCCATCCTGCAGCTTCTGAGCCGAATACAACATTCTGGTCATCATGGTACCGGAATAACGCTGGGATTCTCCATAGCCCCTAATCAGAGCTATTTTTACCTCCTCCCGAGCTAGGTGATTCTCCAACTCACTAGAAGATTTTTCACTATCATAAAGAACCTGTCCATTGGCAGAAATCCAAGTTATTCGATAGTCACCCTTAGGCAAACTTTCCAAATACCGCAGCTGTTGGCTATTCACTGCCAGAGATGCCATTTCTGTTTCTGTCCTCAGCTGCTGTCGCTGTACATTGGCGAAATAACTGTACATAGTAGCTACAATCAGTGCCAGGGCAATAACAAAAGCTATCAAGGCGGTAATGACGATACTGCTCTTGTGCTTAAGCATGGGGAACCTCCAGCCTGTATCCTACACTGCGCACCGTATGAATGGCCTTGCCCCATGCTCCCAAATGAGTACGGAGACTGCTGATATGCACATCCACAGTACGGGTTTCTCCCATATAGTCAGTATCCCAAACACTGCTTAGAAGTCTATCCCGGCTAAAGACCATGCCTGGATTCTCCATAAACAGCCGCAAAAGCTCAAACTCCTTCAAAGGCAGTTCCAGCCTTTTGCCATCCACCATAAGCAAATGCTGCTCTGGATCCATAGATACCCCGCCAAAGGATAACAGCTTAGAAACCGGCTCCGATTTACTGCGCCGCAGCACCGCCTTGATTCTGGACACCATTTCCATCATGCCAAAGGGCTTGGCCAAATAATCATCAGCACCAGAATCCAGTCCCAATACCTTGTCGTATTCCGTGCCCTTGGCAGTAGCCATAATCACAGGAATATCTGCCGTAGCTCCATTACCTCGCAGCTTTTTCAAGATGGAAATACCATCCTCTCCCGGCAGCATTACATCCAGCATAACTAGCTCAGGCTTCTCCTTGGTCAGAGCCTGCCAAAACGACTCAGCCTCAGAAAACCCCTGTCCCTGAAAACCAGAAGCCTTCAAGGTATACAGCATCAATTCCCTAATGCTATCATCATCCTCAACACAGTAAATCAACAGCCTAACCCCTCTCAAAATATTTTTATTGCCCTAGTTATACAACAAAATATATTGTTTGGCAATATACATCTTCATAGAATCTCCCTCTCCTCCACCGCCTCCTGGCTGTTCTTAACATTACGCAGAGCAGCAGTAGCAAAGATATCCTATATAGTACCGCCTTAATGTAAAATCCAATGTATGGGTAATGTAAATTTTTTGTAAAATTCCCTAAGCAGTAATATGTTTTTTCAAAGTCTGACAGATATTAGGTTATAAAATAAAGCTAAGCCTATTTTGACTGTGCTATTATTTAAGTTTGCCATTTTTCTTGACATATAAAACTAATGCATATACAATTTTATACAGGGACTATTTCTGCCAAAAGATAGCAAGGGATACGTGGAAGGAATATTTGCGGTTTTCAAACCTCAGATAGATAAATGCTTTACCCAGAATGTACATTAGGAAACTAACTAATGTACAGGTTTTTTAATGGAGGAGATTAATATGGAGAAAAAAACTATCAACGCCAAGAAAGCTGTCATGATCGGTTGCGGCTTTGTTGGATCTGCATCTGTATTTGCCCTGATGCAAAGCGGCTTATTTACAGAGATTGTCCTGATTGATGCCGATAAGGCCAAGGCTGAAGGCGAAGCAATGGATATTAGCCACGGTATTCCATTTGCCAGCCCTATGAAGATATATGCTGGCGATTATGATGATGTAGCAGATGCTGGCATTATCATTGTATCTGCTGGTGCAGGTCAGAAGCCTGGCGAGACCAGATTGGATCTGGTAAACAAGAATGTAGGCATCTTCAAGTCCATTATTCCAGAGATTGCCAAGAGAAATTTTGCAGGTATTCTGCTAATTGTTGCTAACCCTGTAGATATTCTTACTCAGGTTGCCATCAAGCTGTCTGGCCTGCCTGAAAACAGAGTAATCGGCTCTGGTACTGTACTGGATACTGCTAGACTGAGATATATGCTAGGTGAGCATTTGTCTGTAGACAGCCGCAGCGTTCATGCCTTTATTGTTGGAGAGCACGGTGACAGCGAGGTTGTAACCTGGTCCTCCGCCAATGTTTCCGGTGTGCCTTTGAGCACCATGTGCGAAATGCGCGGTCATTTTAAGCATAAGGAAAATACTGAAGAAATTGCTGAATCTGTTAAGAACAGTGCATATGAAATCATCAACAAGAAGCATGCTACATACTATGGTATTGCCATGTCTGTAAAGAGAATCTGCGAAGCTATTATGAGAGATGAGAAGTCCATTCTGCCTGTATCTCATATGATTCACGGTGCTTGCGATATTGAAGGCATTTGCCTGAGCATGCCTGCCATTGTAGGTGCAGATGGCATTGAAACAGCTATCCCAGTTAATTTGGACGCTGAGGAAACCGCAAAGCTTAAGGAATCTGCCGATGCTCTGAAGCAAATCATCGACACCATTAATCTGTAATATCTCATTGTAAAACAACCTTCCTGCAATTTGCAGGAAGGTTGTTTCAGATTATTGACTTACCAAATTAAAGTTATCCCCAAAGATAGGTTTTTAAAAATATATTGAGAAACCTATCTTTTTTGTTCTAGGAAAAGCAAATTTTCTAAAAAATTGCAATAATAGCTCAGACAATTTACCGTCTAGTAGCTGCTTAAATCAAGGCGGCTGTGTCGTATTCTTCTGGCAATATATATTTGAGGAATTGTTTGGTGCGTTCTTCTCGTGGGGCGGTGAAGATTTGAGTTGGTGTACCTTCTTCGACTACGATGCCGTCTGCCATGAATACAATATGGGTGGCGGCTTCTCTGGCGAATTTCATTTCGTGGGTGACTACTATCATGGTTGTACCTTCAGCGGCGAGCTGTTTCATGACCTGTAATACCTCCTGTACTAGCTCTGGATCGAGGGCTGAGGTTGGCTCGTCAAAGAGTATGACATCTGGCTTTACGGCGATGGCTCTGGCTATGCCGACACGCTGCTGCTGTCCGCCGGATAGCTGGCTGGGATAGTAGTCTGCTCTATCGCTCATGCCGACCTTTTTGAGTGCGGATAGGGCTATTTCGTGGGCGGTTTTTTTGTCTATGCCATGTCCTGCGGTGAGTCCCAGAGTGACATTTTCGAGTGCGGTTTTGTTGGCAAATAGGTTGTAGTTCTGGAATACAAAGGCGGTTTTTTGACGCAGCTCGTGGATTTCTTTGCTAGAGGCATGGGAGAGGGAAAGCTCTTTATCATGGAAATGGAGCTTGCCGCCATCGGCCTTTTCGAGAAAATTGAGGCAGCGAAGCAGGGTGGTTTTGCCTGAGCCGCTAGGGCCTAAAATGACTACGACATCACCCTTGTCTACATTTAGGTTGACATCCTTGAGGACTTGCGTGTGGTGAAAGCTTTTTTGTACATTGTGGACACTTAAAAGCATGATAATTCCTCCATAACAATATTATTATATTGGCGATAAGTACAATACCAATTATACTGCCTATCTAACCTGATATGAGTTTAGGCGTTTTTCGAGTGCTGTGTAGCCTAGCTGTATTATGGTGCAGAGTATGAGATATACTATGAATACATCTAGGTAGGCTTCTAGGTAGTTGTATCCATAGGAGGCAGCGATTTTGCCAACTGCCATGATGTCCTTGACGCTCATGAGGAAGGCTAAGGAGCTGCCCTTGACTAGGTTGACTGTTATGTTGCATAATCCTGGCATGGCTACAACGAGTGTCTGCGGTACTATGATGTGCAGATAGGTTTGGAAGCTGCTTAGTCCGGAGGTGAGTCCTGCTTCTAGCTGTCCTTTTGGGATGGCGAGAAGTGCGGAGCGAAATACCTCGACTAAGAGGGCTGTGGTATTGAGTGTAAATACTACTACTGCATACCAGAAGGGATCTACGACATCGAAGATATTGATTTGTAGTCCTGCTGCCTGTACCAGCACATTGAGCAGGCTGGGTAAAAGGCTGTATAAGAGCAGGATTTGCAGTATAATTGGTGTGCCTCTTACAAAGGATACATAGAGTCTGATGGCACTGCCTGTGAGCCATGCTCCATGCAGGCGAAGGGTGGCTAGATAAAAGCCTAATGGTATGCTGAGTAAAAGCACTAAAGCTGTCAGTGATAGTGTAACACCTGCGCCTTCCCAGATGAGCAGGAAGGTTTCCTGCATAAATTGTAAATCAAGCTCCATTTATCTCGCCGCCTTTCTGTATATTGTGTAGTCTGTGGAGTGGAAAATATTTTTTGAGGGAAGCCAGCCAAGATTGTGATTTTGCTTGTGGCTTGTGGAGGCTATGTCCCTTAGCAAGATATGTCTCGGCCTTGCTGAATAAATATTCCAGACTCAAGGTTAGCACCCAATATATCAGCATGCAGGCAAGATAGATTTCTATGCCGAATGCGCCGAAGTTTTGGGCTATAATCAAATTGCCTCGTCCGATGAGGTCGATGAGTCCTATGGTGTAGGCGAGTGCACCTTCCTTTAACAGGCTGATGGTGGAATTGCCGAAGTTGGGCAGGGCGATAAGTGCCGCCTGTGGCAGTAGGATATGCCAAAAGGCCTTTAAGGGTGTAAGTCCTGCACAGACAGCGGCTTCATATTGTCCTCTAGGGACTGCTAAATAGGCTGCTCTAAATACCTCGGATATGTAGCCGCCAAAGAGCATGGTAAAGCTGATAATGGCGAAAACGGCACGATGCAGATTGTTCATGTCAATTTTGAATAGGCTGTCAGCGAGCTGCGGCAGTCCGTAAAAAACTATGAACAAAAGCACGATTGATGGTGTGCAGCGAATAATGTATGTGTAGCCATGAGCTGGGTATGATAGAATTTTTTTGCTGCTTAGCTTGGCAAAGGCGAGCATTATGCCTAGCAATGAGCCAAGTATAATGCTTGTAAATGCCGTAAACAGGGTTATATCCAGATATTCCAGCAAATCGGGCAATGTCTTGCCAATCACCGCAAAATCAAATATTCGTGTTTCCATGCCGTTTCACTCCTAGCGTTGATAGTTTATTTGAGGTAATCAGAAAGGCTTTCACCGAAATATTTCTGCTCTAACTCGGCGATTTTACCTTCAGCTCTCAGCTCCTCAATAGCCTTGTCGTATTCATCAGCAAATTGCTGCTCGTTCTTGTTGAAAATAGGGTAGGTTGGGATGCCCTTGTAGCGAAGATAGGTCAGCTTGTCATTGAACTGATGATATGGGGCATCTGGCTTTTCGATGTTGTTTTTGTAGCTTAGCTCAACCTCCAAATAGGCATCATAGCGGCCTTCGAGTACCCAACTGTACGCATCAGTAACCTGAAAGGCTTCGGAGCTGACGAGGTTGATTGGTTTGCCTGCGTTGGACTTGTTGTAATCGTCTATTACCATGTAGCGGGCATCCTGTGGGGCGATTGGTACGAGCTTGCCGCTAAACTCTGCAAAGGAAGGAAGATCCTTGATTTGATTGGCATTTTCCTTGCGGATAACCAGACCGATAACACTAGCACCTATGTTGTTCTTTGGGAAAACATATTTCTTTTTGCGTGGCTCGGTAATCCATACACCCTTGGTGCCGACTGTGTATTTGCCAGATTCGACACCGATGAGCAAATCATCGTCAGAGGTTGGTACATATTTGAATTCATATTGCGGCAGCTTCTTGGCTACCTCCTTGAGGACTGCGACCTCAAAGCCATCGGACTCCCCCTTGTCATTGACAAAATCGTAAGGTACATAGTAGTTGGCATGTGCTACGGTGATGATTTTTTTGCCGTCAGCGGTTTTGGCAGCGTCATTTTCGGCTACTTTGTCAGAGCCGCAGCCAGCCAAGGTGGCTGCGAGTGTGGTGGTGAGTAATGCACCGATAATTGCTTTTGAAATTTTTCTCCATTCCATGATTAAATCCTCCCTGCTTCACGAACCCAAGCAAAATGCTTCCAATCAATATCTCTAGGTACTGTGCAGTCTGCACCGAGGATAACTCCCTTGGTGCCGGCATTCTGTATCAGGCGGCGAGTTTCTGCCTGAATTTCCTCTTTGCTGCCCTTGTAGAGCAGCTCGCTGTCCAGATTGCCGAAGCCGCCTAGAATTGTCTTGTTACCAAAGTATTTTCTGCCTTCTTCTAAAGGAATGTTTTCGACTACGGCCGCCCAGTTAACGGCTTTGACATCGTAATCTGTGTAGTAGCTGAGGTCATTGTGATGGCCAGCGTAGCCGCAGATATGCAGTATGTTGTAGTCGCTTACCTCCTTGACCTTGGCGAGAACCAGCTTTTCACCATCAGAGATGTATTTGCGATAAATTTCCTTGGTGATGCCTTCGCCTAAGATGTTCTGCAGGCTGAAGTAAATACCTGTTGCACCGCCCTCAGTGACGATGCGCTGTGCGAGCTTGGCAAGATCAGCAGAGATAACATCAAATGCTTTCTTGACGGACTCGCCATCCTCCAAGAGCCACTTTGAGAGGAGTGCTTCGTTCTCGGTTGGCTCGCCAGCACGCATAAACTTGAAGATGGTTGCGGCGCAGAATATATTATAGAAGGAAGCTGCACTATCGCCTAAATGGTCGGTGACTGCTTTGGCATAGGCAATTTGCTGTGTGAAGAATGGATCATCGTCAGCAAGTGGCTCAATTTTAGCTAATTCTGCTGGAGTCTGGGCGGTCTTGATAAGATCATTTCTATAAGGAAAGAAGCCGTCAGTCATAATCTTGATAAAATCAGGCTGGAACTCATCAATGTATTTTAGCTCGCCAGCCAAAACCTTGTCAGTCAGCTGGGGATTGACAAAGGCATCAGCGTGAATTTCATCATCTAAGAAATGAAACCAAAAGCCAGATGGGATGCGATCAACCTTCTTGCCGTCAAAGGCATTTAATACTAATTCTTTTCTATTTGCAGTCATAATAAATTCCTCCTAAGTTTTCAAATCATATTAATCATGTATGTTTTGTAATTAAGATGATGTAATAATAGCATGGGCAGGCATATATGTCAAGTATGTTTTTTAATTTGACAAAAAAATATTTCTTAGCTATACTGTAAGAAATATAATTCATACATATAAAGTATGCAAATATGAGTGGCAAGTGCCCGTAAATAAAATACATATATATTTGATGGGGGTCGTAAGATGAAGGATTTTTCGATAGAAGTACATGGCACACATGAATATGACCAGACAGGGGCGATTAGTCAGCCTATATATTTATCTGCAACCTTTAGGCATCCTGCTTTTCAGCAGAGCACTGGCTATGATTATGGCAGGGTGGCTAATCCGACTAGGGATAAGCTGGAGGAGACTATTGCCAAGCTGGAGCAGGGGGCGCGTGCTTGGGCGACTGCTTCTGGGATGGCGGCTATTAATTTGGTTTTTGGGCTTTTCGCAGCTGGCGATCATGTGCTTTTAGCTGAGGATTTGTATGGCGGTACAGTGCGTTTGGCGAATGATATTTATAGCCGCTATGGTATTTCCTTTGAGTATGTGGATACTAGGGATGAGGCTTTGGTTAGAGCTAAAATCCGACCAGAAACCAAGGCACTATTTATAGAAACTCCTTCGAACCCTATGATGTTTATTAGTGATATTGCAGCTTTGGCTGATACAATTCATCAAAATGGTGGTATATTATTAGTAGATAATACTTTTTTGTCACCGCATTTTCAAAAGCCTTTAACGCTAGGTGCGGATATTGTTTTGCACAGCGGCACAAAGTATCTGTGCGGTCATAATGATGTGATTGCTGGCTTTGTAGTGTTGAAGGATGCTGATACAGAGCTTGCGTCAAGGCTGGAGCTGCGCTCTAAATCGGCTGGCCCAAATCTTTCTGCCTTTGATGCGTGGCTGATGCTGAGAAGTATCAAGACCTTGGGTGTAAGGGTGGAACGGCAGGCACAAAATGCGCTCTCCTTGGCAGAGTGGCTCAAGGAGCAGGCTGTGGTTACGGATGTGTATTATCCAGGCCTAGTAGAGCACCCTGGTTATGCACTGCAGCAAAAACAGGCGACTGGCAATGGTGGCATGATTTCCTTTAAGGTAAGGTCTGCTGAGATAGCCAAAAGGTTGCTGGGGAATCTCAATATGATTTGCTTTGCGGAAAGTCTGGGCGGTGTGGAAACGCTACTTACCTACCCAATTGCACAAACTCACGCTGAGATGCCCAAGGAGCTGATTGCTCGCACAGGCTTGGATGACAAGCTGCTGAGGCTTTCGGTTGGTATTGAGGATGTGGAGGATTTAAAGGCGGATCTTGCGGCGGCATTGGAGTTTTGATGGGAGGAGTGTTAATATGGCATACGATTTTAATAGCGTGATTGATAGATATAATACCTCGTGCATCAAATATGATTTTGCGCTAGAGCGTGGTTATCCGCAGGGAATTTTGCCATTTTGGGTGGCTGATATGGATTTTACAACTGCGCCTGCTGTGATTGAGGAGCTGGTCAATAGAAGCAGTCATGGTATTTTTGGCTATACAGACCCTAAGGATGAGTATAAAGAGGTTTTACTGGATTGGTTCAGAGTGCATCATAGCTGGACACCGAGCAAGGAGGCTTTGACGATTACGCCTGGAGTGGTTTTTGCACTTTGCACAGCGATTCGTGCCTTTACCCAGGTGGGGGAGGCAGTGCTTATTCAGCAGCCTGTATATTATCCTTTTTCGGAGTCTATAATAGCTAATGGCAGAAGGCTGGTGGACAATCCTCTGGTTTTAAAGGATGGTCATTATGAGATTGACTTTGAGGATTTTGAGCAAAAAATTCGCATTGAAAAGGTGAAGCTGTTTCTTTTGTGCAGTCCGCACAATCCTGTGGGCAGGGTGTGGACTAAGAAGGAACTGGAGAAAATGGCGAGTATTTGTCAAAAATATGATGTTATCGTGGTAGCGGATGAAATTCACCATGAATTTGTGCGCCCTAATTTTCAGCATACAGTTTTTGCTTCGCTTTCGCCAGATGTAGCCAAGCGCACGATTACCTGCACCTCGCCAAGTAAGAGCTTTAATTTGGCTGGCTTACAGATTTCCAATATCTTTATTGAAAACGACAGCTTGAGAAGACGCTTCCGCACTGAGATGGCGTCCGCTGGGTACAGTCAGCCGAATGCCTTGGGACTCTTTGCTGCACAGGCGGCATATCGTCAGGGTGGCGAGTGGCTAGACGAGCTAAAGGCATATTTGGAGCAAAATTATCAGCGCACTAAGGAATTTGTGGCAGAGCATTTGCCAGATATTAAGCTCATTGAGCCAGAAGGGACATACCTTTTGTGGCTGGATTTTCGTGGCTTGGGACTCTCCGCTGAGGAGCTGGATAAAAAGATTATCTATGAGGCTAATCTCTGGCTGGACAGCGGTCATATCTTCGGCGAGGCTGGCGAAGGCTTCCAGCGCATCAATATCGCCTGCCCGTGGGAAACCTTGGCAAAAGGACTGCAGGAGCTGGCGAGAGTTTTTGGCAGATAAGTAAAAACTAAATTTGATTTTATAAAAATGTGGTGATGTTCACATAATGATGTATATTTGTGTGACAGGTATCACATTTTTTATATAATTGTGAGAGTGTAACCACATTTTTATAAATGAATTTGTGGAGATATAGTATTATGAAGATATTTTTGCTGTAAAAAGTGTAAACTAATATTGACAATATCAGAATATCTTTTACCAAATTTATGAAAAAAGGGGCGTATTCGGCTTGTAAGGCGAGTATGCCCTTATTTTTAGGTCAAGAATAAGGCTGATAAAAAACTTTCTCTTTGTCTTGTACGGGGGGGGCATTTGTGTTATAGTAAAAGAAATATTTGATATAGGTGATTTTATTATGCCACGACCTTTTCTCTCAGTTTTAATATTGACGAAAAACAACCAACAAAGTATAAACTATGCTTTAATGAGCGTCCAGCCATATGCAGATGAAATAATAGTTCTAGATTCTGGTTCTCAAGATAAAACGCTAGAAATTGCCAACAGATACACCGATAAAATTTACTTTAGAGAATTTGAAGGTCATTTTGGACAGCAAAAAAACTATGGTCTATCCAAATGCACTGGTAAATGGATTTTTATTTTGGATTCTGATGAATTTATAGGAGAAAATTTTACCACTACCCTGAAATACCTTCATAGTGGCTTTAAATGCATTACTATGCCACGTTACCATATATGCAGTATATCCCAGTGGAGCCATTTTGTCACAAAAGCGCATTATTATGATTGGCAAAAACGACTTATAAAAAATGATAGTAATATATTCTATGGTAATAATAAAGTGCATGAAAATTTACAAAATTACAGTCCTCGTCTTCACTGTGCTGCTGGACACATCTTTCATCTCGATTTTTTGCTTCATGATTATACTGCTAGAGCTAAGAAATCCGCTTTTTATGATCATTTAGCAGGTGGTGGCTATCCACAGTTATATTTACCAGAAAATTATCCATATTATACAATGTCTATGCAGGAATTGCCAGAACCTGATATTCTGCAAGCTTTGCGCAGGGACAAATCGTTTAGAGAATATGAACTTAGAGAAAACTATTTTATTAGCCTACGGGAATTCTGCAAATGGAAGGTTCGACAAGCCGCTACCTCATTGCGCGTAGCGCTTAAATTCTGATTTTCCTAATTCATATTATTCACTATTTATGGCGATATGGGAGTACCCTTTCAGGCACGCTCTCGCTACTTTTCTCGCCTAGC
>DAVZJH010000021.1:0-26550 GCA_052272885.1 Anaerovibrio sp. | reverse complement strand
TGATATGATAACCACACCAAAGCGGCGGCCCATTGTTTTTGACAGAAAGGAGCAATATGGACGATACACTTCTCAAAGCTATCTCCACCACAGGCTTCCCCATTGCTGTGTCCTGCTATCTCTTAGTAAAGCTCCAGACCACCCTAGAGCGATTTTCTACCAGACTAGACGACCTGATTGTGGAACTGCGGAAAGGATACTATACCGCCACAGTCCAGCCATAAATATTGAAAATAACCGTCTAGAGCTCCAAGGTTGTAGCGGTTATTTTTTTACAAAAAATTTCACAAGCTCCCTTTTACCGCTTGTGAAATTTTGTTCACATATATGTTGTATGTATTTCCATTTGTCGTACTCTTTAACCAATTGAAACTAATATTGAACACTCTGTTTAAACTGCTAACAATTCATGTTTTTAGTAGACTATTGAATATATTTAATAAAATTTAATTAAAAAAAGATACAATTTTATATTGACTTGTATAATCATTTGTGCTAATATAATGACAAGATAAGTTTACAAAATTTATGTAGCTTACCATCTGCAAGGTTGTTTTTTTCCAACGCCATTTCTCGACCTTGCAGTTCAGGTGGTGTATTCCCTATAGTACATCCCCTATAGTCAATCCCTTTCAGCCCTCAGCGCTTATCTGAGGGTATTTTTTTGTCCCAAAATTACCAAAAGCTTGCCAGAGCACAACAAACTCATGGCAAGCTTTTTTCATGAATTATTTCCAGCTGGCGACCCCAACCTAATAGATACCTGCAACCATCCTAACCCTCACCATTAATGGCGCAAAGCAGAAGCCTTCTCCTGGCAGTGAGGGCAGCGGCCAAAGAAATACAGCTGACGGCCTGAAAGCTGGTAGCCAGTTTTGGCCTCCACTCCGTTCATCAAGCCCTCATCCTGAAAATCAAAAATATCATCCACACGATTACATTCAGTACAGCGAATATGAGGATGGCTGGCTGTTTCCGCATCGTAGCGATAGCTGTCCTCCCCTACATTCAACACCTGAATCAAGCCCAGCTCCGCAAAAATATCCATAGTCTTATACACTGTGGCCAGACTCATAGTTGGATAGCTAGGCTGCAGCATATTGTACAGCATTTCCGCATTGGGATGGCTTTTGGTACTGGATAAGGCATCGTATACCGCCAATCTCTGGGGGGTAACCTTGAAGCCTTTTTCCCGCAAAATTTTGGTTACAGCTTCCGTTCCTAACATGGTATTTCCTCCGTTCTAGCAATAATAATTATCCATTTGAAAAAATTACTAATAAGTTAATTTTACTTTATAAAGTAAAATATGTCAATTTCTTTCCATGTAATTTACAGAAAAAAGCCATTCATAATGTATTGCATTTGTTTAACCAGAGTAATACAATAATAAGAAAGGAGGGGTTTTTATGGCTAAAACAGCAAATATAAACATTCGTATCGAACCAGATATTAAAGCTCAGGCCGAGGCCGTATATGGCAGCTTCGGCATATCTGTAACAGATGCGATAAATGTTTTTCTTCGTGCTTCCATAATGGATGGTGGATTTCCGTTCCAACCACACAGACCTAGATATAATAATACAACCTTGCAGGCAATGCAGGAGGCTAGAGATATTATGTCCGGCAAAGTCAAAGCCAAACGATACGATTCCCTATCTAGTGCATTAGCAGATATAGATGCGGAGGAACCAGATGCTTGATTTAGTGCTGACCAATCAGTTCAAAAAAGATTTGAAGCGAATACGTAAGCGAGGATACAAAATCCAACTGCTGGATGAGGTATTAAAAAGCCTGCAAAACGAAATACCACTAGATGAAAAATATCGTGACCATGCCTTAATTGGCGATTATATAGGATTTAGGGAATGTCATATTTTACCAGATTGGCTGCTGATATACGCCATAGATCACGGACAATTAATCCTCACAGCTTCACGAACAGGTACGCATTCAGATTTATTTTGAATAATTAAATAATCATCCCTAACCTTAAACTAACCGAAAAACTCCCCTCTTCGAAATAAAGAGGGGAGCTTTTTGGTCTATTCGCCCATATTGCTAATATGTACTAATATCTTGCCACTGGGATAAACACTTACCATTAATGTTATAGTAGTTCTATTTACAACAGAAAATACGCTTGAAGTATATAATTTATCATTGTTAATTTTGTACTTAGACTTACTTTCCTGAAGATTATTGAACAAATATTGCATTTCTGTTTCTGTAATGTTCAAAGCCTTCAAACAAGCAACCGCCATGCCATAAACAGTTAGCCTCTGTTGTTCATCTAAGCCAGCACCATCAATTGAGATAAGCGTTACATAACCATCATTGTTATAATCCAGAATTGTTTGTATCACATTGTCGTTTTGCGGATAAAAGAAATATGTATAAAATTCTCCATTCCCTTTGTATAACTCACTAAAATAATTTTGAGAAATACCATTATCAACACAGGTTTGAAGTATTCTAGTATACAACATCTCCGCACCAATATTTGCTATTTTACAACCTTCCAGTGCAAAACATTCATTAGCAAACACTAGTAGGACTGCTAAAATTACCAGTATTTTTTTCAACATTACGCTCCACTACCTTTCTTGCGGTAGTGTTAATTCGTTAACAATTCTCATCACTTTATCAGAATTATAGTTTTTTACTGGCATTTCGATACAAATCACCCATTGGTCGTTCTCCACATTTTGGTACAAAATATCTATTGATACTACATCTATGTCATCATCATTTTTGTATGTATATGCACTAACCCATGCTCCAGATACTTTAGGCAAATTTACTGTTAAATCATCGTGATTGGTTCTTTCTTTAAGGGCGTGATGCCATGACTATTTTGGATTTGTTAGGTGTACTTGGTTACACCGCAACCATTTTCAGCCTCGGCTACATGTTGGGTAAAGATGCCCATAAACAGAAATAACCGCCCCAGGTTCTAAACTGAGCGGTTACTTCTAACCAATAAGTAAATGGGCCAACCATCTATCGGCAGCACTTTCTTTATTTTTATTATACCCTTTGATTAAAGTAATTGCAAGACTTTATCAGTCAATTATGCTATAATGAATTTGGTGCTGCCATAACGGTAGCACCCTCTTTATACCTTAAAATAGAATGAAATTCACTTTGCAAAGGATGTTTTTATGTTACTAGAAAATATACCCCAGGCCCTGGCTCAGGAGCTGAATATCCGTCCCCAGCAGGCCAAGTCCGCCATTAAGCTTTTGGACGAGGGAAACACAGTTCCCTTTATCGCCAGATACCGCAAGGAAGCCACAGGAGAGCTAGAGGATGAACAGCTTCGGAAGCTGGAGGAGCGACTGGCCTATCTTCGGAATTTTGTCAAACGCCAGGAGGAAATCCTTAACAAAATCGCCGAACAAGGAAAGCTCACTGAGGAGCTACAGCAGGCCATTGAAAAAACCACCAAGCTGCAAGAGCTGGAGGATATTTATCTCCCCTTTAAGCAGAAGAAACGTACTCGGGCACAAAAGGCGAGAGAAAAGGGTCTGGAGCCTTTGTCCGCCACTATTTTGTGGCAAAAGGATACCAAGGGCAGTGTAGAAAATGAAGCCAGCAAATATATTAACCCAGAGCTGGAAGTAAATACCTGGCAGGAAGCTATAGAGGGTGCCAGAGATATTATTGCCGAAATCATTTCCGAGAACGCCAAGCTTAGACAAAAGCTGCGGGAATACATTCACCAGCATGGTCAAATCTCCACCCTTATGGCTCAGGATACCAGCGAAACGGAAGAGGGTCAGAGATTTCTTATGTACAAGGAATATCAGGAGCCTGTCAAAACCATGCCTTCCCATCGCATTTTAGCCATTAACCGCGGGGAAAAGCTAGGCTGTCTCAAGGTCACTCTCCAGCTGGAGGAGGACAAAATCCTTCATTTAATCCAAAAAGAATATCTACAAGGGCCTTCCATTTATCAGCAGGATATGAAGCTAGCCATCGAGGATAGCTGGAAAAGATTGCTATCCCCTTCTCTGGAAAGGGAGCTTCGCAGTCAACTGACAGAAATGGCCGAAACACAAGCCATTAGCATTTTCGGCACCAATCTAAAACAGCTGTTATTACAGGCACCCTTGGCTGGCTACACTGTTATGGGCTTGGATCCAGGCTATCGCACCGGCTGTAAAATGGCGGTAGTAAGCCCCACCGGTCAGGTACTCCACCACGGTGTCCTTTATCTAACCCACGGGGAAAACCGAGCCGCCCAGTCCGCCCGCACCATGCTGGAAGTAATCAACCGTTATCAGGTTGGCCTTATCTCCATCGGTAACGGCACAGCCTCCCTGGAAACCGAAGAATTTACCGCCAAGCTTATCAAGGACAACAAACTGGATGTCCACTACATCATTACCAACGAGGCCGGTGCTTCCGTTTACTCCGCCTCCGCCTTAGCCAAGGAAGAACTGCCAGAATACGATGTTACCATTCGGGGAGCTGTTTCCATTGCCCGCCGTGTGCAGGATCCTTTGGCAGAGCTGGTAAAAATAGATCCCAAATCCATTGGCGTAGGCCAATATCAGCACGATGTAAACCAAAAACAGCTTTCTGATACCTTGGACCAAACCGTAGAGGCAGCTGTAAACCATGTAGGAGTTGAGCTGAACACCGCTTCCCAGGCCTTGTTAAAGCATATTGCTGGTATCAATGGCTCCATAGCCAAAAACATTGTTGCCTACCGCAACGAAAACGGCAGCTTCCACAACCGCAAGGAGCTGTTAAAGGTTGCCCGTCTTGGCAAGACTGCCTTTACCCAATGTGCAGGCTTCCTCCGCATTAAGGACAGCACCACTCCTTTGGACAATACCCCGGTACATCCTGAATCCTACCAGCTAGCCCAAAAGGTATTGGCCCATTTCGGCATGAATACTGACCAGCTGATAGACAAAAACCACTTGTCCCTGCTAAAGGCAAAAATCAAAGAAACCAATGTAAACCGACTAGCCAAGGAGCTGGACTGCGGCATCCCAACCCTAAAGGATATTCTGGAAGCTCTCATTAAGCCAGGCCGAGATCCCCGAGAGGATTTGCCAGCTCCCCTTACCCGCAAGGCTGTAGTAAAGCTGTCAGATATTCAGCCTGGCACAATTATGCAGGGAACAGTGCGCAACATTACCGATTTTGGTGTTTTCGTAGATATTGGCATCAAAACCGCTGGCCTTATTCATATTTCCGAGCTAAGCAATCGCCGGGTAAAGCACCCTGCTGATGTGGTAGCCGTAGGAGATATTCTCAAGGTAATGGTTATCAGCGTAGACGAAAAAAGAGGCCGTATCGGTCTAAGCCTCAAACAGGCTCAGCAGGCCTCCTAATAATATATAGATAAAACGAGGATACAATGATGAATTTAAAGGAGCTTCTACAGGAGAAGCAAAGCATAGACAAATTAGAAGATATCATTCAGCAAATATGCCAAGAGGCAGCGCCTGTCAATCAGGAAGCCAACAAGGATTTTGCCAAAAATTTGGACACTCTGGTACCACCCCAGCAGGGACTGGGCAAGCTGCGCCACATGGTTATGCAGTATTTATCCATTGCCGGCATTCCAGAAAAGCTAATGCCCCCAGTGAATTTTATTTTTTGCAGTGACCACGGTGTATCAGCAGAAAATGTCAGTGCCTACCCTCCCGAAACCACTCTCCATATGGCCACTAACTACGTTATCTCCAAGGGAGCTGCCGCCAATGCCTTTAGCAATTTTGTTCAGGGCAAGATGAAGGTAGCAGATTTGGGCATTAATGGCAGCACAGACAATCTGCCAGATATAGACCATGTCAAAATCCGCCCAGGCACCCGTAATGCAGCTCAAGAGCCAGCCATGACCAGACAGGAGGCTGCCACCAGCCTGCTTTATGGCATTCAGCAGGCTATGGAGCTAAAGGAGCAGGGCTATACCATCTTCCTGCCAGGAGAAATGGGCATTTCCAACACCACCTCCAGCGCCGCCATTGCCGCAGCCATCTGTCAGGTATCTCCAGAAAAAACCACAGGCCGAGGCACCAATATCTCTGACCAGCGACTCCAGAAAAAACTGGCTGTAGTAAAACAAATGCTAGCTACTAACCAGCCTGATGCCACCGATGGTCTGGATGTTCTCACCAAGGTAGGAGGCTATGAGCTGGGGGCTATTGCCGGCTTGATTATCGGGGCAGCCCACAGTCACTGTCTGGTGATTCTGGACGGCTTTAACACAGCTGCCGCCGCCCTCATTGCCACCACCATCTGCCCACAGGCCAGAGAATATATTATGGCCTCCCATATTGGTGGCGAGGCAGGCCATCCTATAGCCCTCCAGAAGCTGGGCCTCCAGCCGATTATGAAGCTGGACATAAAATTAGGAGAAGCCATTGGCTCCTCCCTAGCAGCAGATATATTAATAAATGGTCTAGCAGCCTGTCTTAATGTGCTGAAATCAGATGAAGAAAAATTTGCTTATGTAGACAGAGTGCAGGACATAATGATTCAGTCCAAATCTGTCCAGCTTACAGACAAAACCTTTGACTTCTACACCAACACCATGCCGCCTTTAGACAAGGAAGCCATGGGCCAATGCCAGCAAAGACTGGACAATCTGGCCAAGCCAATTTACTGTCTAGGCAATATGGAAAAAATCGTCCTCCAGCTTAGCGGCATCATTGGAGATGCCCTGCCCCATGTGGACATTACCAAAACCATGCTCCTTATAGGCTTGGACAAAATCTCCACAGAATACGATAAATCCATGCAGGCATACAATCTGGACGAAATCACCTTGGCGGAAACCTTTGCCCGGGCTGCTGGCACCAAGCTGCAGGTAGGCCATATCAGCCTGAACCACAGCCAGATGGATGCCTTTGAATTTGGTCGTCAGCAAGGTGAGGAGCTGGCTCTCCACCATGCCATTGTAGGCCTGGGGCTGGTTGATGCCCAGCAGGAAAAAATTCAGGCCATTGCCCAGAAGCTGATTACTCCTGACAACCAACTGCGCTATGATTTAGCTGACTTCCTGAATCATCTGGATAAGCAGCAGCAGCTTTTGGTTTCCGCCATGTTGGGAGCCTTGGTAGCCGCCGCCCACAACAGCAGTATGGTTATTCTGGACGATGCAGCCACTCAGGCCGTAGCCAGATATGCTGTAAAAATGCTGCCTGATTTGGAGGATTTCCTCCTGCCTGTACAGCCTCAGCTCTACCAATTGGATATTCAAGC
This sequence comes from Anaerovibrio sp., assembly GCA_052272885.1. Classification (GTDB taxonomy): domain Bacteria; phylum Bacillota; class Negativicutes; order Selenomonadales; family Selenomonadaceae; genus Anaerovibrio. The sequence goes on along the minus strand of DAVZJH010000021.1, from coordinate 19,323 downwards.
TCCCGGCCTAGTAGCCTTAGCCGGTATCAGATTGGTTACAGCCAGCCTCCATATGCTTAATGACATGAAAACCTTTGCCGAAGCTCAGGTGGCTGTTGCCAACGATGGCCCCGGCAAAGGCATCCAAAGAAGCTAAATAATAGGTATATATATCATAAAGCTGGTACCCTGTCCCACCTGGCTCTCCACCTGAATGTCCATATTATGCTCTCTGGCAATCCAGCTGGCAATGGACAAGCCAAGACCAGTACCTCCTACAGTGCCCTCCTGGCGGCTGCGGGAAGTATCCACCCGATAGAATCTATCAAAGATTTTATCCTGAGCCTCAGCAGGAATACCAATACCTGTATCTGAAATAGTGATTTTTAGAACCTGTTGTCCTAGTACAGCAGGTTCTTTTTGTACCTCCTTTTCCTTTAGCTGTACCAACTGAGCCGCAAGGGAAATTCTCCCCCCGGCAGGAGTATACTTTACAGCATTTTCCAGGAAAATCCTCAGCATCTGCTTCATAGCCACCTTATCCGCCAGCACAGTGGCAGATTCATTAACCTCCAGCACATGACTATGCTCCTTGTCTGTCAGCTCCAGCTTCCGGAATACATCCTCCACCAGAGGTGCCATATCCAAAGGCTCCTTATGCATAATCTGCCTTTTCTGATCCGCCCGGGCCAAAAACAACAGCTTTTCAATCAGCTCCTGCATATCCACAGCCTCAGAGCGAATGGCCTCCAAGCCCTCCTGGAGAGCCTCCTCATCCTGACTACCCCAGCGAGCCAGCATATCCGAATACCCCTTAATAACCGTCACTGGAGTTCTCAGCTCATGGGAAGCATCCGAAACAAATCTCTGCTGCTGACGAAAGCCCTTTTGAATCCTGTCCAGCATCCGATTAAAGGTTTCCGCCAGCTCCGACAGCTCATCTCTAGTAGGAGGCACAGGAATGCGACGGCTCAAATCACTGATTTCAATGGATTTGGCGGTATCCGTAATATCTCGCACAGGATTCAGCAATCTACGGCTGACAAAATATCCCAACAGCAAAGCCACAAAGATACTAATCACAATCTCTGCCAACAGCATTTTCTGAATCAAAGCCAGCAAACGATTCTCCGCTGTAATGGTCTTGAAAAAATGCAACTCGTAAGCATTGCCCTGAATCTGAACCGGCACCCTTTTATAATAAATGGTAAAATTATCCGACTCCACCACCTGAAAATTAGGATTAGCCCAAAATGGAGGCCTAGCCACAATATGGCTTTGCAGAATCTGCAAGGAGGGAGAATACATATCACTGTCATATAGCACATCGCCCTGAGCATCCGTAATCTTCAAAAACACCCCTGGCATCAGCTCCAGCTCATCCTTACGATTATTTTCCTCCTGCAGACGATAACGGCCTGCCGCCCGCAGTCCCATAAACCCCTGAGGATTATTCACCACATCATGATGCATGGCCTGCCTCTTTTTCCTAGCCTCCTCCTGACCAGCACTAGGAGGCGGAGGGATAGGCAGGGTACTGCTCACATCCTCCTCCACCGTGCCATAGTGGTTTTTCAGCTGTTTCAACACATAGCGAATACTAAAGGACAGCTCCCCCTCCACCTGATGATATTGGGTATAATACAATCCCACCGCCGTACAGGCACTGGTAGCAAAAATCAGCACCGCCATCATAATGCCATAAACCAAACTCAGCTTAACAGAAATCCTTAGACTGTTAATCCTTGATAACATAGCCTACTCCCCGCATGGTATGAATATACTTCTCCTGGAATCTATCATCCAGCTTTTGGCGCAGATAGCGGATATACACATCCACCACATTGGTATCCCCCATATAATCATAATCCCACACATTAGAAAGAATTTGATCTCTGGTCAAAACATTCCGCTTATTCCGCAGAAGATATTCCAACAAATCATATTCCTTCTTGGTCAGCTCCACAGGCGTAGCATCCACCTGCACCTCATGGCGGGCAGGATACATAGTAAGATTCTTCACAGAAAGAATCTCCTCCTGACTCCCCTTTGCCTCCCGCTGGCTTTCCTGACGGCGCAGTACCACCCGCATACGAGCCAAAAGTTCCGGAGTAGCAAAGGGCTTGGTAATATAATCATCTGCCCCAATGTCCAGTCCCTGCACCTTGTCATCTATATCATCCTTGGCTGTAAGCATAATAATAGGCACCTGGCTTAGCTCCCGCACCTTGCGGCAGATAGTAAAGCCATCCATATCCGGCAGCATCACATCCAGAAGAACCAAATCATAATTCTCCTGCACAATCCGCTCATAAGCTCGCCTTCCATTATCCTCAATGGCGGTATTCATGCCCTCGTGCTCCAGCTCCATTTGCAGGAATCTGGCAATCCTGCGCTCGTCCTCCACAATCAGCACCTGATAGTTTTTCAAACCCTTATCCATGATTTATCAGCCATCACTTTCTAATATACTTCTTGCGGAACAGCTCCAGAAAATGATTACAGCTGCTGGACAAGGTGCGGTTCTTCAACCAGGCCACCACCGTATGAGTGTGAATCTCCGCCTCCACAATCCGCTTAAAAATAACCTTGTCAGAATTTACCATACTACGAGCAGACAAAGGCACCAGAGAAATACCGATACCCATCTGAGTCCAGAGGATATTCTGAATCTGGCTGTCGCTGACACTGAGAATATTTGGTTCAAACTTATGCTTCTGACACTGCTCCAAAAAAATGCTATGCCAACGGAGAGGCACTAACAATGGCTTTCCCGCCAGCTCCTGGAGATGAACAAACTCCCCATCCTCCCCACAACAGCACAGATCCTTATGCATGGCCAATACCAAAGGCTCATCAGGCAAAACCATGGATTCATAGGTAGAACTGTCCACCTGAGTACGGGTAATAGCCAGCTCTATAATATGGCTATCCAAAAGCTCCAAAATTCTAGCCCCATCACTTTCCCATACATTAAAATTTACCAAGGGGTATATACGGTGAAAATCTGCCACCAGCTGAGGTATCAGCATAGCACCGGAGCTGGTTACTGTGCCCAGCTTAATAGTGCCTGCCACCCCAGAGCCAATATCCGTAATCTCCCGCAAGGTACCATCCACCATGCCCAAAATATGCTTAACTCTGGAATAAAGCAGCATACCAGCATCTGTAAGGCGAATCCTGCGGCTGCCCCGCTCAAAAAGCTGTACCCCCAGAGAGCTTTCCAGCTTCTTCATCTGACGGCTAAGAGCAGGCTGAGCAATACTCAGTCTAATGGCCGCATGACTGATATTCCCTTCCTCAACAATGGCATAAAATGCCTGCATATCCTTGATTTCCATTTTATTTCCCCCAAATATATACTATATATAATGCTTTATAGAAACTATAACTTTCATTGTACTACTCCTATGCCAAATGGGCAATATAGCTATAGGAAAAATAATCAAATTGCATAGCAGGAAAATTTACGGAAAAAAATTTGCTTATTAATAATTTTGCGATATAATAGTTTTGTTTTTTTCGTATTTATATGTAAGGAGGAATTATCTTGTCATCTTCAGTTCATCCCGTAGATGAAAAACTACCCCTGTGGAAACTGCTTTTCTTTGGCTTCCAGCACGTTCTAGCCATGTACTCCGGTGCAGTTGCTGTACCTTTGGTACTAGCTCAGGCTATCAATCTGGACACTGAGCGTCTGATTTACCTGATTAATGCAGATTTATTTACCTGCGGTATTGCTACCCTGGTGCAGACACTAAGCGTAGGGCCTTATATCGGTTCCAAGCTGCCAATTGTCCAAGGCTGTACCTTTACTGCGGTTATGCCTATGATTATCATTGCCAACTCAGCTGGGGGAGGCTCTGAGGGCTTACAGGCGGTTTATGGCTCCGCCATTGTCTCTGGTCTAGTCTGCTTTGTCATTGCCAACTACTTCAGCAAGCTGCTGCGGTTCTTCCCTCCAGTAGTAACCGGCTCCGTTATTACCATTATCGGTCTTACCCTAATGCCAGTAGCTGTAGGCTGGATTGCAGGCCTGGACCCAACGGCAGCTGATTTTGCAGATCCTGTCTACATTATGATGGCTGTGCTGGTTCTGGCCATTATCATGATTTTCTATCGTTGCTTTACTGGCTTCCTTAGCCACATTGCCGTACTGCTGGGCCTGATTCTGGGTACCATCATCGCCTGCTTCATGGGCTATGTAGATTTCACCCCAGTTGCTGAGGCAGCAGCTCTGGGCATTACCACACCATTTGCCTTTGGCCTGCCAACCTTTGACCCTGCTGCCTGTGTAGCCATGACCTTGGTTATGCTGGTAACTATGGCCGAAACAACTGGTGATATGATGGCTATTACAGAGATTGTAGAAAAGCCTATGAGCAAGAATCTCCTGACTCGTGCCCTGAGAGCCGACGGCTTCTCCACCATGCTAGGCGGCATACTGAACGCCTTCCCTTATACCGCCTTTGCCCAGAACATCGGCCTTATCACCCTTACTGGTGTCCGCAGCCGCTATGTAGTAGCCACCAGTGCTGTTATTATGATGCTTTTAGGCCTCTGTCCAAAGCTTGCAGCCATTGTCTCCTGCATTCCGCCTATGGTACTAGGTGGTGCTGGTTTGGCTATGTTCGGCATGGTAGCTGCCAGCGGTATCCGCAGTCTGTCCAAGGTAGAGTTCCATGACAACTGCAATATGATGGTTATTGCCATCAGCGTAGGCATAGCCATGATTCCAGTATGCAGTCCTGGCTTCTACAGCAAATTCCCTGTTACCATGCAGCTTATCTGCAACAGCAGTATTACCATTGGCAGTATTACCGCCATGCTGCTGAACTTCCTGCTGAACAAGCCTCAGAAGGAAGAAACCTTTTTAGAAGAAAGCTAATAGAAGCTCCCATATCCCTTGTCTCCTACAGACAGGGGATATTTTTTTGCAAGAAAAAAGCCCAAGGACCTTCCAGCCCTGGGCCACAATTTCACTTTAGTCTTCTTCCACAAATTCAACCTTGCCATTTTCCAGAGCAGCCACGCTAGCCAATGCCTCCAGACGATAGCCAGCATCCAGAATCTTCTGATGTCCATTCTGGAAAGCCTTTTCAATGGCAATACCAATACCTGCTACCTGAGAACCAGCCTTTTCCACCAGACGGGCCAGACCAAGGGCAGCCTCCCCATTAGCCAGGAAATCATCAATAATCAATACCTTTTCCCCAGCTGGCAGGAACTTCTTCAGGACAGTAATATTGGAGGTTTCCTTCTTGGTGTAGGAATATACCTGCTCAGTATAAGCAGGCTCTGTCATCAGCACAGAAGCCTTTTTCCGGGCAAATACCATAGGCACCCCTAACCTCAGGGCAGTGGTAACACCAATAGCAATACCAGATGCCTCTACAGTCAGCACTCTATCAATCTCCACATCGCTGAACAAATCCGCAAACTCCTCACCCATAGCCATAGACAGCTGAGGATCAATCTGATGATTCAAAAAAGAATCCACCTTCAGCACGTTGCCAGGCAATACAATGCCCTCCTCCAAGATACGCTGCTCTAACAAATCCATTCCCGTGACCTCCAATCAATAATGTGGGTTCTGCTTTACATAGTCAACTGGACGACTCCAGTCTACGTGAACATCAGTGTTTTCCCACAATCTGGTCAGGGCCAGCTGGAAGCTTTCCACATCTGCCAATGGATTTACCTTAACTGGGGAAAAATCCCGCAAGGTCTCATGAGGCACACGGATTTCGTGCTCAGTAGTCAGGAACTTCTCTGCATCCTCTACTGCCTTGGCATCATCCAGACAAACCTTCACAGTCTTGTTCTCAGTATCATATTCCACCCAGCCAATAGAATCACGACAGCTAACTGCCACGCTATATATCTTGTCACTCATAGATTAATTCTCCTTTTGCGTTGCCGAAAATATTACTTATGCTATTATACCCCAAAAAAACTATATTTGTCGATAGCTAGCCCATAGCTAGTCTATATAAGCCCCTAATTAATTCAAAGAGCTATCAGGGGTATATACCGGTATCTTTTTGAAATAACGATTATTAATCTCCATAATCTCCCTGGTTTCTGTCCGGTAGAATTTCACTCTCCCCGCCTGCAATGGCTCCGGCAGATTCTCCGGTACAGCCAGACATTCCACCCAGCGATAAGGCTTCCTACGGCCCTGCTCATCCTCCTCATAGTAGAGGGTATCCTCTGGCCCTGGCTCCTCATCCCCCTTGCAAGGGGCAAAATGCAGCTTTATCTGCTCCATAAACATCAGGCAGGTATCCTCAGACATATCCAAGGTACCCTCCTTGCCTTCATCTGCTCCATTATAAGCCGCAATAAAAATAGCCTTGCCATAGATAATTTCCTTTTCATCAGGGGCAGGAAATCTCCGGTTAGGCTTCATGCCCAACACCGCAGCCAAATCATTTACTAAGATAAACAGGGAAATGCCTGGCTGAATTTCAAAAAACTCCACAGCACCATAATTGCCCTCCAGAACATCCCGAATGGCCTCCTCATGCTTGCCATGACCAGCAGGCAATCTAATAATTGCAGGCTCCTGACCTGGCTCGATTAAAATTGCCCGCATCAACTGCTCCTTTGCCATAAATCTCATTTCCTCCTAAAAAAAATCACATAATATTGTTTGTCAAGACTTGTTATTAAAAAAATAATGTGTTAGTATATAAGGCAAAGAGGGAATCTCTGAGATGCGCGTTATTCCTTTCATCGTCTGGCCTACTCTTTTTATAAGGGAGCCTGATATTGCACCGTGGCTGTTGAATCGTCCTCGAGCGAATAACAAAAGCGGCGGCTAAGGGCACCCACCTGCAACCGCAGGTTAGACCTGTTGGTCGACGACATTTCGGAACCCACTTATGACGGAAGGTCCTTTGGGACCTTCCGTTTTCTTTTGCCTTTTTTCCTAGTAGTCAAAGACTATTTCCTCTTATCCTATACCTACCAATGACATATGCTAACTATCATAGCCTATTATTCCTGACTCGTCAACAGGATAGCATGCTTCATTCTAGCCACATTATCCTTAATATCGTCCTCTGGGAAGAAAGCCCGAACAGCCTGTATCTGCTCGTCCTCACCATCAGCAATCACAACCTCAACTCGATCCCCCAGAATCCGCCTGGCCTGATGAGCCACCAGCCTGATATGCTCTGTATCCGTCAGGATAATATATTTGTTGGCAATATCACTGTGAGCCGCATTAACAATCTCCTCCACAGATGGACCGGAAGGATCACTGCCATCCAGAATAACAGTAGCCCCCGCCTCCTGCAGCCTTTGACCTGCCTCCTCATTGGGTGCCACTGTCATAAGAGCCAGAGGCAGCAGGAAGCTTTGCTGCACCATAGCCATAGCATGAGGCTCCGCCATAATATTAATATGGATTTCCCCAATATGGCCCCAGCCTACAGCCCGCTCCAGCACCTTGCCGGGATGCTCCGAATGAAGATGAATAAAAAGATTGCGGAACCGTCTCTCCACCACCACGAAGTTGCCAATCTCCTGCAGCTCCTTTTCTATCAAGGTAACAGAAAGCTTAGGATTGGCCACCATAAAGGTAATACAATAAGGCCGTACCATATCATCATATGGGCTGATAAGATTATCCTGCCGATTTACCCCGAAGCTGTTGGAGAAAGGCAGGGTAGGGGACACAAATTCCCCAATAATACCTTTGAGACAGCCATTGAGAAAGACCTGCATAATCATTTCTCCAGCATCTATTTTCTCCGTAAAGGATTCCTCCCCCGCCTTAATAGCCGCCCTAATAATCTCCGTAATATGCAAGCCGGATTTCACCGCATGATAGGCACCCTTGGCCATAATCTTAGAAGCCACAATAATAGGCCGGTTTTTCTGCTCTGGCACAGCCTTTTGCGCATAAAGAATACCATATTGAAAGGCCTTGCCAAATTCCTGAGAGGTGGCATTATATTTCCCCACCAGGCCCTTGGCCAAGCCCCGCAGAATCTGGGACAGAATTACCCCTCCATTACCTCTGGCCCCCAGCACAGCTGCATCTGCCACCCGCCGTGCCAGACCGCCAATACTTTCATTGACAGAATCTGCCAGAGGCAGTACCGCAGCTCCCATAGTCCGCAGTACATCTGTCCCAGGCTTACCGCAATAGAAAAACCTGCCATTTTTCTTCAGCTTGTTGATTTTCTCATATTCCAAGATAAACTCACTATAGGCACCTATAATCATACGCTTGTAATCAGCGCCAGTGATTACTTCATTATTTCCCATGATCTATCTCCTATACTAAATATAATTCTTCTTTTAATGACTGTAAAAATTGTATATAATATAATTATTCGCTATATTCTCTAATTAACCTTTTTTTAGAGGAAAAAGTAAGGAGATTTTTTATGAAAAATTTGGAAATAGCTAATATACAGGCTGAAACAGAGGAAAAAACCGACTCTAAGCCGAAAAGAAAATACACTCGCCGCACTACCTCCAGCAAGGCCAAAACCACTGCCAAAGCCACCAAGCCAAAGTACGAAAAGATTTTTGCTCTAGATATTGGTACTCGCAGTGTTATTGGCATTGTAGCAGACAAAACCCCTGCTGGCCTAAAAATCATCGCCACAGAAAGAATGGAACACAAAACCAGAGCTATGGAGGATGGCCAGATTCACGATGTACCCCAGGTAGCCAGCGTTATTGATATCGTGAAGAACGCCCTGATAAAAAAAACAGGCCCTCTGAAAAGCGCAGCCGTAGCCGCTGCCGGCCGCGCCCTCTACACCATGACTGCCTCAGCAGAGATGGAGTTTAGTGGTATTATTACCCCAGAACAGGAGCGCAGTCTGGATTTTGCCGGTGTACAGGCAGCCCAGGCCCAGCTAGCCACCTCTGGCACTGTAGAGGATTTGGCCAACTACTACTGCGTAGGCTATAGCACCATCAAATACGAGCTGGACGGCACCAAGCTAAAGACTCTGGTAGGACAGCGGGGACGAGTTGCCTCTGCCACAGTTATTGCCACCTTCCTGCCACGACAGGTTATAGATTCCATGCACTCCGCCCTGCAAAGCGTAAAGCTGGATATGCATGCCCTGACACTAGAGCCAATTGCCGCCATCAACGTGCTGATACCGCCTACCATGCGCCATTTGAATCTGGTGCTGGTAGATATTGGTGCAGGCACCTCCGACGTGGCCATTACCCGCAACGGCTCTGTTATCGCCTATGGCATGGTGCCCCAGGCCGGGGACGAGATTACCGATGCTATTTCCCAGCAGTACCTGCTGGACTTCAATGTAGCAGAACAGCTAAAGAGAGATGCCACCAACGGTCTACAGTGTCAATTTGCTGATATTATGGGCATGGAATACAATTTGTCCGCCACAGAGGTATTGAAGCCTGTCCTGCCCAATATCCGCAAGCTGGCAGAGTCCATTGCCCAGCAGATACTGGAGCTGAACGGCAATGAACCACCTCAGGCAGTTATTCTGGTAGGCGGCGGCGCTCTGACACCACATCTTAGCGACTATGTAGCAGAGATTATGAACCTGCCTATAGGCCGGGTAGCTGTACGGCATCCAGACAAGATTGATGGCATTGTGGAAATCCCAGAGGAGCTGCGGCTTCCTGATGCTGTAACCCCTCTAGGCATTCTCAAAATCGCCTCCCTGAATACCCTGCATTTCCTCCGTGTCTATGTCAACGACACAGAATACAGTCTCTTTAACTTCCGGGATTTGACTGTTTCTGATGCCCTGCTGAATGCTGGTATTATTCTCAAGAAGCTTAACGGCCGTCCAGGCCTTGGCGCCATGCTGAAGATTAACGGCGAAAACAAATTTATCCCTGGCACAATGGGCACTATGGCACAGCTTCTCCTTGATGATGCCCCAGCCACCCTGGATACTCCTATTCGGGATGGCAGCCATCTGCAGGTAATTGCTGGCACCAACGGCTCCATTCCAGAAATTACCCTAGAGGATGTGGTGGATATTCCTCCAGCCTATACTGTATTTATCAATGGTCAGGAAACCAATATTGCTGCCCAGTACACCATAAACGGCCAGCTGGCTCAACCGGGACAGCTTCTCCACGATGGAGATGATATTATCAGCCGTGACACCAGAACTCTAGGCGAGGTACTGAACACCGCCGGCTTCCCACCTCTGGGCAAAAAGATAAAATACACCCTGAACGACAAGGACTCCCAGTACACCATTGCCCCTCGGATACTCCTGAACGATAACGAAGCCAATCTCTCTGATGAGGTACATCAGCAGGACTATATAGAGTACATTGCCCCAGATTTGCCCAAGCTGGGAGATGTGCTGAATGTTTCCGAGCTGGATGCCTCTCTGGTGATTTATTACGAGGGACAGGAGCACAAGATTCCTTCTGCCACCGTAACTCTGGAGGTAAACGGACATCCTGCCAGCACCAACACCCTTATTGAGGATGGCAGTCAGGTAAGATATATGAAATCCCTGCGGGCTGCTACCACCGTTAGCGATGCCCTGCTGGCAGTAGGCTTCCAGCCACCAGCTGCCCAGAGCCGGGTAAGCTTCACCATCTTGGTCAACGAAAAACCAGTAAACTTTACAGATCCTATCAAGAACGGCGATGAACTAGCTGTAGTCATTAGCCAGCCCTCCCATAACGAGGCAGACCAGGAAGCCAAACCTCCTATGACTGCCGCCGCCATAGAGGACTCCATCAAGCTGGCCGACAAAATAAACAGCATTCCCGGCCTCTCCGAAGCCCTGAAAAACAATCTCTAAACCTGCACAGAAAAAGACCACCAGTCATCAGGCTGATGGTCTTTTGTTATTTAACGATTATATTTTTCCGCTAGAGCCTTTAGCCAGCTAGCTTTGTACTGCTTCAAGCTGCCCGGCAGCATACGCCAGCCCCAGTTACCCTCAGCAACTCCCGGTACATTCATACGGCAGCTGCCATCCAGCTGGAGAATATCCTGCAAGGCAATAATAACCATGCGGGCATCGGAAGCATAGGCATGCTCAATAAGCCTGCTATCCAGCTCCTCTGGCGGGGAACCAGCCGCATCCAGCATATTGGCAATAGCCTCCACCTCAGCACGGGAAGCATCTTCCTTCAGCCAGCCCACCATAGTGTTGTTATCATGGGTGCTAGTATAAACGATACAATCCTCTGGCTCCACAAAATTGATTCGGCCATTCTCATTGAAATGCAGCTCAAACTGCAATATCTTCATACCTGGGAACTGGCAGGCCTGCCGCAGCTCCTCCACCTCATTGGTAATAACCCCCAGGTCCTCAGCCACAATAGGAATATCCCCAATATCCTTGCGAATAATATCGAAGAAAGCCTTGCCAGGGCCTGGCTTCCACACACCATGCTCTGCTGTCTTGGCATCACCATCAACCTCCCAGAAGGACTCAAAGCCTCTGAAATGGTCAATGCGGATAATATCCACCTGACGCATCAAATTGCGGAAACGACGAATCCACCAATCATAGCCATCCTGCTTCATAACCTCCCAGTTGTACTGAGGGTTGCCCCACAGCTGGCCAGTCTTGCAGAAGTAATCTGGCGGTACACCAGCCACCTTATATGGTCTGCCATTCTGATCCAGCTTAAAGAGCTGCTGATGAGCCCAGGCATCGGCACTATCCAGAGAAACAAAGATTGGCATATCCCCCAGAATCTGGATGCCCTTCTTGTTGGCATATTCCTTCAAATCCTGCCACTGCCGATAGAACACATACTGCTCAAAATGGATTTCCCCAATCTCAAAGGTAAGCTGAGCCTCCATAGCAGCCAGAGCCACCTCATCACGGCGGACAAACTCAGGATCCCACTGATTCCAGCACTTGCCATTGTGCCAATCCTTCAGCACCTTGAACAGGGCATAATCCCGCAGCCAATAGGAGTTCTTCTCGGCCCAAGCCCGATACGCATCCCTAGCGGTAGAGTCAGCCATGGTAATAGCATTAATATAAGCCTTGAATATCAAGGATGGCTTCATCATCTGTGCCCAAGCATAATCAGCCTTGCCATCGTTGATAATAGAAGCATCCTTCAGATCCTCCTCAGTCAGGAAGCCCTTTTCGGCCAAAAGCTCCAGAGAAATCAGCAATGGATTGCCAGCAAAGGCAGAGGAAGAAGCATATGGAGAATTGCCTGCCCCTACAGGATTCAACGGCAGAATCTGCCATACCTTCTGTCCTGCATCTGCCAGGAAATCAACAAACTTATATGCCTCTGGCCCCAAATCTCCAATACCAAATGGAGATGGCAGAGAGGTTGGATGCAGCAGCACACCGCACTGACGAACCCCCTTGGCCTTGGCCACAGCCTCAGCCTTGTGACGGTATACCAAGCCTGTATATGGTGGAATCTCCACCTCTACACGGCCCCGGACAATAGGCAGGTCTGGACGGCCCTCCAGCACATCCTCCATCATACCTGCCGCCAGGTCCCGCACCTCCAGAGATACCTGCTGCATCTCCTTGCTGCGGTTCAGCAGAATCACGAACACCTCATTATCTGCCTTGGCTCCAAAGACATCATGACCTCCATCTATAACTCTGGCATAACCATAGACATCTCCCTTGGCATAGATAGGCAGAATTTTGCCAGTCTGCAAGGCCACATGCTCATTGCGAAGATGAATCAGACGGCGAGTCCACATCCTAAGCTCTGGATCTCCATTCTTCCAGTCATATGTACCACGGCAATAAGGATCCCGATAGCCCTGCAGGGCAATTTCATCACCATAATAAACACTAGGCACACCTGGGAAGGTCATCTGCCACAGAATAGCCATCTTGGTACGCATCAAGCCCTTGTATAGACGCTCTCCATCCAAACGATAGCTAGCCTGACGCACTGCAGGCACACCCTCCTGACTAGGAGCCTCCCCCAGCAGGGTCAGGATACGCTCTCTATCATGACTGCCCAGAAGATTCATCATGGCATAGAAATTGTGCTTTGGATAGTTCTCCTGCAAGCTCCGCAGTCTAACACTAATCTGACCAGCATCTGCATAGCCCAAGAGGAAATCCAGCACAGCCTGACGGAATGGATAGTTCATAGCAGAATCCAATTCCTGACCACAGAGATACTCACGGGACACACCATAGGCGCTCTTGTTGGAAGCATCCTCCCAAACCTCACCCAGCATAACTGCATCCTTATCCACCTTCTTCAATTCCTTGTAGAAGGTCTGGGTAAACTTCTCTGGCAGCTCATCCACCACATCCAGACGCCAGCCGCTAATGCCCTGCTTCATCCAATATTTCAGCACACTATCCTCATCATTGATAATGAAATTCATATAGGACGGAGTTTCTTCCTTAACATTTGGCAGGGTGTTGAACCCCCACCAGCTTTCATAGCTCTCTGGATACTTGTTGAAGCAATACCATTCATAATATGGTGAATCCTGAGACTGGTAGGCACCTACTGTATCATAGTGACCGTATTTGTTAAAATAACGGCTATCATCACCAGTATGGCTGAACACACCATCCAGCATAATGCGGATGCCCATCTCCTTGGCCTTGGCACAAAGCTCCTTCAGCTCCTCATTGGTGCCCAGGATAGGATCTACCTTGTGATAATCTCCTGTATCATAATGATGATTGCTGGCAGACTCAAAGATAGGATTCAAATAAATAACCGAAATCCCCAAATCCTTCAAATAAGGCAGCTTCTCCTGAATACCTGCCAGATTGCCGCCATAGAAATCATAGGAAACAATCTCCTTGGTATCCACATCCTTGTAGTAGAAAGGCTTGTCATCCCAACAAGCATGGTATACAGCACCCTTTTTCTCCACCAGCCTATCGCCCTTGCGGTAGAATCTATCCGGAAAAATCTGGTACATAACAGAGTGGCGGAACCAATTAGGAGTATCTGCCCCCTTGTTAAACACTGTAATCTGGTAGGACTGAGCTGGGGGATCATCCCGCAGATAGCCAATACCGCCCATGCGGGCATCATTGTTGCCATAGTACCAGATACGGCCATTTATGCTGATAACAAAATAATACCACAGCAGACAGCCCTTCTCTGGCATAGCAATATTGCCAGAGAAATACATCTCTCTGCCTACAGGATCCTCTGGCTCCAGCACATAGACCAGTTCCCCCACTCGCTCCCGCCAGAATCTTGCCTTGACGGAAATCTCAGCCTTCTGATCCTCTATATCATCCAGCTCTAACTTGATTCTGAGGCGCACATCAGTGTAGCTCTCTGCAGCACCTACAGGACTACGATAAAATTCATTCTGTGAATTATGCTCCACGTTTTTCAAAACCGGCATCAAATCTCTCCCTGTAATTATAATCTCTCTTCCCCAGACCCCTAGTAAAGATTAATTTCTACAATCATCGCATTACTTAGGTATATTATACCAAATAATCCTGGGAAATGTTAAAAAAATAGAATTTTTTCTGCATTAAAACAGGGAATATCTAACCCTCTCAAAAATTAGATATTCCCCCAAAACAATGGTATCAATCCAGTTCCATGATATTGTGCTTCAGCACATATATCAGGGCCTGGGTTCGATCGTTTACTCCCAGCTTGCGGAAAATGTTGGTCAGATGATTCTTCACCGTCTTTTCACTAACAAACAGGGCCTGAGCTATATCCTGATTGCTAAATCCCTTGGCAATACAGGCAATAACATCCATCTCTCTATTGGTCAGCCGTTCATTGCGGCCCTCACGCCACAAATTCATAGCCTTCTCCCGTACATTGTCCCCAGGAGCCAGCTCTCCAAAAATCCGCTTCTGCAGCTCAGGTGTAATATAGAAGCCACCCTCAGCTACCCGGCGCACCGCCTCCAACAGCACCCCAGGCTCCACTCCCTTTAGGAGATAGCCCTTGGCACCATTCTTCAACAGCTCCACCACATAGTTATCATTATCATGAATAGTCAAGGCAATAATCTTGACCTTGCTGCGAGCATTCATTAACTGCCTGCAAACATCCATACCGCTTAGACCAGGCATATTCAGATCCAACAACAATATATCTGGCTGCAGCACCAGAGCCTTGGCCAAGGTATCCTGACCCTCCTCAGTCTCTCCCACAACCTCTATATCATCCTCAAAATCCAAAACACCCCTGATACCTTGTCTCAGCAGTGCATGATCATCGGCAATTAATACTTTGATAGACATCCCAATCCCCCACACAATTAGGAGCATACATCTCCACTATAATAAATCTTCACAAAAATGTGAAGAATAACAGTCAATCTAGGACCAACTGTTTATCATTATAACATAAAGCCTAAAAAAAATCACTGTTATTTCTTATATATTATAGTTTTATTTATTCAATATCTCCGCCCTTAGCATTATAAACACCTCAGATGTTGTCTTGCTGGTATGAACACTGCGAAACAACTGCCCAAGGATAGGCAAATCCCCTAGAAAAGGAAGCTTGGACATGGAACGAAGCTCCTCAGAGGAAATCAAGCCACCGATAATCAAGGTCTCTCCATCCTGCAGGCGCACTGTGGTATCCACAGACCGTCTCTGGAAGCTGTAAGCCTTCATCTCCTCCACATACTGAGGTGAGGATACCTCTGTATGAATCCTGCTGGTTATCTGCCCCGCCTCATTCACCATCGGACAGCACCGAAGAATAATACCTGCTGGCCGATACTCTATAGAAGTCGTCACTGTGGAATTGGTAGTAGACACCGTAGGCACTGGAACATCCCCACCTATATTAATCACGGCTTCTTGTCCCTGCAGGGTAACAACATTGGGACGAGAGAGAACCTCTGCCCTGCCATTGGCAATCATGGCATCAATAGTGGCACCGTATTGCCATTCGTAGGCATGACCTGCTGGCCCCTTGCCGAAGCTAACAATACCACCAGCCGTACCGGCAGCCCCCAAAGCAGGCCGACTAACCCCATCACTATTGTAGTTATACTGAGGCAGACTAGACCACTGCCACTGAATGCCCAGCTTGCTGGCATCATCTCTAGACATGGACACCACCTTGGTTTCAATAGAAATCTGCTGAGCAGGCACATCCAGCCTTTGCACCATACTCTCCACAGCCCCTGCGTCCTCGGCAGTGCCGTATACCAGTAATGAACCGGTACTCACATCTATCAAAACCCTATTCTCGGCTTTGATTTTCTGGGCAGCATTCCCTGGGGCCTCACTAGACTTATTCTCTTTATTATCCTTGGCCTTAACACTCTGAGGCTTTGTCTTTTCCTGAGAAGCAAAATACAGAATTGCCGCCTGACGCATATCCTCCAAAGGGGCAAAATGAACCGGGATAATATGAACTGTAGCAAATCCCTTGGTCAAATTATCTGGAGCTGCCACAATCCAGGTATTCCCCTGCTTGGTGATAGCCAACCCTCTAGCTTTGGCTACCTGTTCCACAATATTGGCTGGATTTTCATCCTCCAGCTTTAAGGAAACCTTCCCCTTGACAGATTCATCTAAAATCAGATTCAAGTCTGCCATTTTTGCCACAGAACGAAGTAACTCCCCAACCTCTCCATCCTGTACATTCAAGGACATGGCTGAAGTCTGCAACGGCTGACAGATTAACAAACACCACATGAAAAGAGCCAACACCATTTTCTTTAACATTTATCTATTCCCCTTCCCCTTACAACGCTATAGCATCCCCTACATTAAGCTTGTATTTTCCTATCTGAATACTGTTTTTGTCTATATTTTCAACAGTATATCCTCCCCAGCTTTCTCCAGCTAACAAAAATTTATTTTCTCCTCCTAAAATCAACAAAGCCCCCAAATTACCATCCATTTCCACAATCCCCTGCAAGCATATATTAGACTGTTTAGCTTGTATTGTTTCGACTGTTGTTTTAGCCTCAGACGATGCTGTTGTTGATACCAACTTGATATTTCCCTGGCCAACAGCATTATCAGCCTTGGGTAGCTTTTTTTCTTTTGAAGGCGAATCAATTATACGGTTCGGTCCAAAAGGATTACGCAATTGAGTTGAAGCAGAGGCTTCCTCCATCCCCTTAATATCCAATCTATTTCTTGTATTTCCTACTTCGCTATTAAGATTCTCTGCCACAATTTTTGTCCCGCCAGCGGTATTTTCTGAATGACTGTCATCCATACAATTAATTATTCCTATGCCTGCTATTGCTACTGTACAAACCAGAACTCCTCGATACAATGGCTCATTCTCAATTTTCTCCTTTCCCAATCTCAGCCATTTCTCAGGTGCGAATCTAATAGTTTTACCTGATTTTGCTAAAGAATTAATCTTTTCTCTGATTTTTTTGTTTAGGCTCTCCACTTTCACAAAAATCATCCCTCCCACACATTGTTTTGACATTCCACATAGACTTACTCAAACTTTTCCCAACCATGTCCTTGGCTTCATTATAAATGTTTTATTGTATTCTTTCAAGCATATTTTTCCGAATTTTCCGACTATTATATATAAATATCTATATTTAATTCAATATTAATTTTCCACAGAGGCAGCAGGTGATGCCCCCGCCTAGATTTCCCCACAAAAAAAGAACCGATAACCCAATTTCTTGGATTACCGGTTCTTAGTTTATTCAGCTATTTGCTATCAGCCTTTTGCTTTTACTTCCTGCAGGCTTGGGCCCATAATGCGCTTGTAGGCCTCTACACCTGGCTGGTTGAATGCATCTACATCAGCCAGCTCGCCCTCGTAGGCGATGGACAGTGCCAGCATGTACAGCAGCTGGCCTAGGTTGTAGGCATCCAGCTTTGGCAGGGAGAACAGTGCGTTGAAGCGATGGTTGGAAGCCAGAGCCTTGGCGTTGGACTCTCTTGCTACCTCCAGAGCCTGGCTCATGGTTACGCCGGAGATGTCTGCCAGCTTCTGAGCCTCAGGGAATACGTTAGGAATAGTGTAGTCCTCGCACCAGTTCTCGATACGGATGAACTGAACTACCTTGTTCAGCTTGCCTTCCTGATGCTGCTGAGTCTGTGCATGCATATCAGTAGTACCAACAGCCACAATAGGAGTTCTGCCATAGAGCTTCTCGTTGCCCTCACGGTCAACAGACTTGCCCAGGGACTCAGCCAACAGCTGAATATACCACTCAGATACGGACTTGAGATAGTCACCATATGGCATCATAACTTCCATATCACGGCCATACTTCTCAGCTGCAATGTACTTCAGAACAGCGTTCAGCAGAGCTGGGTTCTCCCATACATCGCCTCCCAGACAGGCCTGATCCATATCCTTGGCACCCTCCAAGAACGCCTTGATATCAAACCCACACACAGCAGCCAGCACCAGTCCTACATCACAGAAGATGGAGAAACGACCGCCTACTCCATCAGGTACGCTGTACTGAGGCCAATTATTCTCCATAGCCAGCTTCTTCAGCAGGGTAGGCTTCTCCTCGTTAGGATCAGTAACAGCCACAACCTCAACCTCAATATCTGGGTTCTTCTGGAGAGCATCATAGATAACCATAAAGTTGGACATGGTATCCAGAGTACCGCCGGACTTGGAAATAACCATCAGGCTAACCACAAACTTGCGCTTCTTGTGGCTCTGGCAAACCTTGGCACTGCGAGCCAGCTGGCGGATAATATCTCCAGTTCTGCGAGGATCAATATTCTGACCGCTAAAATAAATCTGAGGCAGGCCATCACGCTCCTCAGTGCTCATGGAGTTCCAGAACTCACCGCACTGTACATCAAAGATAACCTTGTCACCCAGATAGGAACCGCCAATACCCAGAGATACTACAGCATCTACACGGTTGCGAACAGAATCAGTCAGCTCCTGCAGGTGAGCCATAGATGCAGGGCTGTTCAGATGGCCATCCTCTACATAAGGCAGCTGGGAGAACAGAACCTTCTCAGGAGTACCATCCTTGGACAGATGACCACGGATAATACCATCCTTGCGCATTACCTTGATAGCCTCTACAGCAGCCTGAATCTTGTCAGACAGCTCAGCCACATCAGCCTTAGTTACCTTGCCTTCGCCTACCAGGTTGTCGTAGTCAAAGGAAAAACCGGACTTCAATGTTAAACTCATAAAAACATACCTCCTAGGAATTTATACAGGTTTATACAGATATATTATACTAGCTTTCCTCCAAATTTGGTAGTGTTTTTCCTGTTTATGCAAAAACTAGCAATATTTCATTTCGTTGCACGAACATTTACCTAGTTTTCAGACAGCCGCCCCTGCATTTTCATTTTGCGCACCGTATAATAAAAAGCTATGGTCAGTGGCACACAGGAGCCTATCCAGGCCGCCGGGCTGGCCAGAGTTGCTCCCCAGAAGCCCAGAGAGCTTACCAGTCCCAAGGCCACCCCTGCCCGCATTACC
>DAVZJH010000020.1:0-28022 GCA_052272885.1 Anaerovibrio sp. | reverse complement strand
TTCTTTGGAGAGGCATAGTAAGACCTATCTTTGATAGGCGAATGCCGCTTGTATCTAAGAATCCCCTGCCTTTAGGCATGGGGAGTATGTCAATCCAAAATAATGCTTCTATCGGCGATTTGGTTCAGCTGTTGGTGGTGGGAGGTGAAGATAATGGTTTTGCCAGCTGTTTTTAGGCTGGTGAGAAAGTCTATCAGCCAGCTTTGGGACTGGCGGTCAAGATCGTTCATAGGTTCATCCAGAATCCAGATAGTGGGATTCATGGTTAGGATGGCGCCTATGGCGGTCTTTTTTTGTTCCCCGCCGCTTAGGGTGTAGGGGGTGCGTTCTCTGAGATGGTTGATGCCTAGAAGCTCCAAGGTATCCTGCACCCGCTGTTGAATTTCTGCTTTGGTTAGTCCCATTTGCAGGGGGCCAAAGGCCAGCTCTTCTTCTACTGTACTGCAAAACAGCTGGGCCTCTGGCTTTTGCCAGAGATAGCCGATTTTTTGATGAAAGGCTTTGGACCAGCTTTGCTGATGTAATAGCTTCCCGCTTACCTCTGTGCCTTGAAAGAGGTACTGTCCCTGCAGGGGCAGTAACAGGCCGTTAAGAAGTTTTAGCAGGGTGGTTTTGCCGCAGCCGTTATCTCCCACCAGGTGCACTGTTTCGCCAGCATGAATTGCACAGCTGAAATCCTGTAATATGGGGCTGGCTCCTTCGTAGCCAAGGGTAATATTTTTTAATGTAATTATAGGCAGCATAGTCAAAAACCTCAACTAAATCTTTTGTTTCGTATTTTTCCTTTGGGAGCTAATACTCTAAGTATATGTGTAATGCTATAAGCAGAATGCACATAGTAGCAGGGCATATATCTGCCAGTCCAAAGGGCTGTTGATGCCGATGGAGATATTGGCCTGAGAAGCCTCGGCAGATCATGGCCTGATACATTTCCAGGGACATCTGCTGGGATTTGAGATAGACAGTACCTAGAATATTCAGGGTAATGCTGGTTTTGTGAGGATTTCGGCCGATGGAGCGGAGGCTCAGAGCGGTAAGGGAATCCTGAGCAATGCCTCCCAGCAGATAAATATATCTAAGGGTGGTGTCCAGAATAAAAATAAACATATGGGGCAGGTGCAGCCAGCTAAGTGTACAGCTTATT
This sequence comes from Anaerovibrio sp., assembly GCA_052272885.1. Taxonomy (GTDB): domain Bacteria; phylum Bacillota; class Negativicutes; order Selenomonadales; family Selenomonadaceae; genus Anaerovibrio. The sequence goes on along the minus strand of DAVZJH010000020.1, from coordinate 26,878 downwards.
TGCTGAAAGCTGTAGCTGTGGATAAATATTCCTGTAGCCACCAAGGAAATAAAGCTTTTGTAGGGTAATAGCACCAGCAAAGGGTTGGGGGTGAGATAGAGGGCTGGCAGTATCAGCACCATAGTAAAAATTCCCATCAGCAGGGCTGGCCTGAGAATCTGCCCAATGGTTTTCCCTTGATAGAGGCAAAGAAGGCACAACAAAATACAGCAGATGCTGTGGAGCAAAATGCTGTGATGGCTTAGGGCACAAATGAGCAGTACAGCCAGCCAGGAAGCCATAGCCCCCATGGGGGATGGCTTCATCCTGCTGTGAGGCTTTTGCTGGAGGCTGGGCTGATAGCGCCTTAATATGCTGGTTATTTTCAGCAGGGATTTGGCTAGAAAATATTCTCTATCTGTGGCAGGAAAGTAATTTTCTTCTTTGACAATCCATTCTGGTAATTTCATCTTGATTTATTTGGCAACGGCTGCAGACATTAGCTTGAAGGCTAGAATGACCATAGCTGTACCCATAATGGCAGACAGCACGTAGCCAAAGATATCTGGCAGTCCGCTAATGGCGTAATCTGGGAAGAATACCTCCAGATTGAAGCCCTCTAAAAGTCCCTGGGGGGTATAGCCTAGGGCGGTACCGGTTTCGGTCAGCTCTGCTATTTCCTCTGGTGCCCATTCTCCCCAGGCAGTGCCTTCGGCCAGCAGGCCCAAAGGACACAGTACAATCATGGCAATCAGGATAGCATAAAGGGCGGAAATAGGACTTTTGCCAGTGTTGGTGCCAATCTGCTGGCCTGTCTTGGCCTTGGACATATAGAGTACCAGTCCACCTGTGAAAATGGCTTCTGCCAAGCCGAAAAATGTTAGGTGGCCTGCCATCATGGCTGGAATGGAAATGTACAAAGGATATGGGCAATAGAGAGCCTGTCCCAATTCATTGGTAAAGAGCAGAGGCTGCAGGCCAAATTCCACAGCGGCTGCAAGGGCGGCTGCATTGATACCCACATAGCCTCCTACAGCGGCAGCTAGGGGATCCGCCAGGTGCTTGCGCAATATCCGGTATATGGCATAGCCTATCATTGGCAGGACAAAGGCCATGTTGAAGCAGTTGGCCCCTAGAGCTAGAATACCTCCGTCGCCAAAGAAAAGTGCCTGTACCAATAGAGTTGTGCTTATGGCTAGACAGGCGCCCCAAGGCCCCAGCATAATTGCGGCCAAAGTACCACCTACAGCATGACCGGTGGTGCCTCCTGGCAGAGGAATGTTAAACATCATGGCTACAAAGGAAAAGGCTGCAGCAATGCCCAAAAGAGGCAGTTTTTCGGCAGGCATTTTTTCCTTTACCTTCTGAATGGATAGATACCAAATAGGTGCCATAGCGACAGCCAGCACGCCACAGGTGCTGGGACTAAGATAATTTTCTGGAATATGCATGTTGAATTCTCCTTTTGTTAAAAAACTTACAAGAAATATTATACTAAATTTGTCTATGCTTTGTCATTATGTACAACAATTTCATAAAAGGGCTAACAATACAAAGCAAAACATTGTTTTCGTCGAGGTAAAATAAATTTTTCTGTTAGATTGAAAATATTAATTTATTTGTACGGATTGTTCAAAATTATTTTTACAATGTTGCATAAATCTATTGATTTGTAGCAATATTGATGATAAAATGTGTTCAATTCATTACTATATAAATTGTTTGCTAATGTTCTAGGGGTTAAGTATGAATATAGGGGATAAAAAGTATTTGCAACAAGGCATACTTTGTGTGCTGCAGCTAAAGAATATACCTGTAACCCAGGAGAGGCTGACAGCATGGCAGGCAGAGGCTTGGAGTGATTGGGACTCTCTTGTGGCCAGCGGTAAGGCCTTGGGTATCAAAATACAGGAATATAAATATCATGGGGAAATGGAAAAGCTGGCTGAGGCCAAGGAGCCATTACTGCTTTTGGGCAGGGATGGTCATTGGCAGGTTCTGGGGCAGGCCAACCATCAGCAGGCTATGGTGCTGGATCCAGTTACAGGCCAGGCTGGGCCTGTGACCTGGCAGACTCTTAAGGAAGGCAGTCAGGGACTGTGTCTGCGGTTGACAGAAAGACTGTCTCTCCATAGTGTATCCCGGAATTTTGGTCTGGGCTGGTTTTTGCCAGTGCTGAACCGCTATAGAGGCTGTTTGGAAGAAATGGTGCTGGGAGCTTTTCTGCTGCAGCTTCTGGGGATTGTGACACCAGTATTTACCCAGGTGATTATCGACAAGGTTATAGGTCAGCAGGGGATTGCAACCTTGACCGTGTTGGGAATCGGCTTAATATTTGTGGCGGTATTTGTCTGCTTGATGTCCATAGCCCGCAAAAGGCTGGAAACGGATATTGCAGCCAAGGTAGATGTTATTCTGGGCAGTCAGCTGATGCATCATCTGCTGGCGCTGCCTCTAAGATATTTTCAGGTAAGACGGGTGGGAGATACCCTTACCAGGGTTTCGGCTCTGAACAGTATTCGGGAATTTCTTACTGGTTCTACCATAACAGCCCTTTTGGATGGCGTATTTTCCATTATTTTCTTTGGGCTGATGGCCTATTATAGCTGGCAGCTTACTCTGCTGGCCCTATTGGCACTGCCTTTGTATCTGGTGCAGAATATACTGGTTACGCCAGTATATCGCAAGAGATTGGAGGAATATTGGCAGGCAGGTGCCCGCAGTAATGCCTTTTTGGTAGAAACTGTTACAGGGGTACAGACCGTAAAGGCTTTGGCTCTGGAGCATCGTTTTATCAATCAATGGGAGGAGTTGTTGGCGGCCAGCCTTAGTCGAAGCTTTGGCAGTTTCAAGCTGGGGATGCTGGTTAATACAGGCACCTCGGCAGTGCAGAATTTTTCCACCCTGCTGATACTTCTGGTGGGAGGTCACATGGTTATGGATGGCAGGCTGACTATAGGCCAGCTTATTGCCTTTCAGATGTTGGCTAGACAGGGGAGTGAGCCACTGCTGAGATTGTCCTCCATGTGGCAGAAGGCCCAGCAGGCTATGCTGTCGGTAAAACGGCTGGGGGATATTATGAATACCAGACCAGAGACCGCTTCTGGTGCTATGCTTCCTACGCTGTCCGGTGCTATAGAGTTTCGTCATGTAAGCTTTGCCTATGATGCAGGTCAGCCTCCGGCAGTAAATGATGTAAGCTTCTGTATAGAGCCGGGACAGCAGATAGGTATTGTAGGTGGTTCAGGCTCTGGCAAAAGTACAATTAGCAAGCTGATAGAACAACTGTATTTGCCAGCTCAAGGGGAGGTCCTTGTGGATGGCGTTGATTTGAACAGATTAGATAGACATTGGTATCGCAGCAGGCTGGGGGTAGTACAGCAGGAAAATATACTTTTTCGTGGCACTATCCGGGATAATATAGCCTTTGGCCGGCCTAATGCTTCTATTGAGGCAGTAGTTAGAGCAGCGGTTATTGCTGGTGCCCATGAATTTATTGTGGATTTGCCAGAGGGATATGATACGCAGGTGGGAGAGCAGGGGGACAGGCTGTCTGGAGGACAGAAACAGCGCATAGCTATTGCCAGAGCCTTGCTGATGGAGCCTAGCATCTTGATTTTTGACGAGGCCACCAGTGCCTTGGACTATCATACGGAAAGCCTTGTGATGAAGAATATGGCAGCTATGGCCGGTGGCAGAACTACGGTGATTATTGCTCACCGTCTGTCCTGGGTAAAGCATTGTGACAGGATTCTGGTTATGCACAGAGGAAGATTGGTGGAGCAGGGAACCCATCAGGAGCTGGTAGAGCAAAAGGGCGAATATTATAGGCTGTGGATGCAGCAGGGGGTATAGCTATGTGGAAGGGTCTGCAGGGGTATATAGACAGACTGACAGGAATAGATGCCAAGGCAGGTAAGCAGGGGGAAAGCAATAAAAAGGAGCTTTCTCCCCAGGAAAGGGAGTTTTTGCCTGGGGTGCTGGAAACTATGGAAAGGCCTGTGGCTCCTGGTTCTCGCAGACTTCTGTGGGTGCTGGCGGGATTGCTGGCGGCAGTGGTGCTGTGGGTATGCCTTGGCCATGTTGATGAGGTGGCTGTAGCTGAGGGAAAGGTTATTCCCAATGGTGAAAGCAAGGTGGTTCAGGCGGAGGATAAGGGGGTTATTAAGTCCATTTGTGTACAGGAAGGACAGCTGGTGCATCAGGGTGATTTGCTGATTGAGCTGGATACTACTGTTACTCAGGCGGATTTGGATAGCATGAAGCAAAGGGTTGGCTATTATCAGACGGATATAGATAGATTGCTGGCAGAGGAAAAGGGAAGCCCCTTTGTTATTCCGGAGGATAGTCCTCTGGATAAGCAGGACAGGCAGTTCCAGTTGAATCTGTATCATAGCCGTATGGAGGCTTATCGCACCCGCTTGGCGGCTGCGGCCTATGGTCTGCGACAGCAGGAGGCCAATCTGGCAGCGGAGCAGGCTGGCTATGAAAAGCTGTCCAAGCTGTATGATATTGCTTATGAGAAAAGCCAGCGGGTAGCCCGTTTGGCCGATGAAAACGCTATTTCCACCTTTACGGTTCTGGAATATGAGGCTAAGACAGTGGAACTGCAGGAGGATGTTCAGGGCCAAAGGCATAAGATAGATCAGGCAATCTGGGGGACGGCTCAGGCTCAGCAGGAAATAGCCCAGATTCAGGCGGAGCATCACAATGAGATTACGGCTCAGTTGGTGGAAAGCCGTCGACAGCTGGCTGTGGCTCAGGAGGAGCTGAAAAAGGCTCAGGAAAAAAATCGTCTGGCTATGCTGAGGGCGCCTATTGATGGCCGGGTGGCTCACCTTTCTGTTCATACTGTGGGGGGAGTGGTTACAGCGGCTCAGGCGGTTATGGAGATTGTTCCAGATCAGGCTGTACCAGAGGTGGAGGCCTGGGTACAGAATAAGGATATAGGCTTTGTGCAGGAGGGACAGGAGGCAGAGGTGAAGATTGAGGCCTTTAGCTTCCAGAAATATGGCACCTTGTCAGGCCATGTGGTGCAGATTAGTCCTGATGCTATGGAAGACAAGGAGAAGGGGCGCCGTTACAGAGTGGTAATTGCTCTGGACAAGCCGGAGTTTCAGCTGTTGGATAGAACTGCCGATGTGGCTGTAGGTATGACAGCCAGTGCAGAGATAAAGATTCGCCAGAAGAGAATTATAGAGTTCTTCCTGGATCCATTCAGACAGTATACCAGTGAAGCGTTGCGAGAAAGGTAGCAGGCCATGAACAGTGTTAATGTATTAATAAGATGCTTGTCCGTGGTTCTTACTGCCAAGGGACGGCCGGTACAGGAACAGCAGTTGATGCGGGCCTATGATACAGGTCAGGCTATTGATGTGGATACACTGATACGCATTAGCGGTGAGCTGGGGCTGAAGGCTGGATGTATGCAGGTGGACAAATCCCATCTGGCGATGCTGCCTCATCCTTTGCTGGCTATTATGGAGGAGAAACAGCATAAATACATGGTGGTGCTGGGCTGTAGTCAAGGCCAGGTAATCTTCTACAATCCTTGGCAAAATAGCCGGGAGTCTATGCCTCTGGAGGAGTTTCAAGGCCGGTGGACTGGTCACTGTGTCCTCTTTGTCTTGGAGGAGGCTAAGACAGCTGAGGCTGGGACAGGTCTTGGCTGGTTTCGTAAAATTATCTTGAAATACAAGGGACAGCTGCTAAAGGTAATGTTTTTGTCCTTATTGCTTCAACTGTTTGGCTTGTGCAGTCCTCTTTTTACCCAGGTGATTATAGATAATGTTCTGGTGCATCATAGTGTGTCCACCTTGGATGTTATGGTAGGGGGCATGGCTCTGGTAATGATATTTCAGCTGATTATCGGGGGATTTCGCAGTTACATCTTTACCCACGGTGCCAATCGGGCGGATGCAGAGCTAAGCAGTAAATTGTTTAAGCGGATGATGTATCTGCCTAGCTCTTTTTACAGCCATATGTCTGCTGGTGATATTGTAGCCAGAGTCAGGGAGCTGGAGAAGATTCGTCAGTTTATTACAGGAACAGGGGTAACGCTAGTTTTGGATGGCATATTTGCCATTGTTTATCTGGTGGTAATGTTTCACTACAGTATACAGCTGGGGCTGATTGTGCTGGTAGGGGTGCCGCTGTATACCTTCCTAAATCTTGCTATAGTGCCTATTTATCGCCGACGGCTTAATGAGAATTTTCATGCCAATGCAGATAGTCAGGCCTATATTATAGAAACTGTTACTGGTGTGGAAACTGTGAAACAGCATGGGGTGGAGAGCCGTATGGAGCAGAGGTGGCAGGAGCTTCTGGGCCGTACTACTGGCTCTGCCAGAGGTATTGCCAATCTGGCTAATATGGCAGGCAGTGTAGGCAATATGTATCAGCAGATATTTATGCTGGCCATATTGTGGTATGGAGCCTATCTGGTTATGGCGGGTGATCTGACCTTGGGTCAGCTGATAGCCTTTCAGATGTTTGCCGGTATGCTGATAGGGCCTGTAATGCGGATTTTTTCTCTGTGGCAGAACTTCCAGCAAGCCAAGGTTTCCTGGGATAAGCTGGGGGATATTCTGAACAGTCCTGTGGAGCCTGCTTTTAATCCCAACCGTACAGTTATGCCTCGTCTGCGAGGAGAGCTGCGGCTGGAGAATGTTTCCTTTGGCTATGGTGGTCAGGGACAGCAGGTGCTAAGGCAGCTGAATATGGATTTTCCTGCGGGAGGGTGTATAGGCATTGTAGGGCCATCTGGTTCAGGGAAAAGCACTATTACCAGATTGCTGCAGCTTCTCTACAAGCCGGATAACGGCCGGGTGTTGGTAGATGGCATGGATATGAAGCAGATGGAGCCGGCCTGGCTTAGACGCCAGCTGGGGGTGGTGCTGCAGGAAAGCTTCCTGTTTAACGGCACCATTGCAGAGAATATAGCTATGGCTAAGCCGGGAGCTTCTCTGCAGGAGATTCATCAGGCAGCGGAGCTGGCAGGTGTAATGGAATTTGCCAGAGAAATGCCCAAGGGGCTGGATACTCTGGTAGGAGAGCGGGGAGGCAGTCTGTCTGGGGGACAAAGACAGCGAGTGGCTATTGCCAGAGCTATTATTAATAGGCCTCCGGTGTTGATTCTGGATGAGGCTACCAGTGCTTTGGATTTAGCCTCAGAGCGAATAATTATGGATAGCATTGCTAAGCTGAAAAAAGGACGCACGGTTATTATGATAGCTCATAGGCTGTCAACAGTAATGGCCTGCGATAATATATATGTTGTTTCTCAGGGGAATGTGGCAGAGAAGGGGAGCCATAGCCAGCTGATGGAGCAAAGGGGTATCTATTATTCACTGTGGATGGAGCAGCAGAATACTGCTGTTGTATCATAAATTTATTTAGAGGGGGAAAAGAAAAATGGCATTGGTAAGAACTGTTTTGGATGATTTGGAGGGTATGTTGGAGAAGGATGCTTCAGGAGGGGCAACCAGCGATGCACAGGCAGATTTGCAGGCAGCCAAGGTAAAGGCGGCTGTAAGCCAGGTGACAGATACAATTGCTGCCGTAACCGGGAGAATTATTGATGACCCTAAGGGTACACTGGATAGTATCGTGGAGGATACCAAGGTAGCCATCTGGGGCCATAACGGTCCACATCCAGCAGAGGATGCGGCAAATTTTGTCAAGGGTTTGGCTGGTATTACCAAGGATAATATTCTGAGGGTGTACAACGCTTTGTCCAAGGATGGCACTGTTAATGAGTATGAGCGTCTGGATAATGCTGTCAGCAAGGCTGATGGGGCTGTTATTGAGAGTAAATTTACTACTGGTGCTTCTATTGGAGATATGTCCTGGCTGATTTACAAGGGGCGTTTGGTTTCTAATCAGGCCATGCAGGACAAATGGACTCAGTACAGAGAGGTGGAAACCAGTCACGGATTTAACAGTCGTATCTATGTAAACAAAGGGGAACAGCAGCTGGTAATTACCTTGGAGGGAACCCAGCCTAATAGTGATTTGAGTCCTTTGTGGATTAGTAAGGATGGCTTGTCAGATTTGGAGATTGGCTTGGGGGTAATTCCGCCTCAGATGCGTGAGGGCTATGAGGAGTTTAAGAATCTGGTGGCAGATGCAGTAAATACCTATGGTACTCAGGGCTATAGTATTTCTGTAGCTGGTCATTCTCTGGGCGGTGGTCTGGCTCAGATGATGGCAGGTATGTATTATATTGATACCGGTATTGCTTTGCCAACTATGGCACAAGCTGGCCCTGGTATGCTGGCTCAGTTGAAGCTCTACGCTCAGGAACAGCTTTTGGCAGGCAAGGAGATTCATCTGCCTACCGGCCAGGTGGTTGGACTGAGCAAAGGGAGCCGTGAGGCACAGGCTGCTGAGGCTAAGGCTATTGTGGATACCTTCAAGGCTCAGGATTTCAGCTTTGTTACCAATATGATTACTATTGGGGACCCTGTTGGTGCTGTAAACTACAATGCAGATCCAAATAAGGATGGTCATGTAGGTGTAAATGTGATTGTTCCTTATCTGCTGACAGCTAGAGAGGATTTGCAGGATTTGGAATATACTACGCTGGATGGGGCTAATTCCAAGCATTTGGTAACTCCTGATAGCCTGGACAAGGTTGGTCTGGGCGGTATCTGGGCTACCCGTTTTGACCGTCATGAGCCTGACCAGTCTATTGCTCTGTGGTCTGGTACAGCTGTAGGCTTTAAGGATCCTAGTATTGTAGGTACTGGCAGTGCCCTGTACCGCGCTTATCTGGACCCTCGTCAGGTATGGTCTGGTTCTTCTCTTACCTTGCCAGAAACAACAGTTTTTGGCTCTGATGGGGATGATTATATTACTGTTGGGGACAAAGCAACTCAGGTTTATGCTGGGGCTGGCAATGATGTTATTATTGGGGGTAATGTAGGCAGTATTCTGGATGGCGGTGCTGGTGATGATTTGATTATTGGCGGTGCTGGTGATGATTATCTGGCTGGCGGTGAAGGCAATGATACCTTGCTGGGAGGCGCTGGCAATGATATTCTCTATGGCGGTGCTGGCAACGACTACCTGGATGGCGGCGAAAGGGATGATTTGCTCTTTGGCGGTGAGGGAGATGATACTCTTGTATGGTCTGCCGGCAATGATATTCTCAACGGCAATGAGGGCAATGATACTCTGATTGTTCGCGATGGGGCACAGGGTCAGGGTCAGATTAAATGGGAGCGTAACTATAGCAATTTCGGCCATGATCAGGTGGTTGTGGAAGGTGCTATGGGTGCAGATAGCAGTCTTTTGTTGAATTTTGCTGATGAAATCAGAATGCAGGATATGCGTTGGTCTGTGCAGGGCAATGATATTATCATGACTGATAATCTGGGCAATGAGGCAGCCAGCGTTACCTTTAAGGATGGTTTTAATGCCTTTGCTGCCAATAATGGCAAGATTGATATGCAGTTTACTAATGGCAGACTCTATGTAGATGATGTTATGTTTAATGTTCAGGCAGGCTCTGGGGAGATTCGTGCTAATGAGGATGAGAAGTATAATGGTACGGTGCTGGTAGGCTCTCAGGGTGATGATGTGCTGTATTCCGGCAAGGGGAATGACCTGATGATTGGCGGTGCAGGCAAGGATACCTTTGTCCTTGGCAACAGCTTTGGTCATGATACTATTGTAGGCAGCAGCAGTGAGGATGTTATCCGTTTCGTTAATGATTTCAATGCTCAGGAGTATTCCATCAGCCAGAAGCATGATGATCTGGTTATTACCTATCAGCAGACTGGTATGACCACGGAAAGCTCTATAACCATTTCTGACTGGTATACAGCTGCCGACCGTATTGATACTGTACAGTTTGGCAATGGCACCTACAGCATCTCCAACGGAAGCTTCCAGAAGCAGGCTTGAGGAAATATAAGTCTTATTTTGCTTCCAAGGTAAATTACATATAATGTTCGGATTATAGGGACTATGGGGAATTAAAGGAAAAAGAACGGAAATAATATAGGCAGGAATACAGGCAGGATGCTGTAGGGAGGTATCCTGCCTTTTCTGTGGATAAAATTTTGTTAAGGCAGGATTAAAAATTTTGTGCAACCTAGGTAATCTATGCTATAATAACATGGTTAAAATGTATTTTTAGAAAATCCTTATATTTGGGGGTAGAGTGTTTTGAAGAAAATGTCAGGTAATGAATTGAGAGAGGCTTATCTTCAGTTCTTTGCTGAAAAAAAGGGCCATCTTAGATTGCCAAGTGCTTCTCTGATTCCAGAGAACGATCCTACTTTGTTAATGATTGGTGCTGGCATGGCGCCATTTAAGGCATATTTTACAGGTAAGGTAAAGCCGCCTCGTGGTCGTATCACCACCAGTCAGCGCTGTGTGCGTACCGGTGATATTGAGAATGTAGGCCGCACTGCCCGCCATCAGACCTATTTTGAGATGCTGGGCAATTTCTCCTTTGGTGATTATTTCAAGAAGGAAGCTATTCCTTGGTCCTGGGAGTTCCTGACTGAGGTGCTGGAGCTGCCAAAGGATAAGCTGTGGGCTTCTATTTATCCAAAGGATACTGAGGCAGAGGCTCTCTGGAAGGCACAGCCTGGCTTTAATCCAGATCATCTGGTAAAGCTGGATGATAACTTCTGGGAAATCGGCCCTGGTCCATGCGGTCCTGATACTGAGATTTTTATTGATTTGGGCGAGGAAAGAGGCTGTGGCAGTCCTACCTGCGGTGTAGGCTGTGACTGCGACCGTTATCTGGAAATCTGGAACAATGTATTTACCCAGTTTGACAGAACTGAGGAAGGTACCTACAATGATCTGGAACACAAGAATATTGATACTGGTATGGGACTGGAGCGTATAGCTTCTGTGGTTCAGGGAGTAAGTAATAACTTTGAGACTGATTTGCTGTTCCCTATTATTGAGTATGCTTCCAAGGTTTCCGGTGTGGCTTATGGTGCCAGCGAGGAGAAAGATGTTTCCTTGAAGGTTATTGCGGACCATGCTCGTTCCATGACTATTATGATTATGGATGGCATTCTTCCTTCCAATGAGGGTAGAGGCTATGTACTGCGCCGTATTCTCCGCCGTGCTATTCGTCATGGCCGTATGCTGGGCATCAAGGACAAGTTCCTGGAGGGTGCTGTAGATGCTGTTTATGAAATCTACAAGGATGCCAGTGATTTTGGTGCTTTGGGCCAGAAGAAGGATTATATCAAGAAAGTTATCGCTCTGGAGGAGGATCGCTTCTCTGCAACTCTGGAGCAGGGTATGGAGCTGTTGGATGGCTATATTGCTGATACTAAGGCTGCTGGCAGCAAGGTTCTGTCTGGTGAGCTTAGCTTCAAGCTTTATGATACCTTTGGCTTTCCTTGGGAGCTGACTGAGGAAATCCTTCACGAGCAGGATATGGAGCTGGATAAGGACGGCTTTGATAAGGAAATGCAGGCTCAGCGGGATCGTGCCCGTGCTGCCCGTGCTGAGAATGAGCGTTATGCTATTCCTGATTTGCAGGGTATTGACACTGCTGCCTTGAAGCATGATCCAGAGGCTAAGTCTGCCAAGGTTGTAGCTATTTGGAAGGATGGCCAGCTGGTGGATGAGCTGAGTGACGGCGATGAGGCTGGTATTATTCTGGACAATACTCCATTCTATGCAGAGGGTGGCGGACAGGTTGGCGACAAGGGTGTATTTGTCAGCGAGTTCGGCCGTCTGCAGGCTGTTAATGCTAAGAAGCTGCCTGATGGCACTATTTATCATGAGTGCTATGTTGAGGAAGGTCAGCTGAAAAAGGGCGAGCAGGTTGAGATTCAGCTGGATGAGACTAACAAGCTGGCTTCTGCCCGCAATCATACTGCAACTCATCTCCTGCAGGCTGCCTTGAAGAAGGTAGTAGGAGATCAGGTAAATCAGGCTGGTTCTGCTGTTAATGCAGATCGTCTTCGTTTTGACTTTACCAACTTTGAGCCTGTATCTGCTCAGCAGCTGGCTGATGTAGAGGAGCTGGTAAATCAGGAGATTCTCAAGGGTACTGATGTAGTTATTGAGCATATGTCCAAGGATGAGGCTACCGATAAGGGTGCTATGGCTCTCTTTGGTGAGAAATATGGCGATGTAGTTCGGGTTGTCAGCGTACCAGGCTTCTCTATGGAGCTGTGCGGTGGTTCCCATGTACAGAATGTTGGACAGATTGGTCTGTTCAAGATTGTTAGTGAGACTGGCGTTGCTGCTGGTGTACGCCGTATTGAGGCTATTACCGGCAAGGCTGCTTTGGATTATGCCTTTGGCAAAATGGCGGTAGTTAAGGAAGCTGCTGATAAGCTGAAGTGCCGTGAGGATGAGCTTCTCCATCATGTAGATGGTGTGTTGGCTCAGAACAAGGAAATGCAGCAGCAGTTGAATGCAATTCATGCAGAGCAGGCTAAGGCTGATGCCGCAGCTCTCTCTGACAGCGTTAAGACTGCCGGTGCATTCCAGGTAATTGCTGCTCAGGTTAATGCTCAGAGCATGGATGATCTCCGTGATATGGCAGATATGTCCTGTGACAAGCTGGATACCGGCGTAGTAGTTCTGGCTGCTGTAAACGATGGCAAGGTAAATTTGGTTGTAAAGGCATCCAAGGCTGCTGTAGCTGCTGGTGCTCATGCAGGCAAGGTTATTAAGGAAGCTGCCCAGCTGGTAGGCGGTGGCGGTGGCGGCCGTCCAGATATGGCTCAGGCTGGCGGTAAGAAGCCTGAGGGCGTACAGGCTGCACTGGATAAGGCTGTTGAGGTACTGACTGCTCAGTCCAAATAATACTAAATAATATGACAAACATTCCCTGATAGTGTACAATAAGTACATTAACAGGGAATGTTTTTTTGTGCAGATAAAGGAAATGGTGTTTATGGAAGATAAAATGAAAATAGATACAGAGGGGATTTTGGATAAGGCGGCTGCCCGCAGGCTGTTTGTGGCAGTTATTATTACTTCCTTTATTGGTCCCTTTGCTGGCTCTGGTATCAATGTAGCCATACCAGCCTTGGGGCAGGAATTTGGGGCTTCTGCCGGGGAGCTAAGCTGGGTTGTCTTTGGCTTTTTGCTTGGCTCGGCTATGTTTATTCTGCCTACAGGCAAGCTGGCAGATATTTATGGCAGACGGCGGGTCTACACCATAGGCTTGTGGCTTTTTGCCAGTACCTTTCTGCTGGGAGCCTGTGCCACCTCGGTGGCCATGCTGAATGTGCTGAGGTTTCTCCAAGGCTGTGTTATGTCCCTTATATTTGGGCCTGGTATGGCTCTGCTGGTTTCTTCCCATGAAGCCAGTCAGCGGGGCAGGATAATAGGCTATTCCGCAGCCTCCACTTATAGTGGTTTGTCTATGGGGCCGGTTATCTGCGGCTTTCTGTGTGAATACCTTAGCTGGCGCAGTATTTTTTTAGTTACCGGCTTGGTGGTGCTGATAAGCATTTATTTGTTAAAGGATATAAAGCAGGAATGGTACGGAGATAAGGGAGCATCCATAGATAAAAAGGGCAGTATCTGCTATCTGGTGGCAGCTCCTTTGTGGCTTTGTGGCTTGTCTAAGATTACAGAGGGCAGTATCGGCTTGCTGCTGTTGGGGGCTGGTGCCTTGGGACTTTTGTTGTTTTGGTGGATTGAGTCCAAAGCAGAGCATCCTTGTCTGGATGTAAGGCTATTTCATGGCAATCCGGTTTTTACCTTTAGCAATTTGGCGGCTATGCTTCACTATAGTTCCACCTTTGCCTTGAGCTTTTTGATGTCCCTGTATTTGCAGGTGATTGTGGGCTATACAGCCTCTATGGCCGGGATGATTATCCTGCTGCAGCCAGTGGTTATGGCGGCCCTGTCTCCTAAGGCTGGTGCTCTGTCAGATAGAATCCAGCCAGGGCTGGTGGCTTCTGTTGGTATGACTATAACCGCTGCAGGTCTTTGGGGAATGTCCTTTTTGACAGGGGATACGCCTATTTGGATTGTAGGCCTGCTTTTGCTGTGGATAGGCTTGGGTTTTGCCTTGTTCTCCTCTCCTAATAATAATGCCATTATGGGAGCTGTTGAGAAAAAACACTATGGCACTGCATCCTCTCTGCTGGCCACCATGCGGTTAATGGGGCAGTCTACCTCCATGGCGGTAGTTACCATGATTATAGCCCTGTGTCAGGTACATTCCCTAACCGGGGAGGATAATGTACAGCTTCTGGGAGCTATACAGATAGCCTTTAGGATATTTGGCTGTATCAGCATTGCGGCCATATTTATGTCTTTGGTGCGAAATAAGGCAAAATAAAATCCATGGTTTGAAAAAGAAGTCTGGTAATGATACAATTAGATGATATAGTTTGTTTGTTAGAGGTAGTAAGATGATTGGATTTTTGCGTGGTACAGTGGCCTATCTGCTGTCTGATATCTGTCTGTTGGATGTTAATGGAGTAGGCTATCGTGTATATATTGCTGGCAATACCAACCAGCAGCTGCATTTGGGGGAGGAAGTAACCCTGTTTACCCATACGGCGGTTAGGGAGGATGCCATTCAGCTTTATGGCTTTTATTCTCAGGAGGAATATGATCTATTTCAGCTTTTGCTTACGGTAAGTGGTATTGGCCCAAAGGTGGCCTTGGGAATTATTGGTGCCATTACTCCGGCTAAGCTTTGTCAGGCTATTCAGAAAAAGCAGGCTTCTGTGCTTACCAAGCTGCCGGGAATTGGCAAAAAATCTGCGGAGCGGATGATTGTGGAGCTGAAGGATAAGCTGCATTTTGCAGATGCTGGAGAAGTGGAAACCTTGGAGGATTTCTTTGGTATGCCGGATATTGGGGAAGGGGTTGTATCTGAGGCAGCGGCGGCTCTCCAGAGTCTGGGCTACAATCCTCAGCAGCTGGCTCCTGTTTTGGAAAAATGTACCAAGCTAAAGGCAGATCAGGATGTACAGGCAGTAATTAAATTTGCCTTGAAGGAATTGGCAGGGAGGTGATAGAGGTTGGAGGAAATTAATTACGGTGACTTTGCTCAGGAGCGGGTGGTAGATACCAATGCCCAGAATGGGGACGATTGGCAATACAGCCTGCGGCCAAAGCATTTGCGGGAATATATTGGTCAGAAGAAGGTTAAGGATAATCTGGATATTTTCATCAAGGCAGCTATGTCTAGAGGGGATGCTCTGGATCATGTGTTATTTTATGGCCCCCCTGGCTTGGGTAAAACCACCTTGGCTGGAATTATTGCCAATGAACTGGGGGTGAATTTCCGAGTAACCTCTGGTCCTGCCATTAACCATGCAGGGGATTTGGCGGCTCTTTTAACCAATCTGGGTGAAAGGGATGTTTTGTTCATTGATGAAATCCACCGCCTTTCCCGGAATGTGGAGGAGGTTCTCTATTCTGCTATGGAGGACTTTGCTCTGGATATTGTTATTGGCAAGGGGCCTAGTGCCCGCTCCATCCGCTTGGATTTGGCTCCCTTTACCTTGATTGGAGCTACCACCAAGGCTGGCTCTCTGGCTGGGCCTTTGCGGGATAGATTCGGTGTTATTTCCCGGTTGGAATACTATGAGCCAGAGGATTTGGTGCTGATTGTAAAAAGAGCAGCGGAGATTTTGCAGATTCCTATTGAGGACAAGGGAGCCTGGGAGATTGCCCGCCGTTCCAGAGGTACCCCTCGTATTGCCAATAGATTGCTAAAGAGAGTAAGGGATTTTGCCCAGATTACTGGTGACGGTGTAATTACAGATGCTATTGCAGATGCTTCTCTCCAGCGGCTGGAGGTGGACAAGATAGGTCTGGACCATACAGACAGGCGGATGCTGGACACCATGATTAGTAAGTTTGCTGGGGGGCCGGTGGGCCTGGATACTTTGGCGGCAGCCACCAGCGAGGAACGGGATACCATAGAGGATGTTTATGAGCCTTATTTGCTGCAGCAGGGCTTTATTAACCGTACCCCAAAGGGACGGGTGGTAACTAGAGCTGGCTATGAGCATATGGGGGTTCCTTATCCGGAGGTTTGAGAATAAATGAATTTGTTACTGCATATGTGCTGTGGCCCTTGCTCCTGCTATCCAGTAAAAAAGCTGCGGCAGGAGGGCATAGAGCCTGTGGGGTATTTCTTTAATCCCAATATTCATCCCTACAAGGAATGGGATATGCGCCTAAAGACCGCTAGAGAATTTGCGGCCAAGGTGGATATGAAAATGTATGATGATGACAATTATCGCCTAAGGGATTTTCTTCGGCGGGCCTTGGCGGCGGAAGCAGTGGAAAATGGACGCTGTCGTATGTGCTATACCTGGCGGTTGGAGGAAACCGCCAGATTTGCAGCGGAGCAGGGCTTTGATGCTTTTACTTCTACCTTATTTTATAGTATTTATCAGCAGCATGAGCTGATGAAGGAAACAGCAGAGCATTTTGCCAAGCTGTATGGGGTGGAGTTCTACTATGAGGATTTCCGTCCCGGCTGGCAGGAGGGCATAGATATAAGCCAGGAGCTGGAGCTGTATCGCCAGCCTTACTGTGGGTGTATCTTTAGTGAGGAGGAACGCTATAGCAGGGCCATTCGCAAGGCTAGAAAAAAGGCCAACAAGGCCAAGAAGCGGGCTAGATTGGAAAAAGAGCAGATGGGGATAAAGAGCTGAAAGGCGGTATAGGGATGCTAGGGAAGAAATTGAGAAAATATATGCCGGCACTGGTGGCAGGCTCCTTGGGAATTTTGTTGACCGTTAATGCTGGGGTGGCCAGCGCAGGTATTGGTGTGCTTCGTCCAGGGGTAGGCAACAATCCTCCCAAAACTCCAGATTGGAATGTGAAGAATCAGGAGGGGGGCAGTGGTGCTGTAGCCACCAAGGATGGCAAAAGCGTACAGAAGCTGGACAAAAGCAAGAAAAACACAGCTGTCATGCTAAGCGTTATGTTAGGAGAGAGTCTTTCTTCGGCTAGAGTATCTGCCAGCGGAGATTTTGAGCTGGTGGATGGCAATGGAGGCAAGGTGCTGGAAAAAATGCCTGCCAATGTTTCAGCTGAGGTGAAAATTTCTGGAGGAGCCATGTATCTGAATGGGGAGAAGCTGGCCAGCAGAATTATTACCCTGGGTACTGGGGAGGGTCAGCAGGTTATTTATAATGGCTCTAGCTATCGGGGACAGCTGCGGCTGGTTTATGATGGCAGTGGGATTCAGGTGCTGAATATAGTTTCCTTGGAGGATTATGCCAAGGGTGTGCTGCCCTCTGAAATGTCTCCTAGCTGGCAGCCAGAGGCCTTGAAGGCTCAGGCTGTGGCAGCCCGTACCTTTGCCTTGTACAATAAGGGTAAGGGACATACTGCCAGCAGTGGTTATGATTTGTGCAGTTCCAGTCATTGTCAGGTGTACAGCGGTACTGCTGCCGAAACCAGTACCACCAATCAGGCTGTGGATGAAACCTATGGCCAGATAATGCAGTATAATAATCGACCTATATATGCGGCTTTTCATGCTTCCTCCGGCGGTGCTACCGAAAACAGCGAGGATGTGTGGGGAAATTATCTGCCCTATCTCCGCTCTGTAACAGATGATGACAGCAGGTCGCCTTATCATAACTGGACCAGCAAATTTACTGTGGTGCAGGTGGAGAAACAGCTGGCTTCTGCTGGCAAGGAGGTAGGTAATCTGAAGAGTATTGCTCTGGTGCCCATATCCTCCAGCGGATCTGTTACTGGCAGGTCTGCCTCTGGCCGGGCCTATGGTGTGAGGTTTACCGGCACTAATGGGGATGTTACCCTGACAGGAGAGCAGGCTAGACGGATTTTTGGCTTGAAAAGTGCCATGTTTAATGTGCGGACAGAGCGCAGTGTGCAGGTGCCAGCTAAAGGAAAGAAAAAAGTCACTGCTTCAGATGGTCAAACCATTGATACCAAGCCGGCAGCTATGAATGATGGCATTATGAAGCTGCAGGGTGTGGATAATGTGGTTTTTGAGGGACATGGCTTTGGTCACGGCCTGGGCATGGCTCAATATGGTGCCAATGCTATGGCGGCAGCTGGCAGCAGCTATGATGTAATCCTGCATCATTATTACACCAATGTAATTATTCAGGAAATTTACTAATTTTTATATAGTTTGGAGATAGAAATGCAATTATCAGAATTTGATTATCATCTGCCAGAGGAGCTTATCGCCCAGACTCCGGTGGAGCCAAGAAATTCATCCAGAATGATGGTGCTGGACCCAGTGGAGAAAACCATTGAGCACAAACATTTTTATGATTTGAAGGAATATCTGGAGCCTGGGGATACCCTGATTATGAATGATACCAGAGTTATGCCAGCTAGATTGCTGGGCTGGCGTGATGGTACTGGCGGCAAGGTGGAGGTTTTCCTTCTGCGGCGTATTGATGGGGATACCTGGGAAACTTTGGTGAAGCCAGGCCGTAAGGCTCAGATTGGGCAGGTTATCAGATTTAGTGATGAGCTGGCCTGCATTGTTACTGACCATACGGATTTTGGCGGGCGTATTGTAAAATTCCAGTATGAGGGTATCTTTGAGGAGATTCTGGATAGACTGGGAGAGACACCTTTGCCTCCATATATTCACGAAAAGCTGGCAGACAAGGAGCGGTATCAGACGGTATATTCCAAGGAGCAGGGCTCGGCTGCTGCCCCTACAGCTGGTCTGCATTTTACCAAGGAACAGCTGCAGGAGCTGAAAGATTATGGTGTAAATCTGGGCTTTGTCACCCTCCATGTGGGATTGGGTACCTTCCGTCCTGTAAATGTGGAAAATATTGAGGACCATGTTATGCACAAGGAGTATTACAGCATTAGCCAGGAGGTGGCGGATCTGATTTTGGCTACCAAGGCTGCAGGCAAAAGGGTTATTGCGGTAGGTACTACCTCTATCCGTACTTTGGAATCTGCTGCTGATGGGGTAGGAAAAATCAGCGGCAAATCTGGCTGGACAGGGATTTTTATTTATCCTGGCTATGAGTTCAAGCTGGTGGATGGTATTGTGACGAATTTCCATTTGCCAAAATCCACTTTGATTATGCTGATTAGTGCCTTTGCTGGCAGGGAATTTGTGCTGGATGCCTATAGGACAGCAGTGGAGGAAAAATATCGTTTCTTCTCCTTTGGTGATGCTATGCTGATTAAGAGGCAGGCTCTGGCAAAGGATAGAATGGGAAATAGCAAGGATGAAATTTCTCAGGCCCATACTGACGGCGGGGAGTGATAACCAAGATGGTAGATAAGGAAAAGGCCGGAGAGGCTGTCCGCAGTTTTTTGGAGGCTCTGGGGCTGGATTTGACTGAGCTGGATATGGAGAAAACTCCTCAGCGGGTGGCGGATATGTATGCCTATCTGTTTAATGGTTTGGGCAAGGATGGCCATAGGGTTTGGGGAGAGCTGTTTCCAGCAGAAAATGATGGCATTGTGGCGGTAAAGGATATTCCCTTTTACTCCATGTGCGAGCATCATCTGGTGCCTTTCTTTGGCCGGGTATCCTTGGCTTACAAGCCAGGCAATGGTCTGGTGGCTGGGTTTAGCAAGTTTACCAAGCTGGTGGAATTGCTTTCCCACCGCCCTCAGCTGCAGGAACGACTGACGGAGCAGATTGCCCAGAGCATTGTAGATGGTATTCAGGCTCAGGGGGTGCTGGTGGTGGTAGAGGCTCAGCAGCTGTGTATGACCATGCGAGGAGATATGGCTCAGGGCACCACTACCTTGACCTCTGCTAGCCGAGGCTGTTTTGCAGAGAATAGTGAATTGTATCATCAGGCATGGATGCTGTTGGGACAGGACAACTAATAGGGCATCTGTACTAGATAAAGATATTTGATTAAGGGAGTTAAGGGAGGCTCATGAATGCAGAAGAATCAGCAGGTTATGTATCCAGAGGAGAGAGAGTATAGCTGGCAGGATGGCAAGAAGCTGACTATTGGCAAGAAAACCTTGATTATGGGTATTTTGAATGTAACACCGGATTCCTTTTCCGATGGCGGTAAGTGGAACAGTGTAGATAGAGCTGTTCAGCATATGCTGGAAATGGTGGTAAATGGTGCTGATATTATTGATATTGGGGCAGAATCCAGCCGTCCAGGCTTTGTTACCATGTCGGCTAAGGAGGAGATAGAGCGGCTGAAGCCATTCCTGGAGGCTGTACTGCCAGCCTGCCCGGTGCCTGTGTCCATTGATACCTTTAAGGCTGAGACGGCGGCCTATGCAGCGGAGCAGGGTGTACATATGCTGAATGATATCTGGGGCTTGCAATATGCAGAGGAGCCGGGAGAAATGGCCAAGGTGGCTGCTGAATATGATTTGCCTGTGGTGGTTATGCATAATCGGGATTCCAAGGTGTACAAGGGTGATATTATTGACAGTATGCGGACTTTTTTCCAGCGGAGCATAGATATTGCCTGTGAGGCCGGGGTAAAGCAGGAAAATATTATTTTGGATCCAGGCATTGGCTTTGGCAAGGACGTAGAGGGAAATCTGGAGGTTATGAACCGTCTTCAGGAGCTGAAGAAGTTTGCTGGACATAGGTATCCATTGCTTCTGGGCACCAGCCGTAAGAGCTTTATTGGCAATACCTTGGATTTGCCAGTGGAGGATAGAATGGAGCCTACAGGAGCTACCTGTGTGCTGGGCATAACCAAGGGCTGTGAAATCATGCGGGTTCATGATGTACTGCCTATTAGCAGAATGTGCAGGATTACCGACGCGATTCTGGCTACAGGCAGATCAGAGGCCTAAGAAAGTTGTGAAGGAATTTGGCATGGATAATATAAAATTAACAGGCATGGAGTTTTTTGGCTATCATGGAGCTTTGGCAGAGGAAAACAAATTGGGCCAGCGGTTTCTGGTGGATTTGGAACTTTATCTGGATTTGCACCAGGCGGGAGCTGGGGATGATTTGTCTGCCAGCATTAATTATGCTCAGGCCTATGAGGTGGTAAAGACTGTGGTGGAAGGCCCTGCCTTTAGGACCATAGAGGCGGTGGCAGAGGCGGCAGCTCAGAAATTGAAAAACAGCTATCCTTCGCTGCAGGGGCTGAAAATTACGGTGCACAAGCCGGGAGCACCTATTGCAGGGATTTTTCATGATGTGTCTGTAACATTGGAAAGATAGAAATATGAAATATATTTATTATCTCAGCTTGGGAGCCAATCTGGGAGATCGGCTGGCCACTATTGGCAAGGCTATTGAGGCTCTGGGACAGCAGGGGGAAATCATCAGGGTTTCCCAGATGTATGAAACCCCTCCTTGGGGGAAGTTGGATCAGCCGGCTTTTATTAATTGTGCTGTGGTAATTGTTAGCAAGCTGGCTGCCCTGGAGTTCTTGCATGGCTGTCAAAGGATTGAAAGAAATCTGGGCCGGGTTCGCCATGAGCATTGGGGAGCCAGAACCATTGATGTGGATATACTGTGTGTCCAGAGCATAAATGAGCTGGAGAATGGTAGGCAGGCTATTGAGGATTTGTTGGATAGCCCTGGGCTGGAATGTCCTTTGTTGTTGATGGATACAGAGGAGCTGCAGCTGCCCCATCCCTATATGCTGGAAAGGGCCTTTGTAATGGTACCTTTGGCGGAGATTGCGCCACAGCTGGTCTTGGCTAATGGCAAAAGGGCTGTGGAGATTTGTTACAGCCTGCCAGACAGGGACAGTATTGCTAGCCTGCCCATGAAATAATGTACTTAAAGAGGAAAATATCTGTATGCTGTTGAGCAGCAGATGAGGAATAAAGCGAGGTGTAATTAGATGGCAGATGTTCAGGAGAATAAAACCAACAAGGAAGAGGTTCGTCTCATGACCTATGAGGATGAGGCAAATTATGATGATGTTACCATTGAGGAGGTTCTTGAGGAGGAACAGCCTCAGGGAAATGCCAGGGCTGGTCAGAAGCAGAGCACTAGACCGGAGAGCTTTGATCGGGTTTATGAGGATAATAGCAATAGACAACAGAAGCAGGGTTATCAGGGCTATAGTCAAGGCTACCGCACCTATGGCAGCGGCAGAGGCCCCAGGATTTTCAGCGTTAATCTAGGCCGGGGGACTTCCTTGGGTAAAAGCTGGAAGTATCGGATTATTGGGGGCTTGGTGGCAGCTGCGGTCTTGGCCTTTTTGCTTTTTGTGGCTTTGCCATTCTTGTCTGTAGTGGTTGTAGTAGCCATGATAGCTTATTTACTGTATAGTTTTTTTGGCTAAATATAAATTTTTTTGAGGTGTAGTATGGAGCGTTTGCAGAAGATTATAAGCAGAGCGGGGGCAGCCTCTCGCCGGGAAGCGGAGCGAATGATTCTGGCTGGCCGGGTTCAGCTTAATGGACAGGTGGTAACAGAGCTGGGAGTTCAGGCCCAGGCTGGTCAGGATGAAATTTCCATAGATGGACAGGTATTGCAGCTGGCTGTGCCTCGGCTGTATTTTCTGCTAAACAAGCCTCAGGGATATATTTCTGCTGTGAAGGATGATCGAGGCCGGAAAACTGTGGTGGAGCTTTTGCCAGAGGTTAAGGAGTATATTTATCCTGTGGGCCGTTTGGACTATGAGACAGAGGGTCTGTTGATTTTGACCAATGACGGGGAAATGATGAATGGCCTGCTGCATCCTAGCTATGAGATTGATAAAACCTATATTGCCCAGGCTCAGGGAGTGGTAAAGCAGGGACAGCTGCAGAAGCTGGCAGAGGGGATTCTACTGGAGGATGGCATGACTGCTCCTGCCAAGGTGAAGCTGTTGAAGCAGGCCAAGGATAATAGCTCCTGCCTGATACAGCTAACCATTCACGAGGGGCGGAATCGTCAGGTAAGGCGCATGCTGCAGGCTGTGGGCCATAAGGTGCTGAAACTTCGTCGGGTTGGCTTTGCTGGGCTGGATTTGCAGGGAGTGGCCCCTGGCAGTTATCGGGAGCTGAAACCGGAGGAAGTATCAGGGTTGAAAAAATTGGCGGGAGTGCAGAAATAATTATGGAAAATGTGGATAAGGTTATTGTGGTAGGAGCTGGCCCTGCTGGCATGATGGCTGCTATTAAGGCGGCGGAAAATGGTGCAGAGGTTGTCCTGCTGGAAAAAATGAATCGTCCTGGCAAGAAAATGCTGATTACTGGCAAGGGGCGCTGTAATATTACCAATGTGGCAGAGAAGCAGGAGCTGATTCGGAATATACCGGGAAATGGCAAATTCCTTTATAGCTGTCTTAAGGCCTATGATAATGAGGATGTGCAGCTGTTCTTCCAGACTTTGGGCGTGCCTACCAAGGTAGAGCGTGGAGGTAGGGTTTTTCCTGTTAGCG
This sequence comes from Anaerovibrio sp., assembly GCA_052272885.1. Taxonomy (GTDB): domain Bacteria; phylum Bacillota; class Negativicutes; order Selenomonadales; family Selenomonadaceae; genus Anaerovibrio. The sequence goes on along the minus strand of DAVZJH010000020.1, from coordinate 3,644 downwards.
ATAAGGCGGCAGATGTGGTAGATGCAATGGTGCTTCAGCTTCATGAATTAGGGGTGAAGCTGGTTACAGATGCCAGAGTAACGGAGATTCTTGTTGAGGATATCAAGGCTGAGGTTCAGGAGAAGGATGGTCAGAAGGAGGACAGTCATAGCCAGCGGGCTGTAGGAGTAAGATTGGCTGATGGCAGGGAGTATCAAGGTCATAGTGTGATTGTTGCTACTGGTGGTATGTCCTATCCTGGTACTGGATCTACAGGGGATGGCAGCCGCTGGGCGGCTAGGCTGGGCCATCGGGTGGTGAAACAGCTGCCTGCCTTGGTGCCTTTGGAAACAGAGGATGAATGGGTCAAGGAGCTGCAGGGACTGGCTTTGAAAAATGTTAGGGCAACTCTTTTGTCTGAGGGGGAAAAGATTTCCGATATGTTTGGGGAAATGCTTTTTACTCATTTTGGTGTTAGCGGTCCTATTGTGTTGTCCCTCAGCCGACAGGCAGCTCAGGAATTGAATAAAGGCCGGTTTGTGGAGCTGGAGCTGGATTTGAAGCCTGCTTTGACTATGGAACAGCTGGATGCCAGACTGTTGCGGGATTTTGAAAAATATCAAAACAAGGAAATCAAAAACGGTATGCGGGATTTGCTGCCAGGCCGTTTGATTGAGCCAGTGCTGGATGCGGCTTATCTGAAGCCAGATAGACCGGTACATACTATTACCAGAGAGGAACGCCGCAAATTGGCTGAGGTGCTGAAATGCCTGCCTATGATTATCAGTGGTACCAGGCCTATTGCAGAGGCTATTGTTACGGCTGGAGGGGTGGATGTGAAAGAGGTTGATCCTAAGACTATGGAATCCAAGCTGGTAAAGGCCTTGTATTTTGCAGGGGAAACCTTGGATATTGATGGCTATACTGGTGGCTACAATCTGCAGGCAGCTTTTTCTATGGGGGCTGCTGCTGGTAATTGGAGCGTTTGGAATAATTAAAAAGGAGCTTGACGTATGGCAAATAAAATTATTGGTAAAATTTCTCATGGCTTGCAGGGTGAGTTGATTATACCGGGAGATAAATCCGTTTCCCATCGCAGTGTAATGTTTGCGGCCCTGGGGGATACTCCGGTGCATATTACCAATTTTCTTCCCTCCGCAGACTGTATGTCTACAGCGGGAGTAATGAAGGCCTTGGGGGCTCAGGTGGATTTTCTGGGGCCTACAGAGCTGATTGTCAAGGGTAATGGCCTGCATGGCCTAAAGGAGCCGTCTACAGTGCTGGATGCAGGAAATTCTGGTACTACCCTGCGGCTGATGATGGGTATGCTGGCACCACAGAAATTCGTTTCTGTTTTTACTGGGGACAGCTCTCTCCACAAACGGCCTATGGGAAGGGTTATTAAGCCTTTGTCCATGATGGGTGCCAATATTGTAGGCCGGGCAGAAAATACCAGATTGCCTATTACTATTGTGCCTACAGCCAAGACCTTGCAGGGGATTACCTATGATATGCCAGTGGCCAGTGCTCAGGTAAAGTCTGCTATTTTGCTGGCAGGACTTTTTGCCAATGGCACTACTACGGTGGTGGAGCCATATACATCCCGCAATCATACAGAGCTGATGCTGGAATCCTTTGGTGTCAAGCTGGGCTATCAGGGAACTGCTATTAGCATTGAGGCTCAGGATAAGCTAATTGCCCCAGAGGAAATAGTGGTGCCGGGGGATATTAGCTCCGCTGCTTTCTGGCTGGTGGCTGCTTCTATAATTCCTAATAGCGAATTGCTGTTGAAGAATGTGGGCATTAATCCTACCCGTACCGGCATATTGGATGTGCTGCAGGCTATGGGGGCAGATATTACCCTGCAAAACCAGCGCAGCAGCGGTAGTGAGCCAGTGGCTGATATTTTGGTGCGCAGTGCTCAGCTTCATGGCACCAGCTTTGGGGCGGATATTATGCCTCGCCTTATTGATGAAATTCCGGTTTTGACTGTGGCAGCTATGCTGGCTGAGGGCAAAACTGTGATTACCGGAGCTGGAGAGCTGAGAGTAAAGGAAACTGACCGTATTCAGGCTATCAGCGACCAGTTTAACAAGCTGTGTCCCTGCATTGAGGCAACAGAGGACGGTTTGATTATTCAGGGCACCTCCCCAGAGAAATGGCATCAGGGTACCTGCTTTAGCTATGATGATCATCGCATTGCCATGACCTTGGCTGTGGCTGGTATGGCTGGTCAGGGTGTGGAGATTGAAAAACCTGACTGTATTGATATTTCCTATCCAAGCTTCTATGAGGAAATGAATCGTTTGTACAAATAAAAATGATAAGGGAGAATTATTATGAGTAATCTTGTTGTGGCAATTGATGGGCCTGCTGGAGCAGGCAAAAGCACTGTGGCACAGCTGGCAGCCAAGGAGCTGAACTGCACCTATATTGATACCGGTGCTATGTATAGAGCTGTGGCTTGGAAAACCTTGCAGACCAAGAAGCCTGTTACAGATGAACTGATTGTGGATGTGGTGAAGGATATTCATGTGGAGCTGTCCTATATTGATGGCAAAACACAGGTCAAGGTGGATGGCACTGATGTAACTGGGGAAATTCGTACTCCAGAGGTAACAGCTATTGTTTCCCAGGTGGCAGCCTTGGGGCCTGTCCGGGTAAAGATGGTGGAGCTGCAGCGCCAGATGGCCAGCCAGAGTAATGTGCTGATGGATGGCCGGGATATTGCTAGCAGCGTATTGCCTAATGCCAATGTAAAGATTTTCCTGACAGCTTCTATTGAGGAGAGAGCCCGCCGCCGTTTCAAGGAAATGCAGGCCAAGGGCTATGATGTCAAGCTGGAGGAGCTGCAGAAGGATATTGCAGCTAGAGATAAGGCTGATAGCGAGAGAAAAATTTCTCCTTTGGTGCAGGCTCCTGATGCAGAGCTTTTGGATACCAGCCATATGAGCATTGAGGAAGTTGTGGCTGCTATTGTGGAAAGATGTAAAAAAGCCTAAAGGAGAAGGATATGTTTTATAAGGTTTTAAGATTTGTCCTGCAAATTATCTTTGGTATTTTGTTTAGACCTAAGATTCTGGGCAAGGAAAATGTGCCTATGACTGGTGGCATGATTATGGCGGCTAATCATCTTAGCAACTGGGATCCTCCTATGGTAGGCACATATATGCCTCGTCCAGTGGCTTATATGGCCAAGGAGGAGCTGTTCAAGCCTGCCATTGCCGGTGCCGTTATCAGCAATCTCTATGCCTTTCCTGTCAAGCGGGGGGCTGCAGATAGAGCCGCTATTAAGACAGCCTTGGGGATTTTGAAGCAGAGCCTGTGCCTGGGGGTTTTTCCGGAAGGACATCGCAGCAAAACCGGCCGTATGGGCAAGGCTGAGTCTGGTGTGGCTCTGCTGGCTGCTATGGGCAAGGTGCCTGTTGTGCCAACAGCTATTATCAATACAAATAATATTTTCAAAAAGGGCAGTCTATTGCCTCAGATAAAAATTATTTTTGGGGAGCCTGTTTATTTTCAGGGGAAGCATAATGACAAGGAAGCACTGGCGGAATTTGCCAATGATATTATGGCCAGAGTTCAGTCTATGCTAGATAAAAATACCTAAAAAATATTTTTTTTCACAAAAAAAATTGGTGATTTTAAAAAAATTGCATAGCCAA
>DAVZJH010000019.1:0-29039 GCA_052272885.1 Anaerovibrio sp. | reverse complement strand
ACCTACGAATGCTGGATTCAGAATCCAGTGCCTTACCAACTTGGCGATACCCCTATATGAAATTCTGTTGCTCAATCACAACAATGAATATTATACAGATAAGATGGGAGGATGTCAAGGAAAAATTTTGGAAAAATGTTTATAAGAATAATGGATTTTTGCTCAAATTTGTGTATAATAATGGTATGAAGATATGAATCTGATTGCGGGAGGTTTTTTTATGAAATACGAATTTACAGAAGAATATTATACTGGCATTCCCACGATTGATGAAGAGCATGCCAAGCTTTTTGAAATTGCCAATAGAGCCTATGAATTGCTGACAAATCAGTTCAAGCTGGACAAATATGATGAAATCGCAGCTGTTCTGGAGGAGCTGAAGGATTATACCAAGTACCATTTTGGTCATGAAGAAGAGTATATGAAGAGCATAAACTATGGCAAGCGGTTTAGCCAGATGCATCAGCATGCCCAGTTTATCGAAAAGCTGGAATCCTATGATCTAAAGGATATTGATGAAAATCAGCAGGCAGGTCTTTTGGAGATTATTGATTTTCTGGCTGTATGGCTCCAGGGTCATATCAAGGGTATGGATAAGCGCATTCCTAAGGTAGAAGAATAATTTTTCCAGAAACATCTCTATGTACTATGCATAGGGATGTTTTTTCTTGTTTGCCTTGTACTTTACTTTTGCAATAGTATGTGTTAATATGACAACGATGGACGGTATTCATTACAGCCTTGGCTGTGCAGGAACTGTACTATCTTTTTCTTGAATCGCCAATTCATCCGGGTATGAAGGTGGTGATATATATGAAAATTGGTTTTATTGGAGCAGGCAGGGTAGGTTTTACCCTAGGCAAGTATTTTTGTGAGCATGGTGTAGAAGTTGCAGGTTACTATAGCCGCAATATTCAATCTGCCCAGGAGGCAGCAGAGTTCACCAACAGCCAGGTTTATGATGTACCAGCAAAGCTGCTGGAGGCTTGTGATATATTGTTTTTGACTGTTCCGGATGGAATAATTCCTCAGATATATAGGGAATTGTGCCAAGAATCGATTCGAGGGAAGATACTGTGTCACGCTAGCGGTGCTGCAGCTGCCAGTGAGACTTTTCCTGATATAGAGGCTCGGGGAGCCTGTGGATACTCAGTTCATCCGTTATTTGCTGTAAGTGATAAATATCACTCCTACAGGGAATTAACGGATGTTTTTTTTGCCTTAGAGGGAACAGCTTCTGGACTGGATGATATGCTGAAATGGCTAAGAAGTACAGGCCTTAAGGTGCAGGTTATTGATTCTAAATGCAAGCCCAAGTATCATGCTGCAGCTTCTATTGTCAGCAATCAGGTAGTAGCTCTTTTTGCTGAGGCTCAGGCTATGCTGATGGAATGTGGCTTTCAGCCAGAAACTGCTATGGATGCCTTGAAGAAGATTTTTCTGGGCAATGCCCAGCATGTGGCTCAGGTAGGGCCTGTTAAGGCATTGACAGGACCAGTACAGCGAGGAGATGTTTCCACAGTGGCTAAGCACTTATCTGTGCTGAAAAAGCCCAAGGATAGACTGCTGTACCTGCTTTTGTCAGAAAGACTGATGGATGTTGCTAAAAAGGGCAAAGCTGATTATCAGGAAAAAGCCATGAGAGATTTGCTGGATAACAGCTATAACCAATTATTGGCAGAGGAATATAGCAAGTTCAAAGGGGATAGAAATTGAGTTGATTTTGGTAGGAAAGGAAGATATATTATGAAGAATACAGTAGCAACCTTTTTGAAGATGAAGCAGCAGGGTGAGAAGATTTCCATGCTTACCTGCTATGATTACTCCACCGCAAAGCTGGAGGAGGAAGCTGGTATTAATGGTATTCTGGTAGGGGATTCTCTGGGAAATGTTATGCTGGGATTGCCTGATACCATTTCCGTTACTATGGAGGATATGATTACCTTTGGCCATGCTGTAGCTAGAGCCTGTCACAATACTATGGTGGTTATTGATATGCCATTTATGTCTTATCAGGTGTCTGTAGAGCAGGCTGTAATGAATGCAGGACGCTTGATGAAGGAAGGCCGGGCCAATGCTGTTAAGCTAGAGGGAGGTGCTGCGGTGTGTCCTCAGATTAAGGCTATTACAGATGCGGGAATTCCTGTTATGGCACATTTGGGACTTACTCCTCAGTCTGTTAATGCTTTGGGAGGCAATCGTGTTCAGGGTAAAACCGAGGCAGGTGCTCAGAAGCTGATTGAGGATGCCTTGGCTATTCAGGAGGCTGGTGCCTTTGCTGTGGTTCTGGAATGTATTCCTGCCAAGCTGGCGGATATGATTACCAAGAAGCTGGATATTCCTACTATCGGTATTGGTGCGGGAGCTGGCTGTGATGGACAGATTTTGGTTTATCAGGATATGCTGGGGCTGTTTAGTGAATATACACCAAAATTTGTGAAGCATTTTGCAGAGCTGGGGGGAGCTATGAAGGAAGCATTCCAGGCCTATGATAGAGAGGTTAAGGCTAGCAGCTATCCTGCTCCAGAGCATACCTTTAAGATAGATGATGATGTCTTAGAAAAATTGTATTGATTTTCTATTCACCATTAGCTTCAAATATGTTAAAATAGAGTGTGAAATTTAAATTTGAGGTTGATTATGCGTATTATTACAGGCTCGGCCAAGGGCTGCAATTTGAAAACTCCCAAGGGAATGAGTACCCGTCCTACATCTGACCGGGTAAAGGAATCCCTATTTAGTATTCTAGGCAGTGATGCCTGCGGCAGAGTGCTGGATATTTTTGCTGGTACTGGAGGTCTAGGGCTGGAGGCTCTAAGCAGGGGAGCGGATAGCTGTACCTTTATAGACAAGGCTACCACAGAGATTATTGCGGATAATGCCAAGCATACCCGCTTGGCAGATAAGTGCCAGATTCTCAAAGGAGATGTTTTTGCTCAGCTTCGCAGATTGGAGACAGCAGGCCAGCAATTTGACTTGGTATTTTGTGATCCGCCCTATCATCAGGGATTGGCCCACATGGCTTTGAACCAGCTGGAGAATAGCCAATTACTGGCTCCAGATGCCATTGTGGTCATGGAGTACGGCAGCGATGAGCCAGAATTGCCAGCTACCACTGGTCTGCAACTGGTCAAAAAGCAGCGATACGGCAAAACAACTCAGATAAATTTTTATCATCTGCCTGTAGAGGAAGGTTGATTGCATATGAAAAGAGCCATCTGTCCGGGCAGCTTTGATCCAGTTACCCTAGGACATATTGATATATTTCAGAGAGCTTCCCATATTTTTGACGAAGTTTATATAGGGGTTTTTAACAATATACGCAAGAAGCCTCTTTTGTCTGTGGAGGAGCGTATTGACCTGCTGGTTCAGGCCACAGCTCATCTTGATAATATCAAGGTAATCTCCTTTGACGGCCTGCTGGCTGATTATATGGTCAAGGAAGATATTCAGGTGATAGTCCGGGGTCTTCGCTCAGTAACAGATTATGAATATGAGCAGGGGCAGGCTCAGATTATCAAGGCCATGCATCCGGAGCTAGATACCATGTTCCTGCTAGGGAAGCCGGAATACAATAGCTTTAGTTCCTCTGTGGTGCGGGAGATTATCAGATTTGGCGGGGATTGTTCCAAACTGGTACCCCACAATGTATATAGATATTTGAAGAGTAGGATTTGATTTTAGAATAAAGGGTGGTATTATCTATGAATGAAGAAGCTATGCTGAAAATTGATGCGGCAATAGACGAAATTGAGAATTATGTGTCTGGGGCACATAGAGTTCCTCTTTTGGAAAAGGTACTGGTCAAGGATGATGAGCTTTTTCATTTGATGGATAACCTTCGTAACGAGATTCCTCGGGAGGTAAACGAGGCTCTGGAAGTGTGCCATCGCAGGGATGAAATTATTAGTGTGGCTAAGAATGAAGCAGACCAGATTATTGAAAGAGCCCATAAGGAAGCTCAGGAGATTATTGATAAGGCTAAGCTTTTTGCCCAGAAAACCGTGGATGAAAATGTCTTGGTGATTCAGGCCAAAGAGGAAGCTATGAATGTTAAGAATCAGACTGAGGAAAGTGTCAAGAAGCTTCAGGATGAGACTACTGCTTGGGTACAGCAGCAGAGAGAAGAAACCGATGCTTATGTGAAGCAGCAGCGGGAAGAAAATGAAGCTTATGTGAAGCAGCTAAAGGAAGATGCGGAACGCTATGCTGTGCAGATGTTTGACCATGTACTGGCTAATATGAATTCTGCTATTAATGCCATTCACAATGATGTAGGCGGTGTAATGCAGGCTATGAATCAGGCCAAAGAGCAGATTCATTCTGCCAACAATAAAGTTTAATTAACATTTTCCAATGTTAGGGAGAGTCATGATAATGCCATTTTGGGCAGATATCATGGCTCTTTTTCTTAAAAATAGAAAAAATGCTTGCTGAATGTCAAAATGTCAAATATAATATAAATAAAGGTCAAATTGTCAAGCGAATTAAAAAGAAATAGGGTGTTATTATGAGCAATATAGCAGATTTAATTGAAGATTATATTTTGACCAGATTGGCGGAACAGCAGACAGGGCAGGTGGAACTTCGTCGAACAGATATAGCTGATGAAATTTCCTGTGCTCCCTCTCAGATTAGCTATGTGCTAAATACCAGATTTACCCATGACAAGGGGTTTTCTGTAGAATCCCGCCGTGGTCTGGGTGGCTTTATTAGAGTAGTACGGGTGCCATTGAAGAATATTATTTATCAGGAAATGCTGGAGAAGCTGGATCAGGATACGGATTTTGTGGAAATCAAGGCCATGCTGCGTTATTTGATACAGCATGAAATGATTAGTACCAGAGAGTGTACTTTGCTTTTGCAGACAGCCAAGTCTGCCTATGAAAATATGCCTCCTGAGCCTAGGACCAAGCTGCTGCGGGATTTGTTCAGCACCTTGGCGCAATTTTCCTGAAGGTAGCTTCCTAAACCCTTTATAACGAAAGAAACAGGTGTGGCAAATGGCAAAATACAACAGGTTGGGACGGCAAAGCTTTTGGTATAGCCTTGGCAATTTTTTTCTGAATTTTGCCATTGCTGTAGTATGGTTGGGGAGATGGACTATCAAGCTGCTAAAGCAGTGCTGGCGGAAATGGAGATAAAAAGTATGGCAAAGAAAAAGACAATGTATGTATGCCAGAACTGTGGCTATGATACTCCCAAATGGCTGGGCAAATGTCCCGGCTGTGGTCAGTGGAATACCTTGGTGGAGGAGATTGTCAAGGAGGAACGGAATGTTTCCCGGGGATTGAATTTGGGGTTGTCCCAGTCCAGCACCCCCTGTCCTATCAGTGAGGTAACTGTGGAGGATTTGCCTAGAATGACCACAGGCTCTCAGGAGCTGGACAGGGTACTGGGAGGGGGGATTATTCCTGGCTCTATGGTGTTGATTGTAGGTGATCCAGGTATTGGCAAATCCAGTCTTACCTTGAAGGTGTGTGCCAATGAAGCGGCTCTAGGGAAAAAGGTTCTCTATGTAACTGGTGAGGAAAGTGTTCGTCAGGTGAGAATGCGAGCCGATAGATTGGAGGCTGTCCACAATGATTTGTTGGTGGTAAGCGAAACCAATCTGGAAAACATTGAGCACCATGTAGAGAAGCTAAAGCCTGATTTACTGGTGGTGGATTCCATTCAGACCATTTTTCGGCCAGATATTCAAAGTGCTCCTGGCAGTGTCAGCCAGGTACGGGAATGTGCGGTAGAAATTCTGCGGGTAGCCAAAACCAATGGTATTGCTGCCTTTGTGGTGGGACATGTAACCAAGGACGGCACCTTGGCTGGCCCTAGAGTTTTGGAGCATATTGTGGATACGGTTTTGTATTTTGAAGGCGGCAGCAATTCAGAATACAGATTGCTGCGGGCAGTAAAAAATCGTTTTGGCAGTACCAATGAAATCGGTATTTTTGAAATGAGGGAAACAGGTCTGATAGATGTACCAGATGCCTCCAAATTATTTTTGTCTGAGCGGACTGACGAGGCAGGCAGTATTATTGTGCCTACTGTGGAGGGAACCAGGCCTCTGCTGGTGGAGGTGCAGGCTCTGGTGGCTCAGACTCCCTATGTGCCTCCTAGACGAACCTCAGATTCTGTGGATATTAAGAGATTGCAGCTGTTGTTGGCGGTGCTGGAGAAAAGGGTTCATCTGGCCATTGGTGCCTGTGATGTTTTTGTCAAGGTTGCTGGTGGTATTCGTATAGATGAGCCGGCAGCAGACTTGGGGATTTGTGTGGCTATGGCCTCCAGCTTTGCCAATCGCCGCTTACGGCCTCAGACTATAGTTTTTGGAGAGGTGGGGCTGTCTGGAGAAGTCCGGGCGGTTAGCCAGGCCGAGGGTAGATTGAGAGAAGCAGCCAGATTGGGCTTTATCAGTGCTGTACTGCCAAGAAAGAACTATGAACAGCTAAAGGGAGAAAAGGCTTTGGCTGGCATGAAGCTGTATGGCGCAGGGGATCTTACCGAAGCCTTGCGATATGCCATGCCTAGAGAATAACAGTTGAATTTAGATAATATATTGACATGGTTCTATATATATGATAAAATTACTACTTTTCTTATGAATTAATTTGTGCTATAATTTAATTGTATGGTTAATTGATAAGAGGGGGTGTGTTTGTTGCAGGTTGGTGATCAAGTGGTTTATCCTATGCACGGCGCAGGAGAAATCACAGGTATTGAAGAATGTGAGATTATGGGCACTGTAAAGCAGTATTTCATTCTCCAGCTGCCAATAGGCGGTATTAGGATTATGATTCCCACGGACAATACAGAGGGTATCGGCCTGAGGCAGATTTCCCCGCCAGAAACTATAGAGCAGGTGGCTGAGGTATTGCAGCAGCCTGGTGAGAAGCCTGTAGGCAGCTGGAACAAAAGATTCCATGTTAATCTTAACAGATTGAAGTCTGGAGATATTCTGGAGGTGGCAGCGGTAATTCGCAACTTGATTCTTCAGGACAGACGTAAGCGGATTTCCGGTGGTGAGAAGCGGCTATTGGATCTGGCAAGACAGATTTTCCTCAGTGAGTTGTCTTATGCCTTGGCTGGCTCTGTGGAGCAGGCTGAGGCATGGCTGATGGAGCAGATTGATACAAAGGATAATTAGTCTATAGTCTCTACAAAGAATATTGGCAGCCTGTTTGTGCGACAGGCTGTTTTTATGCTAATAGTTTGTCAAATAAACACTTTAATTTATTGTGGGACTAAAGGAGCAAATAGGCAGTATACAGGGTATTTTCATTCTGATACTATATATTTTACGTTGCGAAAGGAGGTGAAATAATGCTAATAAGAGTTATACGTTTCTTTGTTACTGTATTGCTGGCAGTAATAGGTGGTGTGATACTGCATTTGGCTAGCCCTGTACTGACAGAGCTGATTAGCACCGAGGTGCTAAAGACAGAAATGGGACTGTACAAGCTGACTATGGCCAATGTTATCCTGATTGGTATCGGTATGATTATCGGTGGCTTTGCAGGTTATCTGGTATCCCCATATTTTGTTGCCAAGCTGCAGAAATTTTCTATCTGGGTTGAAGGACAGCTCAGCAAGATGCCTTTGCAGGATGTTATTGCTGGCGTTGTTGGTTTGGCCATTGGACTTATAATTGCGAATTTGTTAGGTGGGACCTTTGCCAATATTCCTGTAATTGGTAATTACCTGCCAGTGCTGTTCAGCATTGTATTTGGTTATCTGGGCATTCATATTGTTGTACGCAAGCAAAAGGAAATTGGTGAGCTTTTTGGCAGAATGATGAAGCTGAAGAAAAAGCCTAGGGAAAAGCTGGGGGAGGATGGAACTGTCCAGCCTGCAGCTCAGCCTGCTCCCGTGGCTCCGGCTATGCTAGCAGGAGGCTATGGCAGCTATGACAGTCTGGTAGGCTGTAAGCTGTTGGATACCAGTGTCATTATAGATGGCCGTATTGCAGATATTTGTGGTACAGGCTTTTTGGATGGCAAACTGTTAATTCCTGTGTTTGTGCTGGAAGAGCTGCAGCATATTGCAGATTCTGCAGATGCTTTGAAAAGAGTACGAGGCCGCAGAGGCTTGGATATTCTGCAAAAAATTCGCACAGAAAGTGGCTTGCAGGTAGAGATAATCAATCAGGATTTTGAGGATATTACCGAGGTTGATTCCAAGCTGATACGTTTGGGCCAGCAGCTGGGAGGCAAGATTGTAACTAATGATTACAATCTGAATAAAGTTTCCGAGCTGCAGGGTGTGCCTGTACTGAACATTAATGATTTGTCCAATGCAGTAAAGCCAGTGGTTATTCCAGGCGAAAATATGCATGTAACAGTAGTTAAGGAAGGCAAGGAACAGGGACAGGGAATTGCCTATCTGGATGATGGCACCATGATTGTTATTGAAAATGGCCGCTATTATTTGAATAAGGCCATTGAGGTTGAGGTAACATCTGCTCTGCAGACCTCTGCCGGCAGAATGATTTTTGCCAAGCCTGTTGGTGAATAATATGTTTTTTAGGGACATAATCCTTTTGGGGGGTTATGTCCTTTTTATTATGTAAGAAATCGACACTCCACATGCCTAAAGCTAAGGTGATAGGGGGTTGGGGGATAAATAAGTGTTCAACATACAGCCAAAAGGAGTTGCAGATTTTAGTGGCGTTTTATACATTAGTTTATAAAGAAAAATCCTATAAAAAACAATAATGATAAATTTACAATGATTTACAAACAATATTCATCATGTTATATTATAACCATGAAATAAAGCTTAAAACATATTATTAGGAGGTAAAAGAAAATGGGGTTTCGGCCAATTGTAGGAGAAAGTGGGATTACTTACAAAGTAGAAAGAAAGGAGGGGGTTATAAGCACGATGTCAAATGGTTGGAAAAAAGAGCTGAACAAGGTAGCATGGAATGATGGGGAGGCTAAGTTTGAAATACGTTCCTGGTCCAAGGACCACCAGCGCATGGGAAAGGGAATCAGCTTTACAGAGGAGGAGCTAGTTACCTTGGCTGATATTTTGACCAGGATGGATTGCGTAAAAGGCAAAATCAAGGTTTCCTAAAAATTTGGTTTGGGGGATATGGTAATATTTGCATACAGAGGATTGTCGCAAATTACCAACCACACCAAAAGGGGCTGACGCACTAAGAAATTAGTCGCCAGCCCCATATTTATTTTGTGTGTTAGTGCTTCCTAGTGGACATAATCATGAATCATTGGTAAAATCTAACTATATAGGAAGGGAGCTGTTGTGGGATTATGGTTAGTGTTATTTTTCCTGCTGCTGGCCGAGGCAAGAGAATGCAGGCTGGCATGAATAAGGTTTTTATGGAACTGTCTGGGATTCCGATTTTGGTACGGACATTGCTGCGGTTTTCTGATTGCTCTCAGGTGGATAATCTGGTTGTAGTTGTAGGTGAGGGCGAGGTACAGTTTGTCAAAGGAATCCTCAAAAGGATTCCGGGCTTGAAGCCGTGGCAGGTGGTAGCTGGTGGCAGTGAGCGTCAGTATTCAGTTTGGAATGGCATTAAGGCCATCGAAAATCCTTCTGATGATGATATTATTTTGGTACATGATGCAGCTAGACCCTTGGTGTCCACAGAGGTTATTCAGGCAACTATTAAAACTGCCAGAGAAAAAGGGGGAGCTATTGCAGCGGTGCCTGCCAAAAACACCATTAAAATATGTAATGAAAGACAGGAGGTAGTGGAAACTCCAGATAGAAGCACCTTGTGGGAAGTTCAAACTCCCCAAGGCTTTCGACGGGATATTCTGGTTAGGGCCAATGAGCTGGCTGTCAAGGATGGTTTTTTGGGTACTGATGATGCCAGCTTGGTAGAGCGTTGCGGCTATCCTGTTTATATTGTAAATAGCGATTATCGCAATATCAAAATTACTACTCCAGAGGATATTGTGGTGGCCAAGGCATTTTTGAATGAAACACCAAAGGAAACTTCACAGGAAAAAAGCTTGGAAAATACTCTAAAGGCCTTTGTGGAGGAAATCAAGGTAAAGTTTCTGCGGGAAGATGATTGATAGTTAGGGAGGTAAATTTATGACAAGATTTGGCATGGGCTATGACGTTCATCAGCTGGTGGAGAATCGCAAGCTGATTATTGGCGGTGTGGATATACCCTACGAAAAAGGTCTTTTAGGCCATTCTGATGCAGATGTGTTATTACACGCCATCTCAGATGCTTTGCTGGGAGCAGCTGCCCTGGGAGATATAGGCAAGCATTTTCCGGATACAGATCCTCGCTACAAGGGAGCAGACAGCCTAAAGCTGTTGGAGGAGGTTGGCAAGCTGTTGACAGAAAAGGGCTATGTGGTAGGCAATGTGGATGCTACCATTGTGGCGCAAAAGCCAAAGATGCTGCCTCATATTACTCAGATGCGGGAAAACATTGCTAAAGTGCTTCATGTGGATATAGAACAGATAAATGTAAAGGCCACCACAGAGGAGCATTTGGGCTTTACTGGCAGCGGTCAGGGTATTTCCTCCTATGCTGTAGCAGGAATTGAAGGGTAAAACAATTATTCCACCTTGCATGAACATAAATTTTTTGGTACAATACTAAATATCATATATTAAAGGCTGTGAACAGGCAGAGTACGTTGTACGAGCTGACAGAGAGGGTTCTCGGAGACAACTTCTGGACTTGACCAAATCAAGGCAGGAGCTGTACAGGCTGTAAGGAATCTGAGCTACGATGAGGGAAAGTGCACCTGGGAGCTGCAGGGCTGAATTATTGCCGATTTGGTGGGAAGTTAGGCTCTGACGCAGGGATGCGTTAACAACCATTGAGAAGCAGTTTTTCCATTGGTAATGGTGGAATTGGCCAGACTAATGTGGAAAATATTGCTATAATTAGAGTGGAACCGCGACTGATAGCCGCCTCTTAGCTGAGGCGGTTTTTTGTTGTCAAAAAGTATGAGGGTAGTGTGTTGTAGATATTGTATGGAGTTGAATGAAATATGTTTTTTAAAAGACTTAGAGCACGTATCAGAAAGGATATACGAGTAGTTTTTGAACGTGACCCGGCAGCCCGCAGTGTTATCGAGGTTATTTGCTGTTATTCAGGACTTCATGCCATCTGGCTGCACCGTATATCCCATGCTCTGTATCTCAAGGGCTGGGTACTGCTGCCTAGATTGATTTCCAATCTGGGGCGGTTCCTGACAGGTATTGAAATTCATCCTGGTGCTACCATTGGGGAGGGTTTGTTTATCGACCACGGCACAGGCATTGTTATTGGTGAAACTGCCGAGCTAGGGAAGAATGTTACTCTTTATCAGGGAGTTACCCTAGGTGGTACAGGCAAGGAGAAGGGCAAAAGGCATCCTACCTTGGGGAATAATGTAGTTGTTGCTTCAGGTGCCAAGGTATTGGGCTCCTTTACTGTAGGAGATCATGCCAAAATCGGAGCTGGCTCCGTGGTGCTTAAAGCTGTACCAGCCTATGCCACTGTTGTAGGTATCCCTGGCCGAGTAGTGGTAATGCATGGCAAAAGGGTAGGCGAGCCTGTCTACACTGATGAAATGATGAAGCTTTTAGACAAAGATGAGGATGTACAGGAAATGGCAGATGAGCAGGATGTGGATTTGAACCATGATGAGCTGCCAGATCCAGTGCGGGATTTGATTGCAGATTTGGCGGAAAAGCTGGACAAAATGGAAAAGCGCGTTAATGAGCTGGAAAAGGAATTGGAGGATAAAAATGCTTAAAGTATATAATACATTGACTAGAAAAAAACAGGAATTTGTACCTCAGGAGCCTGGGAAGGTAGGGATGTATGTCTGCGGTGTTACTCCTTATAATCACCCTCATATTGGCAATGCCCGTCCCTTTGTAACCTGGGATGTTATCAAGAGATATTTCCGCAAAAAAGGCTTTGAGGTTAAGCACATTCAGAATTTTACTGATATGGATGACAAGATTATCAAGGCTGCTAATACAGAGGGAGTAGATTGCTCCGTTATTAGTGAGCGCTATATTGAGAGCTATTTTGAGGCTATGGACAAGCTGAATGTGCAGAGAGCAGACCTTTATCCAAAGGTTACAGAGCATATTCCTGACATTATTGCTATGGTGCAGAAGCTGATAGATAATGGCTATGCCTATGAGCTGGAAGGGGATGTGTACTTCAGCGTGGAGAAATTCCCTGAATACGGCAAGCTTAGCGGTCGTAAGCTGGAGGATATGCAGGCAGGAGCTAGAGTAGAGGTTGACCAGCGTAAAGCAAATCCTATGGATTTTGCCCTGTGGAAATCTGCCAAGCCAGGAGAGCCATTCTGGGAAAGCCCTTGGGGCAAGGGCCGTCCAGGCTGGCATATTGAGTGCTCCACCATGTCCTTGAAGTATTTAGGGGAAACCTTTGACTTCCACGGTGGCGGCAGTGATTTGATTTTCCCCCATCATGAAAATGAAATTGCTCAGTCTCAGTGCTGCTGTGGCAATTACCACAGCTTTGCCCAGTATTGGCTCCACAATGGCTTTATTACCATTGATAATGAGAAAATGAGCAAGTCTTTGAATAATTTCATTACCGTACCAGATATTTTGAAGCTGTATCCCGGGGAGGTTGTGCGCTTCTTTATTCTTCGCACTCATTATAGAAGTCCTTTGGATTTCAGCGAGGAGCGTATCAAGGAAGCTCAGGCTGGTTTACTGCGGCTGAAAACCGCCTACGACAATGGTCAGGAGCTGTTGGAGGCTAGAGAGGGCAATACAGAGAATGATGTTCTTCTGGCTGAAAATGCTCAAAAGGCTCTAGCTGATTTTTATGAGGCTATGGATGATGATTTCAATACAGCTCTGGCTATTGGCTATATGTTTACTTTGGCCAAGGAAATCAACACCTATGCCAATAGTGTTATTAATCACAAGGGTGATTTTGACAAGAAGCATTTCGGTCAGCTGCTGGATGTTTACAAGGAAATGGCTGAGGTTATTGGTATTTTTGAGGGCAGTCTGGAAATGCCTGCTGAGGATGATGGAGAAGAGGGTATTTCTCCAGAGGAAATTGAGACTCTTATTGCAGAAAGAGCAGAGGCAAAGAAGGCTAAGAATTGGGCTAGAGCTGATGAAATCCGTGATGGTCTGAAGGCTCAGGGCATTATCCTGGAGGATTCTGCTGCTGGAACCAAATGGAAAAAGGCATAAGGTGCTGTTATGACCTTTGAACATTTTCAGAAGCTGGTAGATATGATGTTTGTGCCAGATGGCACAGGAGGCGCGTTGCAGCGTTATCATGAGGTAAATCCTAGAACTCTGCATCCTTTGGTGTTGGCCTATATAGGAGATGCCTATTTCCATCTTTTTGTGCGGGGAAGGCTCCTTTCCTATGAGCAGAGCAAGGTGCAGGTGTTGAATCAGTTTAGTGCTCAGATAGTTTCTGCTATCTGGCAGGATAAGGCCTATCGGGCTATTGAGCCTATGCTGACTGAGGAGGAAATTGCTATTTATAAGCGAGGCAGAAATTGCCGCAGCCGTGTTAGCAAAAGTGCCTCTGTAGCTCAGTACCATTCCAGTACTGGCTTTGAGGCTTTGCTGGGCACGCTCTATTTGCAGGAAAATAACCCACGGCTTTACGAAATTGCCGAAGCGGCTTTTCAGGCTATTTCTCAGGAAATGATGGCGCAGGTAAGTGAAAAACGCAATTCACCCCATGCTAACGGGGGCTAAGGCTCTGGATTTATTCGACTAAATTCAGTGGGAGTCTAAAGCTCCCACTGAATAAGTCTCATTTTACAATAGGAAGCAGGTGCTATATGGAACAGATAAAGATTGTGTTTTTTGATGTAGATGGAACCTTGATAGATTATAAGGCTGATGGAATGTCTGCTAAGATTGTGGAGATGTTGAAGGGACTGCAGGCTAAGGGGATTAAGATATGTATTGCCTCTGGGCGGGCGCCAGTGCAGATGCCTCAGGTAGATGGTGTAACCTTTGATGTTTATCTTACATATAGCGGCTCTTATTGCTATACTGGTGCTAGAGAAATCATTTTTAACAATCCTCTTCACAAGCGGGATGTATTGCAGATAGCCAAGAACAGTCAGGAAATAAATCGGCCTATAGTAGCTGCTACTGTAGATAGAATGGCAGCCAACTGGGTAGATGAGGACTTGCATGAATATTATATTATGGGCGGTGTAGATTTGAAGCCAGCGCCAGATTTTCAGCAGG
Organism: Anaerovibrio sp.; assembly: GCA_052272885.1. Taxonomy (GTDB): domain Bacteria; phylum Bacillota; class Negativicutes; order Selenomonadales; family Selenomonadaceae; genus Anaerovibrio. The sequence continues at coordinate 14,840 of DAVZJH010000019.1, read as the reverse complement.
TATTACAGGATGATGTCTATCAGATTATGGCAGCTGGCCGAGTGCCAGAGCGTCCTAATATGATTAAAAATACAGAAAATGTGAAAATTGTGGCTTGGTGGGATAGAGCCTTTGATATTGTACCTGCTGATGGAGGCAAGGGCCGTGGGGTTAATCAAGTGTTGGAGTATTTTGGCTTGAAACGGTCAGAGGCTATGGCCTTTGGAGATGGCAACAATGATTTGGAAATGTTCCAGGCTATTGATTACTGCGTAGCAATGGGCAACGGCTCTGAGGATTTGAAAAAAATCGCCTGGGCCACCTGTGGCAACTGCCAGGATGATGGAATTTATCATTTCTGCAAGGAAAACAAGCTGATTTGATGGATTGGTATTGGGGAGGTTTATTTGTGATAAAGGTTAAATTATTGGAGCATACGCCACAGCCGGAGCGGGTGGTGGCTATGGCAGCTAGATTGTGCTATTCTGCTTCTGGGGCAGAGGAGCTGGCTGAGAAAATGAGTGATGAGCAGGTTGCCAAGCTGGTGGCCAAGATTGTGCAGATGGGGCATGCTTCTACCATGGAGCATGTTACCTTTACCTTTGGTATTGAGGGAGTATCCAGAGTGCTGACTCATCAGCTGGTAAGGCATCGTTTGGCCTCCTATAGCCAGCAGTCCCAGCGTTATGTGGCGGAGCATGATTTTGAATATATCCTGCCTCCATCTATTGAGGAAAAGCCAGAGGCAAAGGTCAAATTTGAGGCTTTGATGGATAATATTCGCAGTACCTATGATGAATTGGCTGAAATGGGTGTACCTCGTGAGGATGCCCGTTATGTATTGGCCAATGCAACAGAAACCAAGATTGTAGTTACCATGAATGCTCGTTCCTTGATGCACTTCTTCAACCTGCGTTGCTGTAATCGAGCACAATGGGAGATTCGGGAGCTGGCTTACAAAATGTTGGAGCAGGCCAAGGCTGTGGCGCCTTTGCTGTTTAAAAATGCCGGTGCTTCCTGTGTAGCTACTGGTCATTGCCCAGAGGGAGCCATGACCTGTGGTAAATTCGCTGAGATGATAAAAATGCGTACGGAATAATATCGTATTTTTGAAGCATGGATTGCTTGCAAAATATCTTGTCAAAAAAAGGGATTTTTGACAAGATATGTGAACATCTTATCAAAAAAGGCGATTTTTGATAAGATGTGTTTAGCTAGGGCGGTGATATTGTGCAATACCCAAAGTTGCAAAATATATATTACAAAGATGAAAAAGTATATCTGCAGGAATATGAGCAACGTTTTCAGGCATTATTTACTAAGCATTTTGATTTTGAAATAAAGCAGTTTAATCATAGATATGCTTACCCTGCTTTTTTATGCTATACAGAAGAATTAGTTGTTTTGTTGGAAAAAATATATGCAGAGAATCAGAAGCTATTGGTATTGCTTAATAAGACTCCTGAGGTTGTACTGAAGCAGTTCTGTCTGCTCTGTATTATTGATGAGGTGAAAGCCAGCAATGATATAGAAGGAAATCACAGTACAAGACGCGAATTGCGTGAGGCTATGGAAAACATAAGCAACAAAAATCGTTTTGTAAGCACCATGAATAAGTATAAAATGCTGTTGTCTGAAAACGAGATAAATTTTGAAAATGCTAAAGCAGTAAGGAAATTTTATGATGAATTTGCTCATAAAGAGGTTATAGAAGATAATCCATCCAACGAACTTGATGGAGAAATTTTTCGGCGTAACTCCGTGGATATTGATTCAGGTACAGGCAAGACAATTCATAGAGGCATATATCCAGAAGAAAAGGTTATAGGCTATATGGAAACTGCTTTGGAAGTATTTAATGCTCATGATATTCCTGTACTGATAAAAAACGCAGTATTTCATTATATGTTTGCCTATATTCATCCATTTTATGACGGCAATGGCCGCACAGCTAGGTTTATGGCTTCCTATGGAATGTCTAAAAATCTGCATTATACGGTATGTCTAAGACTATCAGCAGCTGTAAAGAAAAACACAAAGAAGTATTATAAGATGTTTGCCAATGCTGATGCAGAATTAAATCGAGGAGATTTAACTCCTTTTGTTATTGAATTTTTAGAATTTGTATATCAGGCGGTTATAGATACGCAGAGATTGTTGGAACGAAAGCTAAAGCAATTTGTTGCCAATGTCAAAATCTTGAAAGATATAACTGATGATGATATAACTTCCAAGATGTATGTGCTTTTATTTCAAGCCAGTATTTTATATGGTCAGGGCTTAACAGTTGCCCAGCTTGAAAAACAACTGGGTAAAAGCAGAAATACTATTATGGCTAGGTTCAGTAAAATACCCCAGGAACATATTATTGTTAATACTGTAAAAAAGACAAATTATTACAAGCTTAATTTGTTGCTTTTTCGGCAACAGAAAAGCTAGGTTACATTAGTTACTATGTCAACTTCATGGCTAAATGATGTATTAAATAAAAAAAATACATAAATATTATATTGTGAAAAAGGGTGTAAAAAATTATGGATGATAGGAAAAAGAAGGATAAGAGGGCTATAGCTAAAAACGAGCACAAGGGGAGTAAGCTGGAGTATATGTCCAAGAAAAATCGTCCTCAGAAGGATAGGCGTACTGGGGAAAAGGTGGCGAAATCTGCCCCTTTGGATGTGGTGGAACTGCCAGAGGATATGGTGGCTGGGCGGAATGCTGTTATGGAAGCCTTGAAGGGCAGCCGCAGTGTCAACAAGCTGATGATTGCCAACGGCAGCACCGAGGGTTCTATTAAGGAAATTATTGCTGTAGCCAAGGAAAAGGGTGTCAACATACAGTATTGGGACCGCAGCAAGCTGGATAGTATTGCCAGAGGTATTCGCCATCAGGGTGTACTGGCTCAGGTAGCTCCGGTGCAGTATGCAGAGCTGGAGGATATTTTGCAGGTGGCCAAGGATAGAAATGAACCTCCGTTTATTGTCCTTTTAGATGAGCTGGAGGATCCCCACAATCTTGGGGCTATTCTGCGTACAGCAGATGCAGCCGGTGTGCATGGAGTGTTGATTCCCAAGCACAGAAGCTGTCCTCTTTCCGCTACGGTAGCCAAAACCTCTGCTGGGGCGGTAGAGCACGTGCCAGTGGCCAGAGTTGGCAATCTGGTGCAGACCATCAAAAAGCTAAAGCAGGAAGGCCTATGGGTGGCTGCTGCCGATATGGATGGCAAGGATTACTATGCTACCGATTTGACTGGCCCACTGCTTTTGATTATTGGCAGTGAAGGACAAGGGGTAGGCCGTCTGGTAAAAGAGCAGTGCGATTTTGTTGTCCGTATTCCTATGGTAGGCAAAATCAATTCCCTGAATGCCTCTGTGGCAGGCTCCATTTTGATGTATGAGGCCATGAAGCAGCGCCGTAAGGCCTTGAATTAATATTTGGCAGAGATGTAAGGAAAAGGGGATTTGTATGAGAAAAAAGCCAAGGGAGCATTATATAGTAGATGGCTACAATGTTATCAATCTCTGGCCTGAGCTTACAGCTCTGCGCAATGATTTGTCAGAGGCCAGGGACAAGCTGGTGCATATGCTGGCAGAATATGGAGCCTACGAGAAGTACGATATGACCGTGGTTTTCGATGCTTTATTTACAGCAGATGATGAACGGGTGGAGCAGGTAAACAAGCATTTAGAGGTAGTTTATACTGGCAAGGGAGAGACAGCGGATAGCTATATTGAGCGGCTGGCCTATGACTCTGTGCGTATGGGACGAGAGGTTCACGTAGTTACCTCAGATGGAGCAGAGCAAGCTGTGATTTTGGGGGCAGGAGCCTATCGCCATCCTTCCGGAGAATTTCATCGCATGGTGAAAAGAGTAAAAAAAGAAATCAAGGACAAGTATCTAGGCAAAGTGGTTTTGCCTATCTCCAGAAATGAAATCGGTTCCCGTATAGATGCAGAAACCCTGGCTAAATTGGATGCTCTGCGGAAATCAAAATAAGCAAAAAGCATCTCTAGGTGGATAGTGACTTGACTCACACCGCCTAAGGGCGGTATAATCAAATTTGAATCAGTCGTCAGGGCATTGTCCCGGCAACTCATGATATATGGAGGAAATGGCGGATGGAGAATGGCCTGATCAGCGAGGAAGTAGCAGAGAAGCTCTTTGGTGGACTCACTGATGAAGAAATAATTGCACAAATCAAGGATAATGAGGACGATAGCGCCATGTATTATCTGATAAGTAAATATAGAAAATTTGTCAGAGCCAAGGCTAGATCTTATTTTCTCATTGGGGCAGACAGAGAGGACATTATTCAGGAGGGCATGATTGGTCTGTATAAGGCGATTCGTGATTTCCGCTTGGATAAGCAGGCATCCTTTCATGCTTTTGCGGAGCTGTGCGTTAACAGACAGATTATTACAGCTATCAAGACAGCTACAAGGCAAAAGCATATACCTCTCAATTCCTATGTGTCGCTGAACAAGCCTATATACGATGAGGATTCAGACAGAACTCTGCTGGATGTTTTATCTGGTATCCAGGTAACAGATCCAGAGGAGCTGGTTATTAGCCAGGAGGAGTTCGTTGACATTGAAGCCAAAGTATTGGAGATTCTCAGTGATTTGGAATGGAAGGTTCTCATGTATTATCTGGATGGCAAATCCTATCAGGAAATAGCCAAGGATTTGCATCGTCATATTAAATCCATTGATAATGCCCTGCAAAGGGTAAAGAGAAAGCTGGAAAAGTATATGGAGTCTACAGATAATGAAGTTGACATTACAACCATATATAAAGGCCTTGCCAGTATGAAGCGCAAGGAAAGCGGTATGTTCGGCCTACATGGTTTGGAAGATTCATAGAGTATTATTGACAGGAGTGGTAATTTTGTTACTGCTCCTGTTTTATAATTGCTCTTTTTTTAAAGTATTATAAATATTCATGCGATTTGGTACATCTTACCATAAATTAAAAGTATTTTAAAATAATGTCAATCAATAGTATAATACATAAGTGCATGTGTCCATATTAGAGGTATTAAATAAATTTTTTATATGATTTTAGGGAGGGAATATTATGGATGGTTATGTAGCATTGGGTATCATGTTTGTTTTAGCCTTTGCCTTTCCAGTTTTTCCGCTGATTGTGGCACCAATTTTACAGCCAAGACAGCCTACTGCTGAAAAGCAGATACCCTATGAGTGTGGTGTGGACACCATTGGCAAAACCAAGGTTAGATTTCATATAGGGTATTTTATGTATGCCTTGGTGTTTTTGCTTTTTGATGTGGAAACAGTGTTTTTATACCCTTGGGCAGTAAAATACGGCCAGTTAGGCTTATTTGCCCTGTGTGAAATGCTGGTATTTGTAGGTATTCTGACTATTGGTCTGTGGTATGCCTGGAAGAAGGGAGCCTTGTCATGGAAATAGTAGATCTAGTGCCTCCTGAGCTGAAAAACAATGTAATTGTAACCAGCGTGGATGCTTTATTTAAATGGGGACGAGCCAATTCTATCTGGCCATTATCCTCTGGCTTGGCCTGCTGCTCTATTGAGATGATGTGCGCAGCTGCCTCCAGATTTGATTTGGCAAGATTTGGCTATGAGGTTTTCCGCTCCTGTCCTAGACAGTCTGATTTGCTCATTGTAGCCGGTACTTTGACCTGGAAAATGACGCCTCCTTTGATTCGGCTTTACGAGGAAATGCCAAACCCTAAATATGTTATTGCTATGGGAAATTGCAATATTGGGGGCGGCCCCTTTGCAGATTCCTATTCAGTGGTAACGGGATTGGATCAGATTATGCCAGTGGATGTATATCTGCCAGGCTGTCCTCCTAGACCAGAGGCCTTAATTGATGCCATGCTGAAGCTGAAGAAGCGCATTCAGCATCCAGAGGCAGCGGCAGGCTCTGAGGAAAGAATGAATATGAGCAGGGAGAATCTGGAAAATATGATTCGTCCTATAGCCCCTGGGAAGGTGGAATAATATGGGAAGCTATTTGGAGATAAAATATCTGGAGGAGCTGCAGCAGCGGTATACCAGTGTTGAATTTGATAATGAGCAGCCTGAGCCTCATATTTATATAGGAACTGAGGATTTGCTGGCTCTAATGAAGGAGCTGCAGGAAAATCCTATTTGGGCCTTTGACCGTATGGCCAATATTACCTCTGTAGACTACAAGGAATATATTGAGATGGTCTATATGCTGTACTCCAGACGGTTTGACAAATGGGTTACGGTAAAATGCAAATTGGATAGAGAAAAGCCAGTAGTAGAGTCCATGACTCAGGTATGGCCTGGTACAGAGTTTGAGGAGCGTGAAATCTTTGATTTGATGGGAGTGGAATTCCTGCATCATCCTGATTTGCGCCGGATTCTCATGCCAGAGGATTATACGGCTTATCCGTTGAGAAAGGATTTTGTGCCTTTGCAGCCAAAGATTGAAGGGGGAGTGCTGAAATGGCTACAACCGAAAAGTTTGTCCTAAATATGGGCCCTCAGCATCCTAGTACCCACGGTGTACTCCAGGTACAGGTGGAGCTGGATGGAGAGAATATTGTAGGAGCCAAGCCTGTTATGGGTTATCTTCATAGAGGTATTGAAAAGCTGATGGAGTCCCGTACCTATCAGCAGTGTGTGCCTTTTACTGATAGACTGGATTATGTATCTTCCATGAACAATAATCTGGGCTTTTGTATGGCTGTGGAAAAGCTGGCAGGTATTGAGGTGCCAGAGCGGGCACAGTATATTCGCACAATCTGTTGTGAGCTGAATCGTATTGCCAGCCATCATGTATTTATCGGCTCTCTAACCAATGATTTGGGCTCTGCTACCGGTATGATTTATGCTTTCCGTGATAGAGAGAAGATTCTGGATTTATTCAATATTATTTGCGGTGCCCGTATGACCTGTCATTATATTCGCATTGGCGGTGTAATTGCAGATGCTCAGGATGAATTTTTGCAGAAAACTGAGGAATTTATCAATTATGTACCAGAAATGCTGGATGAGTATGATAGATTATTTACTGGCAATGAGATTTTCCAGAAGCGTATGCAGGGGACATCCATTATTAGCAAGGAGGATGCCCTGCGTTTTGGCATGTCTGGCCCAAATATAAGAGCCAGCGGCTGGGATTATGATATTCGCAAAATTGACAAATATGGTATCTATGGCAAGCTGGATTTTGATATTCCAGTAGGCAAAACTGGAGATAACTGGGATAGATATATAATTCGTCTCCAGGAGATTGTGGAAAGTGCCAAGATTATTCGTCAGTGCCTGGATAATATGCCAGAGGGACTTTTTATGGCCAAGGTACCAAAGCTGTTGAAGCCACCAAAGGGTGATGCTTATCATCGGGTGGAGAATACCCGGGGGGAGCTGGGCTTCTATATTGTCAGTGATGGCACTAACAAGCCGTATAGAGTTCACATTCGTCGTCCATCCTTCATTAATTTGCAGGCTTTGGACCATATGTGCAAGGGCATGGTGCTAGCTGATGCGGTTACGGCCTTTGCTACGATTGACCCGTTAATGGGTGAGGTTGACTGTTGATTTTGATAGGCAGGTGGAAAAATGCATAACGGAATATTATACCTTGCAGGCCAAAGCCTCAAGGAGCTGATGCTGCCTATTATTGGCAGCGAGCTAATAGTAAATCTGATTATGACACTGATTTGTATCGGCATCCTGTTTATGCTGGTGGCAGTTTCTGCCCTGGTATTTACGCTGGGTGAGCGAAAGGTTTGTGCCTGGATTCAGGTGCGTATCGGGCCAAATAGGGTTGGCCCCTGGGGATTGCTGCAGTCTACAGCGGACATGCTGAAGCTGCTGACCAAGGAGGATATTATTCCTCATGGGGTTGATAGATGGATGTGGGCTTTATCCCCAATCCTGATTTTTATTCCAGCAGCTATGGTTTATGCTTTGTATCCCTTTGATGATGGAGTTATTTTTGCAGATGTAAATATTGGACTGTTTTTGCTGCTTGCTATTTCCTCTCAGTCGGTACTGCCCTTCCTGATGGGTGGTTATGCCTCTAATAGCAAATATGCTATGCTGGGCGGTATGCGTACAGTGGCGCAGATGCTTTCCTATGAGGTGCCTATGGTTATTGCCCTCATGGGTATTGTGATGATTACCGGCTCCTTGAAGATGAGTGCTATTGTAGAGGCCCAGAGCAATATCTGGTTCATCTTCCTGCAGCCTATAGGCTTTTTGATTTTTATGGTAACCTGTTTGGTGGAGAGCAATCGTCCCCCATTTAATATGGTAGAGGGTGAGTCAGAGATTATTGCCGGACCTTTTACAGAGTATACCGGTATGCGCTGGGCCTTGTTCTTTCTGGCAGAGTTTGCCAATCTATTGTCCATTGGTATTCTTACAGCTACCCTGTTTCTGGGGGGATGGCAGGGACCTGATTTCCTGCCAGGTCAGCTGTGGTTCTGGATTAAGGCCTTTTTGATGGTCTTGATTTATCAGTGGATTGGCTGGACCTTCCCTAGAACCAGAATGGATACCATTTTGAGCTTTGGCTGGAAGGTGTTGCTGCCATTGGCCTTGGTAAATCTTTTGCTGACAGGCTTTGGCATTTATATCTTTAAATGGTTGTTATGATAGGAGGCTTCAAATATGTGGGGCAAAGGACTTGTAACAGGATTGAAGGTTACCTGGGGCCACTTCTTTGGCAAAAAGGAAACCGTCTATTATCCTGAGGAAAAGCTGCCAATGACTGAACGCTTCCGGGGCGGTCATTTGATGCTGGATGTGGAAAAATGCATAGGCTGCAAGGTTTGTGCTATGAACTGTCCCAATGCGGCTCTAAAGCTGACAGTGGAGATAGACGAAAATAAAAAGCGTCATATGACTTCCTATGTTCATGATATTGGCCGTTGTATGTATTGTGATTTGTGCATTGAGGCATGTAATTTCAAGGCCCTGAAATGGGATCAAAATTATGAAGCTGCTACTTATTTCAAGGAAGATTTGATTTATGATGCAGTGGAGGAAGCAAAGGACAGGAGGGATGGCAATGAGTGAATTAGCTAGCCTTGTTGTGTTTTGCCTTCTAGCTGTGGTTATTCTAGGAACAGCTCTAGGGGTTGTGCTTAGCAATAATCTGGTACATAGTGCTCTGTTGATGACAGCCTGCTTTATTGGGGTAGGTATTATGTACATCACTTTGGAAGCAGATTTCTTGGGGGCAGTAGAGTTTATGACCTACTCTGGCGGTGTGGCTGTCCTGATTGTTATGGGTGTTATGCTGACTCACAAGGGGGAGGGAGTACCTTCCAATCCCTTTAATGGGCGAAAGATATGGGCTGTTGCCTTGTCTGGCACCTTTATAGCAGTTATGGGGCTGGTATCTACCTTTGTTACCAGTTCCAACCAGGGAGGCTTTGTTTCGGAGGATACAGTAGGGGATTTGGCAGATATGATGCTGAACAGCTATATCCTGCCCTTTGAAATTGCTGCTGTTTTGCTTTTGGCTGCTTTGCTGGGAGCTATTATATTGGCGAAGGGAGATGAGGAGTCATGAGCATAGGTTTAACCCACTATCTGCTTTTGGCTGCTATGCTATTTGCCATTGGCATGTTTGGAGTGCTTTCCAAGCGAAATATTATTGCTGTTTTGATGGGCATTGAGCTAATGCTGAATGCTGTGAATATTAATCTGGTGGCCTTTAACAGGTTTATGCCTGTTCACGATTTAACAGGCCAGCTAATGGCTCTTTTTGCCATTGTGGTTGGTGTAGCCGAGGTAGCTGTAGGTATTGCCTTGGCCTTTAGAATTTATAGTGACAGGAATACCATTAATGTTGATGAGCTGAATCGGATGAAGGGATAGGAGGAGCTTGAATGTTTAATGAATTTGCCCTTGAACACGCTTGGCTGATTCCCTTGCTGCCGGCAATCTCCTTTGTGATTATCGGCATGGTAACCCGTTCCTATGGCAAGCTGTCTGCTGCTATTGCTGTAAGCATGAGCACTATCAGCTTTTTGCTGGCGGTAGGGGTAACCTTGGCTGTGGTGGCTGGCAATATCACAGTTGATGCGCCATTTGTCCAGAAGCTTTCCTGGTTTCATATTGGCAGTGTCAACATCTCTATGGGTGTTCTCATTGATCCACTTACGGCTATGATGCTGATGGTGGTTACTACTGTATCACTGCTGGTGCAGATTTATTCCTGTGGTTATATGGAGGGAGATTCTGGCTATGGCCGTTTCTTTGCCTTCCTTTCCCTGTTTGCTGGCTCTATGCTGGGCCTGGTGCTGGCTGTAAATTTCCTGCAGATGTATTTCTTCTGGGAGCTGGTGGGTTTGTGCTCTTACCTTTTGATTGGCTTCTACTACTACAAGATTTCTGCTAGAGAGGCAGCCAAAAAGGCCTTTATGACTACCCGTGTAGGTGACTTTGGCCTGCTTTTGGGCATTCTGCTTTTGCAGCTGACCTTTGGCACTTTGGACTTTATGGAACTGCAGCAGCTGGTGCCTATATATGTTATTCATGGTGGCGCAGGTTTTCTGACCATCATTGCCCTGCTGTTGTTTGTAGGCCCTATTGGCAAATCTGGCCAGTTCCCTCTCCATGTGTGGCTGCCAGATGCTATGGAGGGACCAACTCCGGTATCTGCTTTGATTCATGCAGCTACTATGGTTGTAGCTGGTGTTTATCTGGTAGGCAGAGCCTTTTTCCTCTTTAGCCAGCTGCCTGCTGTTATGACGGTAATTGCCTGGTTAGGTGGTTTTACAGCTATTTTTGCTGCCAGCATTGCCATTACCCAGCGGCCTATCAAGAGAATTTTGGCATATTCCACCATTAGCCAACTGGGCTATATGATGCTGGCCTTGGGTGTAGGCTCTCTTACCTCCTCCTTTTTCCATTTGATGACTCATGCCTTTTTCAAGGCTATGCTGTTCCTTAGTGCTGGTGCTGTTATGCATGCTATGGCAGAGGAGGCAGATATTTTCAAGATGGGGGGTCTTAGGAAGAAGATGCCTGTAACCTTTGCAGCTATGACCATTGGCGTATTGGCTATTTCTGGTATTCCGCCTTTTGCTGGTTTCTTTTCCAAGGATGAGATTCTGGCAGCAGCGGCTCAGGTAAGTCCAGCCTTGTATATTCTGGCAACCATTACAGCTTTTATGACAGCCTTCTATATGGCTCGTCTGTTGTTTGTGGCCTTTATGGGACAGCCAGCTAATCAGGAGGCCTATGAACATGCCCATGAGGTGGGCTGGTTTATGCGGGTGCCACTGATTGTGTTGTCTGTACTGTCTGTAGTTAGTGGTATCTGGGCTCATATGGCAGGCTTTGGTGATTGGGTGCGCTTCGGTGCACCAGCTCATGAGGGCATGAATCTGATGATTGCTGGTACTTCCACCCTGTTGGCAGTAATTGCTCTTGCCTTGGCTTGGAAGGTTTATGTGGCCAAAAGCTGGGATGCAGATGCCCTTGCGCAAAAATGGGGTGTGCTGTATCAGCTCAGCTTCCACAAATTCTATATTGATGAAATCTATGCAGCCTTGATAAAATTCTTTGTGGATGGTATCGCCAAGGTACTGTATTGGATTGATGTACATATTGTGGATGGCATTGTCAATGCTCTTGGCGGCTTGGTACGGGCTGTAAGTGAAATGCTTAGTCCGGCAGAAAATGGCCAGGTTCAGAGCTATGCCGGTGTATATCTCTTTGGTGTGATTGTTTTGCTAGCTTATGGAGTATATTATGCTTCTAAGCTGATGGCTTTGCTGGGAGGTGCTTTCTGATGGAGAACTTTCCATTGTTGACAACGGTTCTGCTGGCACCTATTTCAGCGGCTTTGTTGCTTTGCTTTGTATCTGCTCAGGCAAAGGAGTCTGTGCGGGTAATCTGTGCAGCGGCTATGACTGTGGCTCTGGTGCTGACAGTTTATGCATTCTTTAGCTATGATATGTCAGTGGGAGGAATGCAGTTTACGGAGGATGTACCTTGGATAAAGGATTTGGGGGTACATTACGCTCTGGGAGTAGATGGGATTTCCCTGCCTATGCTGCTTTTGACAGATTTGATAGGCCTGGCAGCTGTGTTTAGCTCCTGGAGTATTACGAAGCGTCCCAAGGAGTTCTATATTCTCCTGATGATTCTCATTGCTGGTGTAACTGGTACCTTTATTGCCAGGGATTTGTTTATCTTCCTGTTGTGCTATGAGGTTGTGGTTATTCCTATTTATATCATGGTTATTATTTGGGGCTCCACCAAGCGGGTTAGCAAGGAATATGCTGGTATGAAGCTGACTATTTATCTGTTGATGGGTTCTGCCTTTATGCTGGTTGGCGTGGTGGCTTTGTATTTGCAGGCCTTTCCACCAGAGATGCGTACCTTTGATATGCAGGCTTTGGCGGCTGCGGCTCAGGCGGGGCATTTCAGTGAGGAGTTTCAGATTTTTGCCTTCCTGCTGCTCTTGATAGGCTTTGGCTCTCTGCTGTCCATGTTCCCATTCCATAGTTGGTCCCCAGATGGTTATGCTGGTGCGCCAACAGCGGTTTCCATGATTCATGCTGGTGTACTGAAAAAAATCGGTGGCTATGGCTTGATTCGTCTAGGACTGTTGGTGCTGCCTTTGGGAGCAAAATTCTGGGCGCCTTTGATTGCAGGTCTGGCTATTATTAATGTTATGTATGCAGCCTATATTGCTTTGGCTCAACATGATTTGAAGTATGTTATTGGTTATTCCTCAGTGTCCCATATGGGCTATGTGCTGTTGGGCTTTGCTGCCCTTAATGTAGTATCTGTCAGCGGTGCTGTGGCCAATATGGTGGCTCATGGTGTTATGAGTGCTTTGTTCTTTGCCATGATTGGCTATGTTTATGAAAGAACACATTTGAGAAGTGTCCACGAGCTACGGGGCTTGGCCCATCAGATGCCAAGGGTAGCTACTGGATTTATGTTGGCAGGTATGGCCTCCTTGGGCTTGCCTGGCTTGATTGGCTTTATGCCAGAGTTTACTATCTTTGTTGGCTCCTTTGGGGTATATCCGGTTTTTGCTGTAATTGCTATTTCCGGCATTATCTTTACTGCCCTTTACACCTTGAGAATGTTGGCCAAAATTCTTTTTGGCCCGAGGGATCAGCGCTTTGATTATTTTCAGGATGCCAAGGGTGTGGCTATGATGCCTTTGATTATCCTAGGCGTGGCATTGGTGGGCTTTGGTATATTCCCACAGCTGCTGATGGGTATGGTAGGCTCTGGCACAGAACAGCTAGTACCGCTGCTGGATCAGCTTTCTGATGCATCAGCCATGTTAGGAGGTGTCAGATAATGAATTTCGCGGTGATTAGTACAGAAATATTTATTCTTTGTCTGGGCCTTTTTGCCATTGTCATGGATTTGGTCCTGCCAGCTAAGGAATCCCACAAATCTATTGGAGCTGTGTTGATTTTTGCCCTGACAGGCTGGTTCCTCTATATGTTCACCCTGTATCAGGGGCCTTGGAATCCTATGGAGCCAGAAGCAATGGCTGTTATTGCTGACAAATTTTTCTATCAGGGTATGTATTTTGTGGATAATTATGCACTGTTTTTCAAGCAGATGTTTATTTTGGCCACAGTATTTACCATGCTGTTTGCTAGTGATTATGTTCAGTCTATGTTGCGGTACAAGGGAGAGTTCTATGCTCTGCTGTTAATGGCATTGCTTGGCATGTGTGTGTTGGCTTCTGCTACGGATTTCCTTACTATGTTTATTGGCCTAGAGCTGATGACTATTTCTTTCTACATTCTGACAGGTGCCAGAATGAGCTCAAAGGATTCCAGCGAAGCAGCAGTAAAGTACTTGATTATTGGCTCTGTATCCACAGCTGTCATGCTTTATGGTATTAGTTTGGTTTATGGTGCTACTGGCAGCATTCAGTTCTTTGAGGTGTGCCGTAATCCTCATTTGTTCTTCCCATTGGGGATTGCCGGGATTACTATGGTTCTGATTGGCTTCTTCTTTAAGTTGTCCATTATACCGTTTCATATGTGGGCGCCGGATGTTTATCAGGGGGCACCAACTCCCATTACGGCTATGCTTGCTATGGGCTCCAAGGCAGCAGGTATTGCCGCCTTTATGCGGGCTCTGTATGTGGCATTCCCAATGCTGGGAATGTACTGGCTGCCTTTGCTGGCTGTGCTTTGTGCTATCTGCATGATTTTCGGCAATATTATGGCTATGAAGCAGAAGGATGTTAAGCGTATGCTGGCTTATTCCTCTATTGCTCAGGCTGGTTATATGATGGTAGGCATTATTGCTGCTGATACAGCTGGCATGAAGGCTACCATGTTCTATGCTGCCTTATATGTATTTGCCAATGTAGGTGCCTTTGCGGTGCTGGCAGTGGTGGAGGCACAGAAGGGCAGTACCACACATCGGATGATGAATGGCCTGGCTCAGTCTGCTCCTGTGCTGGCAGCGGTAATGACTATTTCCCTGCTGTCTATGGCAGGCATACCGCCAACAGCAGGCTTTGCTGGCAAGCTGTATCTCTTTACAGCGGTTGTAGACCAGGGATATTTGTGGTTGGCCTTTGTAGGCTTCGTTATGTCCATGATTTCCGTATATTATTATTTGCTGGTAGCCAAGGCAATGTATCTAGGCAAATGGGATGGCAGCAAGCTGAACATCTCCGGCACCACCAGAGCAGCAGTCGTTCTCAGTGTTCTAGCCACTATCCTTATAGGTGTATGGCCAGAAAAACTGGCCGAGCTAACCAATCTAGCTGCAAATACATTTTTGCATTGAGGAAATACAATTAAAAGGATGAGCGTCTTAGGATGCCCATCTCAGATTGTTGACAAACTAGCATAAAGCACTCCATTCATGGTAAAATATTATTAT
>DAVZJH010000018.1:0-29515 GCA_052272885.1 Anaerovibrio sp. | reverse complement strand
TGCTTATTTTCTATTATATTATTGCTTTTATTTATAATTAAGAGTAAAATATTTCTTGTGGGATAAATTTGTTATACAAATATCCTTAATATTACATTTTGGGAGGGAACCATCTTATGTTTAAGCGTATTCTTATTGCCAACCGTGGCGAAATAGCTGTGCGAATTATACGAGCCTGCAAGGAAATGGATATTGAAACCGTTGCTATCTACTCTGATGCTGACGCCAACGCCATGCATGTCCAGTTGGCAGACCTTGCCTATAATATAGGCCCTGCTGATGCCAGTGAAAGCTATCTGAATATGAAAGCCATTTTAAATGCCGCCATTGAATCCCGAGCAGATGCC
Organism: Anaerovibrio sp.; assembly: GCA_052272885.1. GTDB lineage: Bacteria > Bacillota > Negativicutes > Selenomonadales > Selenomonadaceae > Anaerovibrio. Next base: position 29,168 of record DAVZJH010000018.1, on the reverse strand, counting down.
ATTCATCCTGGCTATGGTTTTCTCTCAGAAAATGCAGATTTTGCCGATATGGTTACTAGAGCAGGTCTTACCTGGATAGGGCCTTTGGCTGTTACCATCCGTCAGGTAGGGGACAAGGATGTGGCTAGAGCATCCATGGAGCCTTCTGGCATACCTATGGCCAAAGGCAGCGACCCTCTCACCAGCAACGAAATGGCCTTGGATGCAGCTAGAGAGGTAGGCTATCCTGTTATTCTAAAGCCGGTTTCCGGCGGTGGTGGCAAGGGTATGTATGTGGCTCACAATGCCGAGGAGCTGCAGGAAATTCTCCAGGTTGTGGATGTAACTAAAACCAAATTCTATTTTGAACATTATATTGAGCGTTCCCGCCATATTGAGGTACAGATTGTAGCAGATAACTACGGCTCCATTATTCATCTAGGGGAACGTGAATGTTCCATTCAGCGGCGAAATCAGAAGCTGCTAGAGGAATCCCCTTCCATTGCCTTGACTGAGGCCATGCGGGAAGAGGTAGGCCTGCTGGCGGTAAAGGCTGCCAAAAGCGTTCACTATACCAATATTGGCACAGTAGAATTCCTACTGGATTTATCCAATAACAAATTCTATTTTATGGAGATCAACCCAAGAGTTCAGGTGGAACACGGCATTACAGAGGCTGTAACCGGCATTGATTTGGTACGAACCCAGATAAAGATTGCCGCAGGAGAGCCTCTCAGCATCTCTCAAAAGGATGTACAATTCCACGGCCATGCCATTGAATGCCGCATCAACGCCGAGGATCCTAATCACAATTTCATGCCATCCCCTGGTAAGATTACCAAATGGCATGAGCCAGGCGGCCCTAGAGTTCGCTTTGACAGTGGCTTTACCGGATATTTGTCCATTGAGCCATATTATGACTCTCTGATTGCCAAGGTAATTACCCATGGCAAAACCCGTGGCGATGCTATCAAGATTATGGAACGGGCCCTACAGGAATTCCAGATTGAAGGGGTCAAGACCACCATCTCCCTGCATCAGCGTATTTTGGAGGATGATTACTATCGCACTGGCAATATTGATACTCAATTTATCAAGAACCGTCTCCATGTTTATGAATCCATGCCTCCCAAGAAGCACTCCCTGAAGGAATTGCAAAAATACGCCCAGGAAGCTGACAAAATGATGTATTACATTAACTAAGACATTAGGCCAATAATAAAAAACTCCTAAAGCAAGGCTTTTATGATATATCTGCTGACCATTCAGCAATGTTGATATATAACGAAAGTCATCTGCTTTAGGAGTTTTTGTTTTTATGCTTAGGCTAGGCCCAAAAATAATCCCAGCTGATTATACAATCCATGTAACAAAAAAGGACTACTGGCCAAGCCAGTAATCCTTTTTTTGTCTTAAATCTTATTTAACAGCCAGAGTAATATCCTCACCGTTAATATTCCATTCCTTTACAAAGCCCTCAGTGGAACCATAAACCACCTCATCAGCCAGAACTACCTTCTTTAGGAAGTCCTCGTTACGGCTCATAATATCCACCAGCTTGTCATTGCCAGCAGCATAAACAGTAATATGGTCTACTACCTGGAAGCCATTCTCCTTGCGCATGGTCTGGAGCTTGCTGATGATTTCGCGAACAAAGCCCTCCTCAATCAGCTCCTGGCTAAGAGTAGTCTCCAGTGCAATGGTTACGTTGCCATAACGCTGGGTAGCAAAGCCCTCAGTCTGAGACATGGTAATATCCACATCCTCTGGCAGCAGCTCTACTTCGCCAGACTTCAAGGACAGCTTCAGCTTGCCAGTAGACTCCAGCTCAGCCTTAGCAGCATGGCCGTTAATACCAGCCAGAGCAGCCTTTACCTCACCAATCTGCTTGCCAACCTTTGGACCAAGTACCTTGAACTGTGGCTTAAAGCTGTAAGAGAGATATTCCTCCATATCATCCTTGAAGGATACAGCCTTCAGATTCAGCTCGCTGGCTACAATCTCCTTGAAGAAATCATCCAGCTGACGGTCAGCCTTTACATACATATTGCCAATAGGCTGACGGTTCTTGATATTGGAAGCGTTACGGGCAGCACGTCCCAGAACAACGATTTCCAGTACCAGCTCCATCTCTGCCTCCAGCTCAGTATCAATGAAGGCCTCATTAGCCACAGGGAAATCACAAAGATGTACAGAAATAGGTGCCTTATCATCTACACTGCAAACCAGATTACGATAAATGCTTTCTGTAATAAATGGCACCATTGGAGCAGCCAGCTTCACTACAGTGGTAAGAGCGGTGTACAAGGTCATGTAGGCATTAATCTTATCCTGATTCATATCCTTGCCCCAGAAGCGCTCACGACTGCGGCGTACATACCAGTTGGACATCTCATCCACAAAGTCCTGCAATACCTTAGCAGTCTCAGTAACCTTGTAGTTAGCCAGATTGTTATCCACAGCCTTAATCAAGGTATTCAGACGGGACAACAGCCATTTATCCATAACGGACAGCTTATCATATTCCAGCTCATATTTGGTGGCATCAAAATTGTCAATATTAGCATAAAGCACATAGAAGGCATAGGTATTCCAAAGAGTACCCATGAACTTGCGCTGACCTTCCTGCACTGCATCATCATGGAAACGATTTGGCAGCCAAGGAGCGCTGTTTTCATAGAAATACCAGCGAATAGCATCTGCGCCATGCTTTCTCAAAGCATCCATAGGGTCTACAGCGTTGCCCTTGGACTTACTCATCTTCTTGCCATCCTTGTCCTGTACATGGCCCAATACAATAACATTCTTGTAGGAAGCATTGTCAAAGAGCAAGGTGGAAATAGCCAGGAGAGAATAGAACCAGCCACGAGTCTGGTCTACAGCCTCAGAGATAAAATCAGCAGGATAGCGCTCATCAAAAATCTCCTTGTTCTCAAATGGATAATGCCACTGCGCAAAAGGCATGGACCCGGAATCAAACCAGCAGTCAATAACCTCTGGCACACGCTTCATCTCCCCGCCGCACTCTGGGCACTTGATGGTAACGGCATCAATATATGGACGATGTAGTTCAATATCATCTGGACAATTATCAGACATGGACTTCAGCTCGGCAATGGAGCCAATGGAATGCTGATGACCGCAGGAGCACTCCCAAACATTCAGTGGTGTTCCCCAATAACGGTTACGGCTGATACCCCAATCCTGTACGTGCTCCAGCCATTCGCCAAAACGGCCCTTGCCAATAGCATCTGGAATCCAGTTAATGGTATTGTTGTTGGCAATAAGCTGCTCCTTTACAGCAGTCATCTTAATAAACCAGGACTCACGAGCGTAGTAAATCAATGGAGTATCACAACGCCAGCAGTGTGGATAGCTATGCTCGAACTTTGGTGCCTTGAAAAGCTTGCCACTATGCTTTAATTCATCCAGAATCAATGGGTCTGCATCCTTGACAAAGATGCCTGGCCAATCAGTATCCTCAGTCATATTACCCTTGGCATCAACGAACTGCACGAAAGGCATATCGTACTCACGGCAAACTCTAGCATCGTCCTCACCAAAGGCTGGTGCAGTATGAACGATACCAGTACCATCACTGGTGGTTACATAGCCATCGCACATTACATAGAAGGCCTTCTTCTTGATTTTGCCCTCGGCATATGGATAAAGAGGCTCATACTCACGATATTCCAAAGCCTTGCCCTTGAAACGCTCCAGAACAGGATGCTCCCCTTCCTTATTGGCAAAAACAGCCTCCACCAAAGCCTCAGCCATAATGAGATTCTGTCCTTCATAAGAAACCTTTACATAATCAACCTCAGGATTTACTACCAAGCCCAGGTTGGATGGCAGAGTCCAAGGAGTAGTAGTCCAAGCCAAGAAGTAGGTATTGTCCTCATCCTTGGCCTTGAATTTTACCATAGCGGAACGTTCCTTAACATCCTTATAGCCCTGAGCTACCTCATGGGAGGACAAAGGAGTACCACAGCGAGGGCAATAAGGTACAACCTTGTGGCCCTTGTACAACAGGCCTTTCTTCCAGATTTCATTCAGTGCCCACCATACAGACTCAATATAATCATTTTCGTAGGTAATATATGGATGCTCCATGTCCGCCCAGAAGCCTACTACATCGGAGAATTCCTCCCACATACCCTTGTACTTCCAAACAGACTCACGGCATTTCTTGATAAATGGCTCAATGCCGTACTTCTCAATCTGCTCCTTACCATCCAGGCCCAGCATCTTCTCTACCTCTAGCTCAACAGGCAGACCGTGGGTATCCCAACCAGCCTTGCGAAGAACCTTCTTGCCCTTCATGGACTGATAACGAGGCAGCATATCCTTGATAACACGAGTCAGCACATGGCCAATATGAGGCTTGCCGTTGGCAGTAGGAGGGCCATCATAAAAGGTAAAGGTATCACAGCCCTCACGGTTGGTGATACACTTGTTGGCAATATCATTTTCCTTCCAAAACTTCAGAACCTCGGCTTCTCTATCCACGAAGTTCAAATTCGTATCGACTTTGTTGTACACAGTCTTTCCTCCTCGCAAAATTAAAAAGCTCCTGTCCCAAAATAGGACAAGAGCTAAAATTCAAAATTGGGTGCCTTGCAACCACCTATTTCATGTACCATCATACACTATCTCTATAACGGGAGATCCCGGCACAGCCTAACACCAAAATAGTCTCGACCTGCAGCTCCAAAGTGATTTTCATCTATCGCTACTGCTGCCGGACTCACACCCTCTCCGGCTCGCTGGGAGTATTCACCACAGACTACTTTCTTTATCGTCGCTTTATATATTCAACTGCGATGTATTGTATCACAGCAGACAAAAATTTTCAAGCAAAATCCTGTAAACCTGTACATATCCCCAGCAATTATCCCTTAGGACAGTTCCAAGCCTACTGGACAATGGTCACTGCCAAAAATCTCATTGTAGATAGTAGCAGATTTTATCTGTGGCTGGAGACGGTTAGAGGTCAGGAAATAGTCAATCCGCCATCCAGAGTTGTTGGCTCTTGCCTTGCGGAGATAGGACCACCAGGTATAAGCCCCGGTTACATCTGGATAAATGTAACGGAAGGTATCTGTAAAGCCTGCTGCCAACAGCTCCTCAAACTTGCCTCTTTCCTCGTCAGTAAAGCCTGCATTTTTGTGATTGGTACGAGGATTCTTCAAATCAATTTCTGTATGAGCCACATTCAAATCACCACAGACAATAACCGGCTTCTTTTTGTCCAGCTCCTGCAGGAACTGACGGAAAGCCACCTCCCACTCCATACGGTAGCTGAGACGAGCCAGCTCCTTCTGGGAATTAGGGGTATAGACCGTTACCAGATAATAATCCTCCAGCTCCAGAGTAATTACCCGGCCCTCATGGTCATGCTCCTCAATACCCAAGCCATAGGAAACACTCAAAGGCTCCACCCGGCTAAAGACAGCAGTACCGGAATAGCCCTTTTTCTCAGCACTATTCCAATACTGCTTATATCCCGGCAATTCCAAAATAGCCTGTCCCGGCTGCATCTTGGTTTCCTGCACGCAGAAAATATCCGCATCTACCTCCCGAAAGGACTCCATAAATCCCTTGGTCAAGCAGGCCCTCAGTCCATTAACATTCCATGATACAAATCTCATATGCAAACTGCCACTCCTTAAGACCACATTTTATCAGCTTACTGCAGGGTAGGATCTCCTACCAAAAACAGGTAGGCAATAACGATAATCCCCAGCACAATACGATAATAACCAAAGGCCTTGAAATCATTATTCTTGATATACTGCAGCAGGAACTTGATGGAAATAATAGATACTACAAAGGCTGTAGCCATACCTACCACCAGAATAAAGATTTCTGCTCCAGTGTAGTGGAAACCAAATTTTACCAGCTTCAGCAGGCTGGCGCCAAACATAACTGGAATTGCCAGGAAGAAGGTAAATTCTGCTGCCACATAGCGGGAAGCACCAAAGAGAATACCGCCCAAAATGGTAGAGCCGGAACGGGAAGTACCAGGCACCAAAGATAGTACCTGAAACAGACCGATAATAAAGGCTGTTTTGTAGCTCAGCTTATTCAAATCAGTTACCGCTGGGCGACGGTTCTTATTGTAATTTTCCACCAAAATAAACATTACACCGTAGAAAATCAAGGTAAAGGCCACCACAGGAGCAGTCATAAAATGCTCTTCCATGTAGTGATTAAAGGTAAGGCCAATTACACCAGCTGGTATGCAGGCGAAAATAACCTTGTACCACAGCTGGAAGGTTTCCTTCTTCTCCCGCTTGGTTTTCCAATGAGAAAAAGGATTCAACTTCTCAAAATTCAAAACAACTACCGCCAGGATAGCACCTAGCTGAATAACCACCAGGAACATATCCATAAAAGCCTTGGACACATCCAGCTGAATAAACTCATCTACCAAAATCATATGACCGGTACTGCTAATAGGCAGCCATTCTGTCAAACCCTCAACTATACCCAGGATTATTGTTTTAATTAACTCCATGATACTAAGATCCACTTTATATCCTCCTTATCTTCAACACAAAAGCAGAGTTAGTATATCATATTAAACACAAAATATAAAGTGCTGGTTTGACAAAATTCCCTTAATATTTACCGCCACCGCCGCCACTGTCACTATCACTGTAGCTGGAACTAGAGCTGGAGCTACTATCGTCATCCTTGGTCTTGTGCTTCACTACAGTTCTAGTAGTGTATAGGAAATTATCCTCGCTATGTCTCAGGTTGAAGGAATCCTTATCCAAATACTCCTCTGCCTCAAATTTAAAGGCCACATTGGACATGCGAAAAACCAAAAATTCGTAGAAGCCATAGCCTAGGAAGCCTGAAAGCAATATACCTAAAACAAGACCAGCCCAGCTAAATTCGTTGAGGGGACTATACGCCTCCCCATCATTTTCCTCATAATAGCCACAGAGATAATCTACACCATCGGCATATTCATTGTAAGCCTGATAATAATCTCCATCCTTTAGATATTCCAGAAACCGCTCCTCCAAATATGGATAGCCTTCATCATCTGTAATCCTAAGGCGCATATTGTTATCGGTAATTACCATAAAATCTCTGCTGCTGGTTACCTGAAAGAAAATAACAGAACCATTGTTGTTTTCCAAATCTCGATAATGCTCAAAAAGGAATTCCTTGCCGTAATCCCTGATCTCCGTGACATCCGTGGCCCCAGGCACCTGCTTCATGGTCAGCACTGCCACCTTGATATTGTATTTTTCATTCAGGACTCTCAGCTTTTGCTCCAAATCCTGCTGCTGCTGAGGCGTCATCAGTTGAGCCTTATCGTGAACCATGGCGAAATCCTGAGGGCTGCTCTGGGCTGCTGCCACAGATAATAGCAGCATAAGCAAGGTAAAAATTGTCAAGATTTTTTTTTGCATAGACCTCTCCTCCTTGCTAATTTGTCATAAAATACCAAACGAATTTGCTTATGTAGTAGGTTATGGGCAAGGATATAATCCCTGCCAATGCACCAAATAGCATGCCCTTTTTCTCATCTACTGGTAATGATCCTGCAATGGTGCCAGTTTGGCCATTCATCATAAAGGTGTAGTTCTTGCCCTCATACTGACTGCTAAGAATCCACACCGGAGCCATGGCGTAGGAAGTATTGCTATTATTCTTCACAATATGACAAGAAGTAACAGATACAGAGTCATAGCCTGTTACAGTTTCCTTTAGCTGATCCTCGGCAGTACAGTTTATCCGCCTGTCAGCAATAGGGCAGGCATCCTGGGCTGTCACATCATATTTATCTGCCAAATAGCCCGCCATATAGGTGGTGGTAAATTCCTTCATTCCCTGATAATCGTAAGGCTCAATGCTTTGCATATAGCCATCATCCATACTCTTGCTGCCATCCACTGGCACCATATGAAAATCCATGGTCCCTTGACGCACACAGGAATAATGATCCGTTTCTGTAATGGTCTCATCTCCATCATCCCAGCTGCGGGAATTGCTGGCACTGAACTGAGCATGACCCTCTACAGAGGCGTCGAAAAGCCAGAATGGCACATACAGTCCCTGAACTTTTTCCAGACGACTGGTTGAGGCATAATTGGAAGGAAGCAGCCATTTGCCTCTATAGAATTTCTTCATTTGTGCAATGGCATCCTCTTGGTTTTTCACAAAAGGAATAATATAATCCGGCTTCAAACCGCCACTGAATTTCCCCGGCACTAGAGCTGGATTACCACAATAGCAGCACTGCGTAGCCATGGTATTTGCGTCGCAGACAATCTCTGCTCCGCAGGAGGGACAGTTCATAGTACGAAAACCATTAATATCATCAGCCTGCCACTCACTGCCAGCCTCCTCTGGCCTCCACTTGGCCTCCTTGGCCTGTTCAGCCACAACAGCATCTTCTCTGGACTGTGCATAAAGCTTGTCCAGAGCCTCTACGGTAAATTCAGTTTCACAGTATTCACATTTGATTTTTTCACCCTGACCAGGTTTGTAGGCCAAGGGGCCGCCACAATTTGGGCATTTATAGCTTACAGAAGTTTCTGCCATATTCTTCCCCTCCATTCTGTTGGCAACATCTACTAACCTTTTAGACTATATCATTCGCATTAAAGGGGTCGCCACATTCTGGACAGAATTTAGGCGGATTTTTTAGGTCCTCAGGCTCCCACCCGCATTTGTCACAGCGGTACAAGGGAACAGCTGCTGGCTTTGGACTACCACATTCAGAGCAGAAGCGACCCTTATTCACAGTACCGCATTTGCAGATCCAGCCCTCCTGTGGTTCTGGTTTCTTAGCGCCACATTCCATACAGAATTTGCCCGTATTCACTGCCCCACAGCTACAGATCCAGCTGCCTGTCGAAGTAGCTGTTGGCTGAACCAGAGCAGGTGTTGGAGCCTGTGTAGCAGGCTGCTGTGGTGGTGGCTGTGGTGGCATTTGCTGAGCAGGAGCCTGCTGTCCAATGGCCTGCATCCCCATCATACCAGCATTCTGAGCCATACCCATGCCCATAAAGGCCATAGCCGGACCAGCCCCTTCATTCTGAGCAGCTGCTCCCATAGCCTCTGTCATACCTCCAGCCATATAGGCGGTGCGCATATTAGGATTTATCAGGGTGGCTCTGCTCTGGTACTCCTTCAGCTTAGCCTCATCCTCATCGCTGGCCTTAATGGAATTAATACCAAAATTAACAATCTCGATACCTCTGTACTCGGACCATTTCTTACTTAGCACCTCATTTAGAGAATCTGCCAACTCCATGGTGTGAGCCATGATTTCATCATATTCAATCCGCATAGCAGATAGCCTAGCAAAGGCCGGCTGCAGGGCAGTTAGCAGCTCACTTTTCAACTGACTGTCGATTTCTGACCTATTGTACTCCCGCTGTACATTGCCACAAATATTGGTATAGAACAGTATTGGATTGGTAATGCGATAGCTGTACTCACCAAAGCACCTCAGGGACATGGTCATTTTGAAGCCAATATCCGGGTCCACCACCTTGAAGGCAATGGAATTTGGGGTACCATATTTATTACCAATAATTTCCTTGGTATTAAAGAAATACACGCGCTGATCCTGACCGGGGTCTCCACCAAAGGTAAAGCGCTTGCCAATCTGCTGGAACACTTCTCCTACAGTCTTGGAAAGATTGCCTGTAAATACTGATGGTGCCAAGGAGGTATCATATTTGTATTCCCCAGCCTCAGAACATATATCTACTACCTTGCCGTTTTCCACGATTACCATGCACTGACCCTCATTGACAGCAATCAGAGAGCCATTGGTAATCACATTGTCCTCACCGCTGGTGTTGGAACTTCTTTTGCCCCTCCGCTTCTGTCCTTTAGTTACCAACACATCAGCAGGCATGCTTTCACAATAAATGTACTCCTTCCACTGGTCCGCCATAACGCCGCCAGCTGCACCTAAAGCTGCTTTAATCAGTCCCATTGCCCTTCCTCCTTTACACACACATACTATATATATTATATCAGCAAATACCCATTTATGAAAGCAAATATCCTTTCTGAGATGACTTTTGTACTTTTCCTATTTAGCTCGCAAAAAAACCTGCTGACAGATGATGCTTCCAGACAAATGTCATGGATATTTTCACCTGCAGCAGGATATTTATATACTTATATTTACTTTAGCAACTCATTCATCCGAGATAGTGGCTGACTAAGGTCCATATGGCCGGAAAGAGTTTCTACCTTCTGGCCATCCACCAGAATCTGTACCTTTTGGATTTCTGGGAACTCCGTCAAGGTGTTGACTACAGAGCCTACCAGCATTTCCTCACCAGTGGAGCCGCCTACGAAATTTTTCTGCAGCTCACGGCTGAAATCCACCTTGGCTACCTTGCCGCTAACAGTTACCTGCAGCAGCTTTGCCTTCTTAGGGAACACATTGGCCAAGCCCTTTTTGTCAGTGCCTGCCATAAGAGCCTCCACAGCAGCCTGGTACTTATTGTCTGTGTCCTTGATGCTCTTTTCTACAGCCACCAGACCAGTAGCATTTTCATCAGGATAATATACCTTGATATTAACCAGCTGAACCTTGGAGCCGCTCTGAGAAGCGCTGCTGGAGGAAGAGCTGGAGCTACTGGATACCACGGTCTTACTGCCAGCCTCTCCCTGTTTTTGTTCATCACATCCCGCCAGCACCATTGCACATAGCAAAGTCAATGCCAGAACCAGAATACTCTTTAACTTCATCTTGCTCTCCCCTTTTTTATTTCATTCTAAAATATTGACTAATACCCTTGCAGATAGCGGCTGCTATCTTGTACTGGAATTCCTCGTCTCCCAGCAAGGCCTCCTCCTGATAATTGCTAATAAAGGCAGTTTCTATCAGAACAGCCGGCATATTGGAGTTTTTTAGCACATAGAACCGAGCGGTCTGTGGGCCTCTATCTGCCAAGCCAGTATCTGCCACAATGGCATCATTGATGCTTTCGGCCAAAAGCTGGCCTCGGAAGCTGCTAGCAAAATAATAGGTCCCTGTGCCGTGGGCTGTAGGTGAGGTAAAAGCGTTGCAGTGAATGCTGACAAAAATCTGATTCCCTGCATCCCGATTGCCAACATCCACTCTGGCCTGCAGCTCGTTGCGGTCACTGGCCTGAGGGCCATATACATCCACATCTGTATCTCTGGTCATGGTTACAATAGCACCAGAATTGCGGAGGATATTGGCTACATTCTGACTGATAGCCAGGGTGGCATCCTTTTCCTTCAGACCATTAGGGCCGATGGCACCGCTATCACTGCCGCCATGACCTGGATCCAGCACAATCTTCCGTCCCTGCAGTCCCTCAAAAGCATCCACCTGAGGCTTTTCCACCTCATATTCAGAAGCCAGCTTGTCCGCAGCAATCTCAATTACCAGCCGATAAGGCTTCTTGCCCTTCCGGTCCTTATCGGCAGTATACACCTTATAAGCCTGGTCTGCCACTGGCTTGTTCAGGGAAATCATTACATCCAGATTGTTGCTGCCCTCCTGTCGCATGGTCAGATATTTAGCAATTTTTCTATCCAGAGAAATATCGGATTTTACCTTGCCTCGACTGGTATCCTCCAGCACTACATGAAGCTGTTTCGGTGTCAGCTCTCTTACATTGGTGGTGTAATTAACCTCTCCACCCTTAAGGCCCAGCTCTATGCGAAGCCAGTTTCGCCCCTCATGGGTATAGGTTTCATAGTTAAAATAATTTAATTCGTGGGCTCCTGCCGCCTGAGCTTGATTGGCTCCAGGTATAGCCACCAGCATTCCCACCAGCAAAAATACGGCCATAGTTATTTGCCACAGCCTATGTCTAATCAAATTCAAAAGCACTACGACATCTCCTTAGTCATCCATTAGGGACAATGCCTCCTGCAGCATTGCCTCCTGTTTTTCCTCGTCTTTTTCTATAGAAAGATTAATATAATCCCCTTCGCCTAGATCTTCTGGCAAAAGCTCAGCTGGATAATTCAGCTGGTAATCTCCATCATTAAGGAGAATTACCGCTATGCCTTCCTCTATGCGATCAATATATCCTGAAATCATTTTCAGCACCCCTTTATTGCAACCCAAAGCAGATACTCCCCAACACCTTGGAAGCACAAATCTTGGGATTTATTTCTCCGTGGTTATACTGTAGCTGCTGCCATCACTGACAATGGTAATGGTGCCATTTGCATCAGTACGATAGATATTCTTGATACCCTGCTTCTGCAATCTGTTCAGCAAAGCCTCATGAGGGTGTCCGTATTGGTTGTTTACTCCCAAGGACATAACCACGCTTTCTGGCTGTACCAGCTTCAAAAATTCTGCTGTAGAGGAGGTTTTACTGCCGTGATGGCCAGCCTTCAGCACCTGGCATTTCAGCTTTTTACCATAGGAAGCAGCCATGATTTTCTCCACAGACCCTTCGGCATCTCCTGTAAAGAGCATGGCAAAATTACCAAAGGTCAACCGGCCTACTACAGATTCATTGTTTACATCCACTTTTTTCTTAGCCTTAATAGCTGCTGTATCTTCATCTATCAAGCTTTGACTAGGGGAAACTATCTCAAAGGACACACCATTGCCAAAATCCAATACATCGCCAGCCTTTACCTTCATCTGCTGAGTGCCATTGGCCTTGGCAGCCTTAAGAGCATTGATAAAATACTTGCTGGTAGAAGGAATGCCATTGTAAACCAGCTCCTTCACACCGTATTGAGCAATAACCTTGTCAGCCTTGCCAATATGGTCTGCATGGGCATGAGTCATTACCAAGGTGTCAATATGGTCAATTTTCAACTTCTGCAGCTCTGTCAACAGCTGAGTGTTATCCTTGCCCTTTTTGCCATCCTCATAGTATTTATCATCACCGGTGTCAATGAGAATATTTTTAGCACCAGTCTGAATCAGCACAGCATCCCCTTGACCAATATCCAGCATACTAATGGTTAGCTGACCCTTGGCCTCAGCCTTGCTGTTGGCGGCAGTATCTGAGGACTGCCCTCCGCCCTGACCACAGCCTGTTAACAGCATGGTACAGCACAATATTAAACCGCAGATAATCTGCAAATATTTTTTCATTTTTAGTCCTTTCTATTGGCAATATAAAGTCTGGCCACCAAAGCCAAAAGCCAAAAAGCAAATGCCCCCAAGCACACATAATCTATGGTATCCAGCTTGGCAAAATCCATATCCAAGCCAATAACAGCACTCATAAGCACAATAATTAAAATATCCGTTAGCTGTAAGCCCTTTATCTTCATGGACATCCTCCTTTTACTAAGATTGGTATCTAAATATCTCGTCATATTATACCACAAATCCACAGGAACATACACCTCCAATATAGCATATTTGTCAAGTGCCAATTTCAAGACAATATCTTTCATAAATATTCTAGTGCCATTGAAATTTCAGGCTATGCCATCACTAAATCAGTTTTCTTTAATTTAGGTTTGACATTTATATCTAACTGGAGTATTATACAAATCACACTTATTTAAAAATGTGTAAACTTGTAAAGGGAGATGTCATTATTATGAACTCATTAGAAAAATTCAGTAATTTTGTCTCAAAGTATATGGCTGTTTTTGTTATTGTTGTAGCTGCCATTGCCTTGTATGAGCCAACTACCTTCAAGTGGTCTGCTCCATATATTACCATCCTGCTGGGTATTGTTATGTTTGGCATGGGTATGACCTTGAAAATCAGCGATTTCAAGCTGGTATTTCAGCGCCCCAAGGATGTAATGATAGGTGCACTGGCTCAGTTTACTATTATGCCATTCCTAGCTTGGATGCTGGCTCATGCCTTTGGCCTGCCTGCTGATTTGGCCGCTGGCGTTATTTTGGTTGGTACCTGCCCAGGTGGTACTTCCTCCAATGTTATGACCTATCTTTCCAAGGGTGATGTGGCTTTGTCTGTTTCCATGACCATGACCACCACCATTCTGGCACCTATTGTTACGCCACTGCTTACCTGGTGGCTGGCTGGAGCATGGATTGAGATTTCCCTTTCTGCCATGATGATTTCTATTTTGAAAATGGTTGTAGCTCCTATTGTCTTGGGTATTGTAATTAACACCCTGTTCCGCAGTGCTGTGGAAAGAGCAATCAAGGTTTTGCCTCTGATTTCCGTTACTTCCATCGTGCTGATTGTAGGCGGTGTAGTTTCTGTTAGCTCCCAGAGAATCATGGAAACTGGTGCCCTGATTATGCTGGTTGTTATGCTTCATAATCTGCTGGGCTATAGCTGTGGCTTTGCCATTGGCAAGCTACTTGGCATGGATTTGGCCAAGACTAAGGCTGTTTCCATTGAAGTAGGTATGCAGAACAGCGGTCTGGCCACCTCTCTGGCAATGCTTCACTTCGGAGCAGCTGCTGCCATCCCAGGAGCCATCTTCAGCGTATGGCATAATATTTCAGGCTCCCTGGCCGCAAACTACCTCTCCGCCCGTATGCAAAATAACGAGGCTGAGGAAGAAGACGACAGCACCCTAGCCACTGCGAAATAAGAAAACACCCGCCTAAGTTTCGGAGCTGAAGGCTGGTTTTCTTATGCCTTGATAGCCATAATACAAAATAAAAAAGATGTCTGAGCATAGTGACTTCAAAACTATAAGTTCACTAATATCAGACATCTTTTATTTTGTATTTGCTTTATAAAACCGCAGCCTTTTTCCCAATAGCAATTACCTGGTCCGCAGTAAGCTTCGCAACTCTGGCAATGGTGTCAACACTGATATTCTCTTTAAGCATATTAAGAATCATTTCCGTTCTGGTTTTTTCCATGCCACGATTCTCTCCTATAACCATTCCTCGTGCTTCTCCACGTGCTTCAACTCTATCTAACACATCGCACATATTGACTACCTCCATTTCCATGCTTTCACTTTCCATACAATCTGCATAGCGTTTATCATTAGCCAAGATGGATATTAGCTTTAGCATACTGTCCACATGCTGAATTTTCTTAATACTTGGCACATATTCCTTACCATTAGAAGTCTGTACAAAATAGTCAGCAATAATTTGAAAATCACCTTTGTAATTCTCCACCTGCTCCGGTGTCAACCGTGGAACATCTATCAAATTAATTTTGTAATCATTAACAAATGGTTTTAATTTATCTGGTATATTCAATACATCATATAAACACAACGGCTTTTTCCATGGTCTTTTACCAAAATATAAAACCAAGGTTACGACAGGATAGCGTTTATTGCGAATATTAGTAGTTTTATTGCCATTACTATCTACTGCCATTTTATCTTGATTAAGTTCATCTCGATAAGATGCCCCATCGTAGCCAATAACTCTTAGTGGCATATCCTGATCAATAGCAATTTGATTCTCAAAACCAATCAATGCTAAACGAATATTGCAATTCATGTCTATGCAATACTTTGCAACATCTCGCTCCTGCTCATGAAGCGCACCATTATCAGCTTTATATTGTGAGAACGGCTGTGCATCAATAAGACTATCGGCTTTAATAATCTCTTCTCCATCGAATAAACTACCATTAATGATATCCGCTACAACATCATTGTATGCTTCAAAATTTTTCTGCGTAATATCCTTTTCACCCATAATCCCACCCCCAACAATATTATACTTTATTCACCTAACTAAAACAAATAAGTATTGCAAATAAAACTATGAAGAATTATAATAAAAGCAAGAGGAGCACCGATAGACGGTTGCCCCAGTAGGTAAGTATTCTTATAAGACACCCGCCTAAGTTTCGGAGCTGAAGGCGGGTTTTCTTATGCCTTGATAGCCACAATACAAATTGTCACTAGAAAAACTAATGTCAGAAAATCGTAAAGTGTCATAGGCAACACCCCCTTTCAGGGGCAGGATTAACCGCCTACCGTATAGGTACACCTCTTGCTGAATGTATTATATCTAAAATTTACATACATATTTTTTTATGACAAGCATCTCCTCTTATACAAGCGAATATAAAGTTTCTCCACATCCTGACAATAACTTCTTCCATCCATTAAGGGAGAGTTTTGTACTAATTGAGGAATTTGGTGGCGCAGGTCTTGTAATAGTTCTGGATTTTGCGCCAACAGCAGGGCCTTTTGCACATATTCCTGCCAATTAGCTGCTGCCAGCACCTCCAGCCCTATATTGCTTAAAAAGCTAAGGCCAAATCTTGTGCCATGACGGCTGCCATATCTACTTACCACCGGCACTCCCATAAGCAATGCCTCCATAGTGGTTAGCCCTCCTGTATATGGATAAGTATCCAGAGCAATATCCACATCATTATATTGCTGCAGATAATCTGCCGAAAATCCCCGCAGTTCTATTCTCTCCACAGGCAAGGCCAAATTCTTCAATCTCCTTACCGTCCATTGTCTGCCCTCTGCACTGTCAAATAGCTTATGCTTCAAAATAAGCTTGCTTTGAGGACATTGCTGTAAAATCTGTGCCCAAATCTGCAATAATTCATCTGTCACCTTGCTAAAATTATTAAAACAACCAAAGGTTATATAACCATTTTTCTGCCAAGGAGATGACAAACTTATCTGCGGATAATCAAAATCCGGACTGTAACAGAAATGTGTATCAGGCAGCTGCAGCAAAGGCTCCTGAAAATCTGCATTATATGTACTTGGACTGCAATATTTATCCGAAAGAAAGCCATCAATGGAAAGCCCTGTACTGTTAAAATATCCTATAGCGGAAATCTCCACCAGAGCAGGCCTGTAAGCCAGCACAGGCAAGTGATTATCGCAGGTGTGACCGGACAAATCCACCAGTATATCAATTTCATCCTCTGATATACATTGAGCAATTTCTTCATGGAGCTTGCCTGAAACCATGCGAACACTATCCGCCCAGCCATGAAGCATCTCCGACAAACTATCCTGCTCCTGATTCGTCTGATAAAGATAAATAGCAAATCTCTCCCTATCAGCATATTCCAACAATGGGCGAAGAAAATATGCTACCGGATGCCGCCGAATATCCCCAGACAAATAGCCAATGCGAATTTTCTGATGCTCTTTAGGCTTTACATTTAGTGGCTGAATATTCTGTAACAAATGTCTATAACCATTATAAAGCTGCTGCCACCTCTCATGAGAAACATCTTCGCAATAATTGGCAGTAAAAATAGCATTGCTATATTCTATCAGCTTTTGAGCTTTATCTTGCTCCAAGCTGGCAGATTGCAAAAATGCCTCTACAGCCAAGGAACACTCTCCTAACTTACAGCATACCTCTCCCAGCAAACTATAAATCTCAGCTCCCAGCTGTCTATCCCCTTCGGACAAATTAGCTACCTGAGCTAGCTTCTCCACTATACTCTGCAACACTTCCATTTCCTGTACTGGACAATCCAAATTGCGAAGAATATAGCACTGCAACAGCCAGGGCCTAAGCCAAAGTATATGCTTTGCTGATTTCAAAATCCCCAACAAGTTTTGTAAGGCAGTCAAGGCCTCATTATATTTCCCAGCCTGATACAATTCATAGGCCTTATTGTACTGTTCCTGCATTAGCCACTCTCCCACTAAAGCTCCTGCCAAATACGCTTGTACCCCTGCTCCAGGTCATGCATATATTGCTTTTCATTCATGATAGAGGAATTTTCCATCATATTGCGCAGGCCAAGATGCAAGGCATTCAAAAGTTCCCTATCCTGAGCCAGCAATAGAGCTTTTTGAATATATTCCTCTACAGAATAACTGCAGGCAAAATCTAGCCCTATATTCTTTAACAGGCTAATGCCAAAATTTCCTCCATGACTGCCATCACCTAGAGTAACCACCGGCACGCCCATATACAAAGCATCGCAGGTGGTGCCACCACCAGGATATGGAAAGGTATCAAGGGCAATATCCATATCATAATATTCCGGCAAATAATCTGCACTAAAGCCCCGCAGCTGGAATCGCTCCTCCGGTAAGCCCAAGGACAATAGCTTTTGCCGGAACAGCTCCCGTATATCACCATCATCCAAGCTGGCACATTTCAGCAAAAATCTGGACTCCGGCACCTGCCTAAGAATTGCTCCCCAAGTCTCCAACACCACATCATTCACCTTGATAAGATTGTTAAAACTGCCAAAGGTAATATAGCCCTTGGACATACAAGGTGCCTGCCGTACCGGTGGCATTTCCTTGATAGGTACATAACAAAAATGAGAATGAGGCAAAACCAACAGCTTCTCCGTAAAGCTCTCACTGCTGGCAAGAGCAGTTGCCTGCAAATTCTCGTCAATAACCTGATTATTTTCATCAGGAATCATAGCACAGCCTGCAGCCAAATATTTATCTGACAGAAAATAATCTACTGTCTGCAAGCCCGTCGTAGCAAAATAGCCAATACCGCTTATCTGAATCGGCGCTGGCTTATACCCCAGCACCGGCAAACAATTATCTCTGGAATGACCTGCCAAATCCACTAAAATATCCAGCTCCTGCTGATAAACCACCAAAGCCTTATCCCGCAAAGGTAGTTGAGAAATATTGCACCAGAAATTCACCTGTTTCTGAATGTGTTTGCTATATTCATCCTCAGTAGGGGAGTTACTAAAGCAATATACCTCAAAATCCTGCCGATTATATTTAGTAACCATAGCCCAAATAAACAACAGCACCACATGACGTCGAAAATCCGGCGAAATATAACCAATCCGCAGCTTGCCTCGCTTTTTGTGGCGACGCTTCAACTGACGCCTATTATGGATAAAAGGCTTTAGCACAGAATAAAGAGCATTATATCCCTTGTGAGCCTCAACATACTCCCACTGAGGCATAAAAATATAATGCAGAGTAAAAACATAATTACTATAATCCGCTGTCTGAACGGGAAAATAAATGGCTACTTCACTAGCCAAACGATAGCACTCAGCCGCCTGCTGAGCCATACCAAAATACTTATATCCCTGTCCCAGCAGATTAAGAATAACTTCCTTTTCCCCAGGAGAAGCCTGCCAAAAATCGTTTTCTGGAGGAATCACCGGCTTGCCTTCCTGCCAGCCTAATTGACAAAGCTCCTCCAATGCACCTAGAGCCTGCAAATGCCTTTTAGCCTGCCAATGCAGTCTAGCCACCAAAAAGCCATGATAAGCCCCACCTGTAAATTCCTGCAGCTGGGCAATAGCTGCAGGAATCTCCTGTTGGCTATTGGTTTCTACTACTATAGCAGCATAAATCTCCGCCAGCTCTCCACCAATAGCCTCATATTCAGTAGCATAGTCACTCTGACTTCTATATTCCGCCTGCAGCTGCTCATAGATAGGTCTGGCCTTGGCATAATCCCCCACATCCATGCACTGCCGCAAGCTATTCATTTTCTTATCCAAATTCTGCCAATCCATTGTTGCCAAACCTCAATACTTGTCCCCTAACTCATTTCTTCAAAGCATAAAGCAAAGCGAAATCTACCACTGGCAACTTAGCAGCAAAGGACAAGGCCTGCTCCCGCTCACCGGCAGACAGGCAGGTATAGGCAATATTTTTCAAGGTTGCTATATCCTGACCATCAAGTTCCAAGGCAGCAGATAGCAAATCAAAGGCAGACTGATAATCTCCCTGCTGATAGCATACTCCAGCAAAAACATTAATCAGACGTACCTTTTCCACCAAAGAAATCTCCTTAGCAGCAATCTTGGCCAAGGTATCAGATACATCTACCTTTTCGACCTCATTCTGCTGAACATTATCAGATTCTTCTGCTATCGGCTGAGTTACCTCAACCTGCTGTATCTCAGGTGTATCTAATTCTTTCTCTTGAACCACTGCTGGAGCAATAACCTCTCTGGTAGTAGTTTGTTCAGCTGGCTTCTGAGCTTCATTGACTTCTTCGGCAGTCTGTTCTTTATTTTTGGACAACAGCTGTCTCAAGCGAGCCAAGGCTGCCTGGGCCTTATCTTCACTAGGAGCTTCCTCCGGCTCAGTCTTTACATCCTCCTGAACTTCTGCCTGCTGTGGCTTGGCTTCTTCAATTTCCTTACCTTTTAGGAGCTGCTTCAGCTTATTTACAGGAGAATTAGTCTCTGTGTCAGCCTGCCTCTGCTGGAGATATTCATTAATCTTAGGATATTCAGACACCAGCTCATCATAACCATAGCTGATATTATCCATAAAATTATCAAATATTTCCTGTTCCTGCTTGGACATTCCCTCTATGCATTCAGTCAATACTGCCTCACACAGCTTAAAGGCATCATCGTTACGCTCCTCAGTCATGCACAAAGTTGCCAGCAACATTTTCAAGCCAGCACTATTATAGCCATTATTTAAAGCATTATTTACCCATTTTTCAGCCCGTTCAAAATCTCCGGTGAAGAAATAGCACTGGGCACCCCAATACATAATTTCCCCATCCATCTGCTTATTAGCTGCCATTTCAGCCATAATGTCCATAGCAGCCGTATAATCCTCTGCTTCCATAAACTGCTGCATATCGTGCTTCAAGCCGGTCATTACCTGCTTAGCCTGATTATTACGCTTCTTCATTCTATTTTTATTAATTTTGTTCTTTAATCTAGCCATTTGAATACCTCCATTGCACTTATCCTCTGTAGGTTTTATCGTTGATTTATCCTGATTAATTAAATCAGCCTGTGCCTGACGAAATACTTGTAGTCTCTCCTCCAACTGAGATGCCATATGCCCCTCCACCAGCATAGAAGGCTCCATGCCATGATAATCCTGCATCAGCTGCAAGGCCTTTTCCATGGCAGCTATGGCCTGAGGATATTCTCCAGCCTGATAGAGACACTCACTGTATTCCGCCCAAAAATCTGGTACCTCTGGATATTGCTCCACAGAAAATTCTGCCAGCTGTCTCCTTTTGCTAATACTATCTACATCACTAAGTCCAGCATAATAGGCCATCAACACTCGATAACAGCGACTGCCGAAATTTATCGACTGCCGTCCCTTCTTTACATCCATCCAACCATAGTAGGTACATTTCTCCATATCTCCCAGACCTAAATAGCAATCACAAAAATATCTAGCCAAATCTGCCTCAGATTGCCCATTGTCCACAGCCTGCTGCAAAAGCTTGAGATTTCTTTCCAACTTTTGCCTAGAAACACTGCTAGCATAACCAGTATGATAAATCTCCAACATTTCTGGGGGAATCCTGAAAAATTTCATAGACTTGCCCTCAGATAATTTCAGCTCCTCATGAATTTTTCCTTCATAATGAAGTCCCTGCTGATTGCGAACTATCCGCAGTTGATAGAAATAATCCTGTATTTCTGCCTTATCCACATCATAATTTACCATCTGAATTAAAAGAGCATCCGCCTGCTGAGCCTGTCGAATTACCTGACGGATATTGCCAGCAGTTTTAGCAGTAAAATATTCATCAGCATCCAACAATATCAGCCAATCCCCCTTGGCCTTGCTTAAAGCAAAATTACGAGCCTTGCTAAAATCATCCTGCCAGGGAAAGCTATATACCTTAGCACCTAATTTCCTAGCCACAGCTATGGTATTATCTGTAGAACCCGTGTCCACCACCACAATCTCATTAACCTGATTTTTTAGACTTTTAATGGACTTCGCCAAATTTTTTGCTTCATTTTTCACAATATAACAGGCAGAAATTTTCAATGCCCTTGCCTTTCCCATATCTCATTCCCCCTGCAAATAATTCTGCCAGATTTTACGATAATTATTTTCCAAATCTCTCATATAGCCTTCTTTGTCCATGAGTGGAGAAGCGTCCATAATATTTCTTAGCTGAAGATGTAGGTCTTGCAAAAGCTCTCTATCAGACGCCAGCAGTACGGCTTTTTCCACATATTCATCCATAGTATAGCTACAACAAGCCTCCATACCAATATTTTTCAAAATACTGATGCCGAAATCTCCCCCATGACTACCGTCGCCCCAGGTTATAACTGGCACCCCCATATAAAGAGCAGCACAGGTAGTACCACCTCCAGGATAAGGAAAAGTATCTAAGGCTATATCTACATCCCAATATTCTCGAAGATACTCCCGGCTAAAGCCTCGCAGTTCTACTCTATCTAGCTCAATACCTGCTTCCAGCAACATATTTTTCATCGTCTCAATGCCCTGATACGCATTAAACATACGGCCTTTTAGCAGCAATCTGGAATGAGGCACTGCTGTCAAAATCCTTTGCCATGTTTGCAATACGGTAGAATTAACCTTAATGGGATCGTTAAAACTGCCGAAGGTAATATATCCCTTTACACAGCAAGGTGCCCCGTGAATTTCCTGGGGCATCTCCTTCCTAGGCCAATAGCAAAAATGACTTTGCGGCATAGGCAATAGCTTCTCCACAAAATATTTACCTGTATACTCGTGACATAAATACTTATCTGTAAGGAAGTAGTCTACGCTATCCAAGCCTGTAGTAGCAAAATAGCCAATTCCACACATCTGTACAGGAGCTGGCTTATATGCCAGAATAGGCAGATTATAGCGGGTATGGCCTGCCAAATCAAAGAGAATATCTATTTCCCTACTATAGATGGCACGGGCGGCATCTGGGGCATTCATACCTGTAATATCCACCCATTCCGCAGGACAGCTCTGATAAAATTCCGTTACATCATCTATCTTGCCATTGGCAAAACAGTATACTTGAAAATCTTCTTGATTATAACAAGCTGTAAGAACTCCAATAAAATCCACTAACACACAGCTATTAAAATCAGCAGATAAATATCCTATGCGAATTTTAGAATGTTGCTTATGTAGCTGTTTATCATGTTTGAATTGCCATATATCCTTAAATAATTTATTATAGCCCTGATGTAATTGAAAATACTTATTCTGAGATATAAATAAATAATGACACTGCATGAGATATTTGCTGTAGTATTCCCATTTTACAGGCAAATCCTTTGTAGACTGCCAGATCTCTTTGAAAAAGGCACAAGCATAAACCTGTGGTCCAAAGTATTGATAGTACACTCCTGCAACACTATAAAAATATAATCTATCAGCTGCCTCCACCTTCCATATGGGACTTTGAGCGGGTACCACAAGCTCCATGCCATCTGTAGAAAATTTCAACTGAAAATATTTTATTCCTTGCTGCACAGCTTCTTCCATACGCTCCTGGGCCATCAGCTGGAATATTTCTTTTATTTTATTCATAATATTTCATCTGCTTTCTCAGTCGGATAGCTGCTCTACCATCTACATCCTGTTGACATTCTGCCTTAGACATAGATAATCTTTGATATTTATCAGGCATAATAGCAAAAACATTAGGCAGCGTTTCTTCTCCATTTTCCTGCTTAACGAAAGCCTCAACCAGGGCCGAGTGATTTAGCAAATCCAGTTGCTGTCCCGCAACAGCTGCTCCGCCTTGAAACTTTTCCGTTTTGAGATAAAGCTTTACCTTATCCCTAGTATCATGGATAGGATAATAATAGGCAGCAAATTCTCCAGATGTTTGCCAACCTATGGCTTCCATAAGAAAATCCCCCTCCTGTTTTCTATCATAAAGGCAATCAAAAATTTGTATAATCTCCAATGTTGGCTTTCCTTGCAATGATTTGTACAAAACTTGCACCAAGAGACGATTATATTTATAATACCCCAATCCTTCTATTGCTAATTCCAAGGCCTGCTGTTTCTGCCCCTTGCGTATATAAATATCCCCAAGGCTGCTATAAAGCATAGGCATCAGATTCAAAGAAGTATCTGATACTGCCTTACCTGCCTTTATATCCATTTCGGCAAACTGTCTTAACCTGCGAGCCTCCAATAAATATTGCTCCGCCTGTAAATAATCCCTGCCCACATAATAATAATATCCCAGCTGAACAGCAAAGAAAACCTCCCGAGGGAATTTCTTTCTGGCCTCTGTTATAACAGTCATTATTTCTTTATCTTCCTTGCCCAAATGTATCATGGCAGATATCATACACTCATAAACATGAATATCTCCCCCTAGAGTTTTCATATTTGACTTCACTGCTTTTTGAGCATACAATAATACCTTATCAAAAACACCTAGACAATTATAGGCATCCATAAAGAATACATACAATCGCTCTCTTTCCTGTTGCGTCTTTGCCTCCTTTTCCCGTTGCTGCAAAATAGGCAAATCCCGTTCTGCCTTTTTGCGCAAAATACCAGCACTATAACCTGTATGTATTATCTGCAAATCAAAACATTTTTGCATAATATACTTGCCAGGCTTAGTAACCAGCTGCTCATGTACTGGATTTTTATAATAAATATCCTTACTATTCCGGAAAATTCGTACCTGTATCATGGTATCAATAATTTTATTTCTATTATCTGTGTCAATATTAACCAGCTGACACATAATGGCACCAATTTTTTTATTAGCATGATAACGAGTCATTTCCGTCCTAAATCGCTGTACACTTGATACATCAAAATATTCATCAGCATCCAAAAAAACAATCCAGTCACCTGTAGCCTGCTGAATAGCATAATTTTTGGCGGCCGCAAAATCATTACACCAGATAAAATGATAGGGAGTAATACCAGCATTTTCCAATATATTTAGGGTATTATCTGTGGAGCCAGTATCTACCACAACAATTTCATCAGCAATCTGTCGCATATTATTTAGCCATTGATCAATATTTTTTTCCTCGTTCTTGACAATTACACAGGCTGATATTTTCATATCTTCACAGCCTCCTTACACCATGCAATATATGATCCTAACTCCTTGCTGCTATTCCCCATATTAGCTGCCCTCTCCAAGGCTGCCAAGGCATTATTATAATCCTGCAAATAATATAGGCATTTGCCGCAATCAAACCAAAAATCCTCTGTCACTGCTTCATCTTCAGCTTGAATTTGAGCAAAAATATTCAATGCTTCACCATAGTATTCCCTATCTGCAAGCTGATGTCCTATTTTCTTTAGCTTGTTTCCAGGCATTCCCTGAGCTAATTGCAAGTATTTTAATAACATTTCCTGACTGCCATAAAGAATAATGCCATCTAGCATAGTAATGTATTCATCAGGCTCCAAAGCAATATTTTTTATTTTTCCATGGTAAAGCTGTACTAATACCTGCTGAGCTTCAGGCAGTAGTCTTAATTTTTCCTGGTACCAGCTACCAGAGGAATAATTACAGCCTAGTAAGGCAATAAATAAAAGCTGAATATTCTCTGCCATTAGTGACAGTATCTTCTTTTCCAACTGAGCAAATTCCTTTTGCTGTAAAAACTGATAGACTTCCTCTAAATCATTTTCTTGCTCTATATTCATATGAGAAGAAAATTCCTTAGCCAAATAAATATAACCATTTTGCTCCAGCAAAGCAATCAGCTGTTGTGTATCCTGGAGATTTTTTCCATAAATATCCTGTAAGCTTGCAATAATATTCTGTATTTTATCTTGCTGCTCATTCTCCACAGCTGTCAACTTCATATCCAGCCACTGACACAAGGTTCCTAAATGCCATTTATTCCGTCTCAATATAGTCTGACAAATTTCTTCTGCCTGTCGTGGGGAAAATATATCACTTATCGCTAATCCCAGGTTATCCATGGACTCTATAGCTACCTGAGCAAAGCGTTCCTTTTGAATAGCTGGCTGATAAGGCGATCCCATAGCCAAAATAGCATATTCTAACGCATCCTGATATTTTTCCAAACCTAATAGGCTTTCACTAAGAAAACCATAATACATCTCTGGAGTGTTGCTTTTTTCCATGACCTGACGTAAAATTTCATAATTGCGCTGATGCTTAAAAGGAATTATCTTAGTAGAATATCCTGTATGGCGAATTGCCAAATTTCTATCTGCCACAATATATTTTATGTCCTGCCAAGGCTCACTCCCCTTGGTTAGCTGTTCGTGTACAGCCCCCATGTATTTAATGCCTACATGATTTCTTATAATTCTAGGCACTACATCCGAATTTATAATCTCATTATTGTTATCTGTATCTATATTATCAATAGGACAAAATATTACATCCATATCAGCATACTGCTTGTCTAGCTGTCTCAAATATTCAATGATATTTTCCGGGTGATAAAAACATTCATCTGCATCGGTAAATACCAGCCAATCACCTGTCGCCTCCTGCAAAGCCATATTTTTAGCCTGAGCAAAATCATGCTGCCATTCATAGTGAATAACTTTCACATCAGATTGTTTTTCTAAAAACTCCTTAGTACCATCGGTAGAGCCTGTATCTACTACAATAATTTTCTGGGCAAAGCACCTTACATTCTCCAGCCAAGCTTCCACATGAGACATCTCATTTTTCATAATAGCACAAGCAGATATATTTATCCCCTGTGCCTTATTCATTTCAAAAAAATCGGAAGCAGCTTCACTTGCTTCCGATTTATAAAATTTGTTTTTCTTCATAACTGCCAGCCTTTACTACTTATAAACTACCTATGTATAGTATCGAAAAGCTTAATATAAATATTAAGTGCAACCAAACAAATATGCATATACACATATGATTTTTCCTAAACAATAAAAGAACCGCCCCGAAGGACGGTTCTCATATTGTTTAATCGAATATCCGTATAAAGAATAGCAGATATTACTGGAGGAGAGACAGTACATTGGAGCTACTCTGATTTGCCTGTGCCAGCATAGACTGGGCAGCCTGCATCAGAACATTGTTCTTGGTGTACTCGGTCATTTCCTTAGCCATATCAGCATCGCGGATAGTGGACTCTGCAGCAGTTACATTCTCGCTGGCAGTAGTCAAGTTGCTCTGAGTGTATTCCAGACGGGACTGAACAGCACCGATAGTGGTCTGCTGATCCAGGGCCTTCTGAATAGCAGAATCCAGAACGTTGATAGCTGCATTAGCCTGCTCCTGATTACCTACCTGAATAGTATCATTGTTCTTACCCTGGAGGCCAAGAGCCTGAGCCTTCATATCAGTCAAGCCAACCTTAATGGTCTGGTTGGCCTTGGTGCCAATCTGCAGATTGATGGAATTGTCAGCAGACTCATTCTGAGCACGGAGAGTTTCATCAAAAGCATCCAATGCAGCATTAGCAGACTTGCGAACTGCACCAGTGTTATCAGTAATAGAAATGGTAAAGCCGGAAATCTGTCCCTCAATACCAGTAGCAGAAGAAGTAACTGTAATGGAGCTTTCACCAGAAGCAGTATATACACTGTTACCAGAACCATCAACAGCAATAAAGGAACTCTTACCAGCACTAAGAGTTACACTCTTACTAAGCTCCTCGGCGCCATCCTTCATGGCGTTCAAAGCACCAGACAAACTCAAGCTACCTACCAGAGTAGAAGCTGTATAAGTCTTACCATCCTTTACCCAGGATACAGTAATAGTATCAGTGGACTGAATATTCAAACTATCGTTATTACGAGCCTTTAAGTTAGTCAGACTAGTAGAGCTAGCAGTATCCTCAGCCAAGCTCTGATTAGTCAAAGCAGTGCAAGTAGCCTTAGTAGCACTGTTCTTGGAACCATCTACCAAATACTGGCCGTTAAAGGTTACATTTGCGTTATCGTTGATCTGGTCGATGGACTGATCCAGCTCCTTCTGGATGGTCTGACGATCTGCATCAGTATTGGTATCGTTGGCTGCGTTTACTGCCTTCTCCTTCAGAGTCTTCAGAATCTCTACAGTGGAGCTTACAGCACCCTCAGCAACCTTCATCATGGAACCGCCGTTCTGAGCATTGCTATTAGCCTGATCCAAAGAACGGATCTGTACACGCATACGCTCGGAAATTGCATAGCCAGAAGCATCATCAGCAGCGCTGTTGATCTTCATACCGGAAGAAACCTTCTGCAGGCTCTTGGAGAGTGCTTTAGTGTTCTTGTTCAGAGTGTTCAGGGTGGACAGAGCGGACATGTTGTTTTTAACTACCATTGCCATAATAATTTTCCTCCTTGGTTGTCAACAAGGTTAGCAGCATCCGTGCCACTAACTGTATAAAATTGTTTTGCAAATATCTGACATACTTCTGGGTTGCTAGCCACCTGAAATATGTCCTTTGCCGTTGTCATATATATTATCGTGAGAAATTTCCGCCTTCTTAAATAAAAATTAAATTTATCTATAAAATTTCTCATTGAATAATATTTACATTTCTACTTTGCTTCTCCAAACCATTTTGGCTTTAGTTTTCTCATTTCAGGCCAATTTCTGCCCCATGTGCAAAAGGATTTTGTATGCTCTCTGGCAATATTCATAAAATATTCCAATAAATTCATATCATAGCACTGCTGCCATTCATACCGTCTATCTAAGATATACATAGAGGCACCTGTCAAATCCACAGTACCATCCACATCCACAAATTCCTTAGACTCTAGCTGAAATTCGTATTGCTTGGTACGTATGCACAGCTTATAGGTCTGTCCAGGGAATATGGAATTACTAATGGTATATTCCCTCTCTTGACCACCAAACGCTGCTGGCAAATTGCCATCAGTATATTCTGGAGATTCAAAGCCATGTAATTTAGCCATGACCTGATAGATATCTACCGCACTGGTTAATTCATTTACTATTCCCAAGACTGGAACACCTGCCCCTCGTGCCATATAGGCTGCCCCAGTCTGATAACGACTCATTATGTAAGGATGACTGTCATATACGGATGCGCCATGATCTGAATACAGCTGCACCACATATTCATCCTCATTATAGTGAGATTCTAAATAATCAAATAGTACACCTAAGCTTCTATCCGTATTTTTCACTCCCATCATATTGGCATGAGCATATAATGGAGCATAGGACAATCTTACACTGGACACCTTCTCCTTGGTTTGCCACAATCTATCCTCCAATGGCAAGCAGGTCTGACTAGCCACAGGCATACTTATCATATTTACAGGCCAAGGATGCACGTCTACAATATGCAAAAACAAAAATTGATCACATTCTCCAAAGGCTTCTAACTGTTGTATAGTACGCTCTACCCCTTCATATACTCTTTGGGCATAGGAATTGATTATCTGCCTATCATAACCTCTGCCAGCCCCTGTATAATGCAGGCTAGGACACCCCATAATATTGACGCAATAATACCCCAAGTCCCTCATCTGTTCAGACAGCACCTTATATTCTGGTGACAAGGGCATATTTACAGCATCATTAAACACCTGGGATTTGTGAGTATATATGCCCGCCTCTATGGTGGTCAGAGAAGGAAAGGTATATTCTGCCACAGAAAAGTGCTGATTAAAAATTACGCCCTTTGAGAAGAACTT
>DAVZJH010000017.1:0-29993 GCA_052272885.1 Anaerovibrio sp. | reverse complement strand
GGAGGATAAGAAATTGCCGGTTAAGAGAGGTTACTGCAAAGTAGCCTCTTTTTTTTATGAACTCAGGTATGTCTTGTCCAAGGCTTGGAAAGATTGGGCTTACATGGCACAGTGAAATAATTTAAACAGCCAAAAAGCCCTGGTACGCGTGGAGCGTATCAGGGCTTTAGTTCGTTATGGGATTATTTTACAGCATCATAACCCAGCTGCAGGGCTTTCATATTGGCCTCAATGGTATGAGGTGGTACACGGTGAGATACTGCTGTACGAACAGTATCCAAATCCACTAGATTCAGAACCTTGGTCAGTACACCAAGGGCTACAATGTTGGCAAATAAGGCTTTGCCAGCCTGCTCAATGGCAATCTTGGTAATAGGCACCTGAATAATATTGCCAAACTTAGGTGGCTCAGGCACCAAATCAGTATCCAGAATCAAGATACCATCACTATGTAAATCACCATAGTATTTATCAGCAGCCTTCTGAGTCATAGCCAGTACCACATCAGGAGTCTTTACATGGGGATGAAAGATAGGATGGCTATCATCAATAATAACCTCAGATTTGGAAGCACCACCACGAGCCTCTGGCCCATAGGACTGGGACTGTACAGCCTCCATACCTGCAGAAATAGCAGCCTCTGCATAGATAATAGCAGCGGTAATTACACCCTGGCCGCCGGAGCCGGACAATCTAATCTGCTTTCTCATTTTCCAGCACCTCCTGCAACCTCAATAACATGCTCATAGGCAGTAGCATAATCTATCTCAGTATCCTGATAAAGCAGGCCAATAGGGAATTTATCCCCAACCCTTTTATCGTCTGGCAGCTTATCCCAAGCAGCCTTCATTACTGCATTATCTCGCATCCACTTCATCAGCTCTACAGGATCAGACATCTTGTTTTTGCGGCCATAGGCAGTAGGACACTGCACCATAGCCTCAATAAAGGAAAAGCCCTTGTTATCAAAGCCATTGGCAATCATATCAGTAAGATGCTGTACGTGGTAAGCGGTGGAACGGGCTACATAGGTAGCACCAGCAGCTTCAGCCAGCTTGCAGGCATCAAAGGTAGGATCCACAGCGCCATAAGGAGCAGTAGTAGCCTTTTTGCCAGTTGGAGTCATAGGGGAAGCCTGACCACCAGTCATACCGTAAATATTGTTGTTAAAAAGCACAACAGTCAAATCCACATTTCTGCGGCAGCCATGAATGAAATGGTTGCCACCAATAGCGGTGCAGTCACCATCACCAGTAATAACTACAACATTCAGCTCTGGATTGGCCAGCTTGATGCCAGTAGCAAAAGGAATGGCACGACCGTGAGCGGTGTGTAGTGTATCAAAATCCATATAGCCGGAAGCTCTGGAGGAGCAGCCGATACCGGAAACAATGATGGTTTTATCTCTATCCAGACCTTTTTTCTCAATGGCCTGAACAATGGCCTTGGTTGCTATACCATTACCACAGCCTGGACACCAGAGATGTGGCAGGCGGTTCTGGCGAAAATACTGTTCAAAGGATCTTTCCATTATTTATTACCTCCTGCAAGGTTTTCAATGCCCTCGAGAATTTCCTCAGGCTCGAAGATTGTCATATCATATTTAGCACACAGCTCTACTGGACACTGGCCAGCAGCTGCCCGCTCAACCTCGTTGACAATCTGACCGTAGTTCAGCTCAGCCACTAAGATACCCTTTACCTTGGCAGCCAAAGCCTTGATAACCTTATCAGCAAATGGCCAAATGGTAATTAAACGAACCATGCCAACCGTGATGCCCTTTTTGCGAGCTTCAAGAACAGCCTCATAGGCAGTACGGGCAGTACCACCAAAGGCAACTACGGCATATTCAGCATCCTCCATGCAGTATTCCTCTACATGGGTGATTTCGTCCTGAGCAATAGCAATCTTCTTGTGGAGGCGGTCAATTGCCTCGCGGGTAACCTTTGGACTGCCTACTGGGAAGCCGGTTTCGTCATGAATCAGACCAGTTACATGGATATGATAGCCGTTGCCGAAATCAGCTACATTTGGCACCAAATCCTCAGCAGGAGCATAAGGCTGATAGCCCTCGGCTCTAGTCTTATTAGGCTGGCGGCGTGGATAAATATCCAGCTCACTGGCTTCTGGCAGTTCTACCTTCTCCCGGAGATGGCCTACGATTTCGTCCATCAAGAGAATAACAGGGGTACGGAAGCGTTCGGAATAATTAACAGCCATAACAGCAGTATCAAAAGCCTCACGAACACTCCAAGGAGACAGGGCAATCATAGGATGATCACCGTGGGTACCCCAGCGAGCCTGCATAACATCACCCTGAGATGGGGCGGTTGGCTGGCCGGTGGAAGGACCAACACGCTGTACATTAACAATAACAACAGGAATCTCAGCGGCAGCAGCATAGCCAATCAGCTCCTGCTTCAGGGAGATACCTGGACCGGAGGAGGCGGTGAGAGCCTTCTTGCCTGCCAGAGAGGCACCAAGAACAACACCCATAGAGGCAATTTCATCCTCCATCTGTACGAACTTGCCACCAACCTTAGGCAGCATCTTGGCCATGCCTTCAGCTATTTCTGTGGAGGGAGTAATAGGGTAACCACCAAAGAAACGGACACCAGCAGCCAGTGCACCCTCGGCACAGGCTTCATTACCCTGCATCAATCTAGCTTTACTCATTTTGCCACCTTCTTATCTACAAAAATTGCATAATCAGGGCAGCGCAGCTCGCACTGGCCACAGGCTATGCAGTCATCAGCCTTTAGAATAACCACTTTGCCCAGCTCGGAAAGACCGAGAACCTGCTTGGGACAAAAGGCTACACATATACCACAGCCCTTGCATCGTGGCAGTTTGAGCGTAATCTCAGAATTCATATCTGACCCTCCAATACAATACACAGTTAGTCCTTTACGTCACAAGAGGTATTATATCATTTTGCAGAGGACTTGTGTAGTATTTTTTTATTATATTACTTAAGGAATACAAAATATATTGTATAAGGCATAGTAAATTCGTTTTCTTTTAATTGAATTGATTTTCCCATACTGAAAAAGGCTAATTGGTACTTTATGACCATAAATTGTAGGATGTTTTTGGAATTATAGCTAAATTATTTATTGATATAGGAAGAAAAAAGTATTTAGTTCAGATTTTGGTATGATTTAGCAGAAATGAGGATTGTTCTATTCCGATTTAAAAGGTATACTTTGAATAGAATCTGAAATAATCCACAGACAGGAGCGATGAACATGAGTGTGGAAATTAATATTAACAAGGCTGTGAAAAAATATGGCAATTTGACCATTATTCCAGGCTTGGATGAGCATATCAAAAATGGAGAATTTTTTACCTTGCTAGGTCCATCTGGTTGTGGTAAAACTACTTTGCTGCGTATGATTGCAGGTTTTAACAGCATTGAGGGAGGCACCATTGCCTTTAATGACAAGGTTATCAATGATATTCCTGCTCATGAAAGAAATATCGGTATGGTGTTTCAGAGCTATGCAATTTTTCCTCATTTGACTGTGCGGGAAAATGTAGAATATGGCTTGAAGCTGCGGAAGCTGCCCAAGGCAGAAATGAAGGAAAAGGTAGATAAGATTTTGGAGGTAGTGCAGATTACAGAGTATCAGGATAGATTGCCTGAGAGGCTGTCTGGCGGCCAGCAGCAGCGAGTAGCTCTAGCTAGAGCTATTGTCATTCATCCTAGCGTGTTGTTGATGGATGAGCCACTGTCCAATCTGGATGCCAAGTTGAGGGTGGAAATGCGTACAGCCATCCGGGAGGTACAAAAGCAGGTGGGAATTACCACGGTTTATGTTACCCATGATCAGGAGGAGGCTCTGTCCATTTCGGATAGAATTGCTGTTATGAAAAAGGGTGAGATTCAGCAGACAGCTTGTCCTCATACTATTTATACCAGACCATATAATGTTTTTGTTTCTACCTTCATAGGTCACTCCAATCTGTTCCACGGCACCATCAAGGGAGATGCTAATGGCAAGGCTGTAGTTTTCAACGATGGCTATATCATGCCTATGGATAATTTATCTGAGGATGCTGTAGACGGTATGGAGGTTATTATTTCCGTTCGACCAGAGGAGTTTTCTATTCAAAAGGATGGCTTGAAATGTAAAATCAAGAACAAGGTATTCTTAGGCAAATATAATACATACTTCCTGGAATTTCCAGAGAATATGCTGATACCAGATCAGCCATCTATAGAATTTTCTCAGGATTTGGGCCATGTGGAGAGATTGCTGGATATTGACGAGGAGGTTGTACTGAGGCCTAATCCGGCCAAGGTGAATATATTTACTGCTGATGGCAGCAGAAACCTTTTGAAGGGTGTGGTGCTCCATGAATAAAAAGCTAATACGTTGGGATTTCTGGACTGGGGTGACACTCCTGGCTATTCTGGTCTTTGGGCTGTTCCTGATTTATCCACTATTTTCCCTTTTTATTACCGCTTTTCAGGATCCAGAAACCGGGGCTTTCACCTTGGGGCATTTCACACACTTCTTCCAGAGAAAATACTATTATGAATCTATGATAAACAGCTTTACAGTTACTACCTGTGTAACGGTGTTGGCCATTATTATCGGTACTATTTTGGCCTATTTTATGTCCATGTATAAGGTGAAATTCAAGAGCGCCGTGGAGGTTTGCATCATTATCTCTCTGCTGTCTCCACCATTTATCGGAGCTTATTCCTGGATTCTCATTGGCGGCCGCAGTGGTGTGCTGACCCAATGGCTGCAAAATAGCTTTGGTATCGAGGCACCATCTATCTATGGTTTTAGCGGGATTTTGCTGGTGCTGACCTTGAAGCTATATCCCTTTATTTATCTTTATGTCTCTGGTGCCTTAAAAAGCATTGATTCGGCCTTGATTGAAGCCGCAGAAAGCTTGGGCTGCAGTGGTATCAAAAAGGTATTTACCGTAATCGTTCCGTTGATTACCCCTACCATTTTGGCTGGTGCTCTCATGGTATTTATGAATGCTATGGCTGACTTTGGTACACCTATGCTGATAGGTGAGGGCTTCAATGTTATGCCGGTTATGATTTACTCAGAGTTTATCAATGAGGTAGGAGATCAGGCCAATTTTGCCGCAGCTATGGCAGCGATTATGGTATTTATTACCTCGGTAATCTTCCTGTTGCAGAAATATGTGGTGAACCGCAAATCCTTTACCATGAGCTCTCTTAGACCAATTCAGGTAGGTGAGCTGCATGGCGTGGAGAATGTGCTGATGCATGCAGGTATCTACCTGCTGGTGGCTGTGTCCCTGATACCTCAGATTATGGTTATCTACACATCCTTCCTGAAAACCAGCGGTGCTATTTTTGTAGATGGTTATTCTTTGGATAGCTATCGTACTATATTCAACACCTTGGGCGCTGCTATTCAGAATACCTATATGTTCAGCACCTGTGCTATGCTGATGATTATATTCTTAGGTATGACGGTGGCTTATCTTACCACCCGCCGTAAGAGCTGGCTGACAGAGATTATTGATACCCTGACTATGTTCCCTTATATTATACCGGGTTCTGTTTTGGGTATTACCCTGCTATTGGCCTTTAATGATGAACCCCTGTTGCTGTCAGGCACAGCCTTTATCATTATCATATCGCTGGTAATACGCAGACTTCCTTATACCTTGCGCTCCAGCTCGGCTATTCTCTATCAGATTAGTCCTAGCATGGAGGAGGCATCTATCAGTCTGGGGGCCTCTCCGCTAAAGACATTTTTCAAGATTACGGCAGTTATGATGCTGCCAGGTGTTATGAGTGGTGCCATTCTATCCTGGATAACAGCTATCAATGAGCTTAGCTCATCGGTTATCCTCTTTACTGGTGCTACCAAAACCATGTCAGTAGCAATCTATACAGAGGTTATTCGAGCCAGCTATGGCACAGCAGCAGCTCTTTCTACAATTTTGACTCTGACTACAATTACGGCTATGGTTATTTTCTTCAAGGTATCTGGACGCAAGGATGTGACTCTGTAAATAATTTGGCAAGTGGATAAATTTTATATAACAAAAGGAGGAGTATCACATGAATTTCAAAAAACTCAAAAAATGGGTGGCTGTAGCCCTGGGAACTGTTATGATGACAGCGGCTCTAGCTGGCTGCGGTGGCGGACAAAAGGAGGAAGCTAAGGGAGATGACAATACCTTGGTAGTATATTGTCCACATCCAATTGCCTTTATCAATCCTCTGGTGGAGGAGTTTGAAAAGAGCAGCGGTATCAAGGTCGAGGTTATTGCTGCTGGCAGCGGCGAGCTGTTAAAGCGTGTAGAGTCTGAGAAGGCCAATCCTCTAGGGGATATTTTCTGGGGCGGCTCTCTGAATACCATGAAGCCAAAGGCTGATTTGTTTGAAAATTATACCTCTGTTAATGAGGACCATATTCAGCCAGCCTTTAAGAATACTGAGGGGCCTCTCACCAGATTTACCGATATTCCAAGTGTCATTATGGTAAATACCAATCTGATTGGTGACATTAAGGTAGAGGGCTATGAGGATTTGCTGAATCCTGCCTTGAAGGGGAAGATTGCTAGTGCTGACCCTTCCAAATCATCTTCTTCCTATGAGCATCTGGTAAATATGCTTTATGCTATGGGCCAAGGAAACCCAGATAAGGGTTGGGACTATGTGCAGAAGCTCTGTGAGAATCTGGATGGCAAGCTGCTGTCTGGCTCCTCCGCTGTATATAAAGGTGTAGCTGACGGTGAATATGCTGTAGGCTTGACCTTTGAAGAGGGCGGCGCTAAATATGTAGCTGATGGTGCTCCTGTAAAGCTGGTTTACATGAAGGAAGGCGTTATTTCCAAGCCAGATGGCATCTATATCATCAAGAATGCCAAGCATATGGAAAATGCCAAGAAGTTCATTGACTTTATTACTAGCAAGGAAGCTCAGACTCTGATTACTCAGAAGCTTCATCGCCGCAGTGTTCGTGATGACGTACCTGCTCCACAGGGCTTGCAGGACAAGTCCACCATCAATATAATTGAGGATGATGAGTCTGTAGTAAATCAGAACAAGAAGGCTTGGCTGGATAAATTCAAGGATATTTTTACCAGCACCAAATAAAATCTGATACAGCAAAATAGGTAAAAGGAGATAACTGCCGTAATCCACTGCGGCAGTTATTTTTGTCTTTAAGCCATTTAGGGAGTATAATATTTCTAAGGACCAAAGGAGGTACGGGTATGCGCAGCTTTCAACAGGATATACGTAAAACCTTGACTCAGTATGCCCTGATTCCGGTGCTGGTGATTGCTTTGTTAGGAACGGTGTTGGGGCTGTGGAGCTGGCAGCATGATGTGGAGGAGCGGAGTGTGCAAGTATCGGCCACAGCGACGGATGTGTTGAACAATTTGCTGGAGGATTATAAAAATAGAGTAAATTATGTGGTGGAAAATGAGGATTTTTATAATATACAGCAGGATTCAGAGCATCGGCGGGCGGTATATGAATGGCTTTATCATGAGGTGAATATTACTCATGACAATACGTTATTTTATCTTGTAAATCCTCAGGGGCAAATTCTTCTTAGCAATCGCAAAAGGCTGCCAGCTTATTTGGAGGATACTCCGATGAGCTGGGGATTGTGGCAGAGGCTGAGGCATTGTCCAGAGAAGGTACTGGTGGAATTCAGTCCCCGTGTAGATAGTCAGAATAGTGATTTGCTGGTGGCCCGGGCGGTACTGCGGCAGGGGCAGCTAAAGGGATATTGGGTATTCGTTATTAGTGGAGAGTATATTGCCAATGCCATTAATTCCCCCTATTTGGATTTTGCCTTGGTAAATAATTTTGGCTATGCCTCTATTGCCACCAATTCAATTTTGCAGGATAGGCAGTTTCAGACATTGCCAAAGCAGATTTTGGGCAAGGATAAGGAGATTGCCAGCCTGAATAATGGGGATTTTTATATTACCCATAATAGATTGGGAGTGGAGAATTTTTATCTTTATAGTGCTATGTCTGTTAGCTCTTTGAAGGAACGTTATCAGCTGGCAGCTGGTATTTTGCTGTTGGTATTAATGTTGATGATTCCCGTATTGATGTTTAGAGTGAGAAAGGAAAGTCTGGCTCGGGCCAAGGCAGCAGATGATTTGATAGAAGCTTTCAAGGCTTTGAAGCACGGTGATTTGGAAAGCAAGCTAAAGCTGGAGGGACAGGATTTTGAGGTAGTGGTTAACACCTATAATCATATGGTCAACAGCCTGCAGCAGCTTATGGCTCAGAACGAAGCCAGGGCCAAGGCCAATGCTGTGTCGGAGATAAGACAGCTGGAGGCTCAGTTCCACCCTCATTTTATTTTTAATACCTTGGAAAATATAAAATTCATGGTCAAGCTGAAGCCAGAGGCAGCCATGAAGATGATTATGGATATGTCAGCAATTCTGCGTTATGGGATTAACAATTTGGCTCAGCAGGTAACGTTAGCAGAGGATTGGCAATATACTACCCAGTATTTGGAGATTATGCAATATCGTTTTGGCAAAAGGCTGCGATGTGAATTTAATATTCAGGTAGATATGAATCAGGTAGTGATTCCCAAATTAATTTTTCAGCCTATTTTGGAAAATGCCATTAAATATGGCGAAGGGGTAGATGGTTGTATTAGTATAGGACTGTCTGTCCAGAGCGTGGGGGATAGATTGGTGATTCGAGTGGCCAATGGCGGGGCACCTATTCCGCCGGAACAGATGGCAGAGTTGCAGGAGCTGCTAGGGGGAAAGGATAATCATACGGTGCATACTGGTATTTATAATGTGCATAGACGGCTTAGGCTTACCTATGGTCAGGAATACGGTCTGACTATTACTAGCCCAGAGGAGGGAGGTACTGTGGTGGAGCTGAATTTGCCATATATTAGACAAAATGAGGCTAGGCCTGAGAAGAAATAAGGAAATTGACTAGAGCTATAAGCAGGGTCATTTGGAGGGGGCTAAGGGTAATGTTAAAGCTGATTATTGCTGAGGATGAGGATATTATCCGCATGGGATTGGTGCAGACCTTGGACTGGCAGTCCATGGGGGTGGAAATAGTTGGAGAGGCAGCAGATGGCATGGAGGCTTTGGAGCAAGTGAAGAAACTTCAGCCGGATGTATTGCTGACAGATATTCGTATGCCTCGTCTTAGCGGACTGGAATTGGCAGATAAGGTATTGGCAATGGGCCAGAGAACCAGAATGGTATTTCTCACCAGTTATGCAGAGTTTGATTATGCCAGAGAAGCGTTAAGGCTGCAAGCGGTGGATTATCTTCTGAAACCGGTGGAGGAGGAAGAGCTGACCAGAGTAATGAAGAATATTGCTAAGGATTTGGCTAACCAAGTAGAATTGGAAGCTGGAGGGGGAGCAGTCTCTAATAGCGAGGTAAAGGAGCTGACGGATTGGCTGGACCTTTTGCAGGAGCAGAGGCTGAATCCTCATGTCCGCAGGGCTTTGGAACGGATTGTGACAGCATATAATCAGCATCTAAGTATAGAGGATCTAGCTGAGGAACTGCAGGTTAGTACCAGTTATCTGAGCCGTAAGCTAAAAGAGGTTACGGGACATACCTTTGGTGGGCTTTTGGCTAGATATAGATTGCAGAAGGCACTAAAATTGCTGGCTGAGGGAGAGTATCGTGTTTATGAAGTGGCTGAGCAAACTGGCTTTGGAGAGTATAAGAAGTTTTGCCAGACCTTTAAAAAATATCTGCATGAATCTCCCAAAAGATATATGCAGCAGAGAGAAAATCAAGTATTATGTGGACAAGAGGTGTAAATATGGGCAGATATGATAATTATTTATTGGTGACGGATATGGATGGCACCCTTTTAAATTCTCAGCGTCAGGTATCAGAGAAAAATCGAGCTGCTATAGATAGATTTACCGCAGAAGGTGGTAGATTTTGTGTAGCAACAGGCAGAACGGCAGAAAATGCGGCGATTTTTCTTCACAAGGTCAATATTAACACCTCGGGTATATTTTTTAATGGGGCCATGCTTTATGACTATAAGAAGCAAAGGATAATGGCTAAGGAGGCCTTGGTGGGAGAGATATGGCAGCAGTATATAGACCTGTTACTGGAGAAATATCCTGAGATTTGTGTACAGATTTATGCCATAGATACCTGTTATGTGGTTAGTAATACACCTCCAGAAGCACCTGTCCTACAGGCTATGAGCTTTCCTTACAAATTTACTAGATGGCAGGATATTCAGCATCTGGACTGGTTAAAGCTAATGCTGGTAGGAGAACCGGAGCTTTTGCACCAGGCCAAAGAGGAAGCAGAGAAGATAGGATTAATGAAAATTTCCAACAGCTTCTTCTCAGAGAGTAATTTTTATGAATTTGTAGCTGCTAATGCCTCCAAAGGACATATGCTGGAGGTGTTGAAGGCATTGCCAGAGAATCAGGGACGAAAAGTAATTGCTATGGGGGATTATGCTAATGATGATTATATGCTGAAGATGGCCGATGTAGGCATAGCCTCTGGTAATGCTATTCCTCAGACAAAGCAGGCAGCAGATAGAGTAGGTGTTACCTGTGACGAAGGCCTGACAGCCTATGTAATTGACCTTATCGATAAAGGAGAATTCTAATTTTTCTCTTAGAATATACAAATTGCCCTCGCTCCAGAGGGAAAAGCCCTTGGCCTAGGTACTTTGTTCCCTTGTACAATAGACATTAATAAGATATAATATAATGTACGAAAATGTATTGTAAAATAAGGAAATACTGGACGGGAGCAGATAACGGGATGAAGCAAATGGGATTTTTGGGGCCTTTGGGAACCCATAGCGAAGCAGCAGCGATATATTTAAAGGGTACGGTGCCAGAGAAATATGAGCTGGTGCCCTGTGCCAATATATATGAGGCCATTCATCAGGTGGAACAAGGGCGGCTGGATTCCTGTCTGGTGCCAGTGGAAAACTCCATTGAGGGCTCAATAAATATAACTCTGGATACTTTGGCAGGCAGTGACAATCTGCAGGTGGTACGAGAGCTTATTTGGCATGTACACAATAATCTTATGATGCGGTCGGATACAGGGGAGGATGTGCCTGTCAAAAGGATACTTTCCCATTCTCAGCCCTTATCCCAGTGTCGGGAATTCATCCGTTGCAATTATCCCTTGGCAGAGCAGGAAGCTGTGGCTAGTACAGCTATGGCAGCCAAGCTGGTGGCAGAAGCAGTGCCTACAGATGGCTGGGCGGCTATTTGTACCCGCAGGGGCGGCGAGCTTAATGGTTTGAAGCTGGTGGCAGAGAATATAGAGGATTTGCCTAATAATTCAACCAGATTTTATCAGTTGATTCGCAGGGATAGCAAGGAACATACCAATTATGGTCAGCCTGAAAAATCCCTTATCATATGTCAGATAGACGGTAAGGATGCTGGACGTTTATGTGAGATTCTGACGGAATTGGCAGATAGACAGGTGAATTTGACAAGAATTGAGTCTAGGCCTGCTCGAACTGGCTTGGGAGAGTATATATTCTTCCTGGATGTGGAAATGCCAGAGCATAGATGGCAGCTGGAGGAGGCTTTGGCAGGCATTCGTCAAAGGAGTATCTGGCTGCGGCAGCCGGGGGAATTTCCAACCATTAATGCTGATAACTAAGGGCAATAAGGCGGTGTGATTATATGGAAAGCAAGGAATATGTAGATAGCAGGGATGTTACCAAGGAAGATATTGACAAGGCTTGGCAGCAGCTTGATTGTCGCAAGCTGTTGGCCCATACAAGTCATGATTTGCGCTCCTCCTTGAATAATGTGCTGGGGTTGACTGAGCTGGCCAAATCCCAGCTTGATGATAGAGAATATGTGGATTATTGTCTGGAAAAGGTGGGAGATACCACTCATTTTCTCCTGAATCTTGTTAACGATATACTTTACACTGTTAGTCCAGCCAAGGAAAATATGACAGCTAAGGATACAACCATTAATATGAGGGAGTTATTCGAAACGGTTGGCAGTGTTATTCGGCCTATGGCTCATGAGAAAAAGCTCCATTTTCATACTCAGA
The DNA here is from genome assembly GCA_052272885.1 of Anaerovibrio sp. Classification (GTDB taxonomy): domain Bacteria; phylum Bacillota; class Negativicutes; order Selenomonadales; family Selenomonadaceae; genus Anaerovibrio. Next base: position 17,954 of record DAVZJH010000017.1, on the reverse strand, counting down.
TAGATGATAATGTGGCTGTTTATGTAAAGTCTGATCGGGGACGTATTAGACAGATTTTGCAGAATCTACTATCCAATGCTGTAAAATTTACTCCTCGCTATGGCAAAATAGATTTCCAGCTTCATCAGCTGGCAGAGCATGATAACAAGGCCAGAATGGAATTTGTGGTGCGGGATACCGGTATTGGTATTGCCCCAGAGGTGCAGGAACATATCTTTTTGCCTATGACCAAGGAATATCGAGGCAGCACTACCGTATATGGTGGTGTAGGTCTGGGTTTGGCCATTTGCTATAAGCTGACAGATTATCTTGGTGGACGGCTTGAGTTCAAGAGCAACAAGGGCCAAGGTACGGAGTTTAAACTGTATTTGGATTTGGAGCTAGACGAGGAAATGCCAGAGGTAGCTCAGATATCAGAAAATCAAGGCTATAACTTTGCAGGAAAAACTGTTCTTCTGGTCGAGGATGATGAAATTAACAGTGAAATTGCCAAGAATCTTCTTTCACGCAGGGGCTTGTTGGTGGACACAGCAGAAAATGGCCGGGTGGCATTGAATAAATTTATGATGAATGCTCCAGGTACCTATGATTTGATTTTGATGGATGTGAGGATGCCGTTGATGGATGGCTTGGAAGCTACCCGCAGGATTCGTGCTTCTGGCAAATCTGATGCTAAGAGGATTCCTATTGTAGCCGTGACTGCCAATGCTTATGAAAAAGATGAGCAGCGTTCTATGGAGGCAGGTATGGATGCTCATTTAACCAAACCGGTGGAGACTGGGGTTTTGTATGAAACTGTTCAGCGAGCCTTGGATGGGGAATTGTAAAAGAGAAAATGAAAAGCCTATCTACGACAGCAGAAGTGTGTTAGATAGGCTTTTATTATGTCTTTGTATTGGTGCCGTAAGATTACAAGAGAATGGAATGCAAAACAAAAAGGCTGGAACTATGTTCCAGCCTGAATTATCAATTGGTGACGCGTAAGGGATTCGAACCCTTGAAGCCGCCGTGAGAGGGCGGAGTCTTAACCACTTGACCAACGCGCCAATGACAATAATAATAATACAGCATTATTATTATTATGTCAAGAAAAATTTTATTTTTCTTTGTAAGATGAAAAATAAATTTTTACTGAACTTTTTCTAAACCAAGCTGCAGGCGGCGGAAGGATTCTTCACGGCCCAGGATATAAAGCAGCTCCGTTACGCCACCAGGAGTAACCTTCTGGCCAGAAAGAGCGATACGGGCAGGCCACATAAAGGTGCCCATCTTAATACCGGATTCAGCCACACCTGGCTGCAATACAGCGTCAATTCCCTCTGGAGTCCAGTCCTGAACCTTTTCCAGAATCTGCATAACAACTGGGAGAATCTCAGCAGCCTTTTCTGGATTTACCTTGTTACGCTTGTTGGTAAACAGCTCTACATCATAATCAGGCAGCTGGCTGAAGAAGCCAATCTGCTCTGGAATCTGATTGTAACGGCTAACACGGGTACGGAGCAGGCCAGCCAGATACTGCCATTTGTCCTGACCAAGCTGTTCAGCCAGTTCTCCGGCGAAGCTCTTGGCACCAGTCGCAAAGTCCTCATCAGTCATAGCCTTGAAATACTCACCATTTACCCAATCCAGCTTGTTGTAGTCAAAAACAGCTGGGGATTTGCTAAGGCCATCCAGAGAGAAACGTTCAATCAGCTCATCCATAGTGAAGATTTCCTGCTCTGATTTTGGACTCCAGCCCAGAAGTGCTACATAGTTGGTAATAGCTTCTGGTAGATAACCCATATCTACCAGCTGGCTAAAGCCGGTGGCACCGTGGCGCTTGGACAGCTTGGATACAGAGCCATCCTCATTTTTGCCCATAACAGGTGGCAGATGAATGAAAGCCGGTGGCTCCCAACCAAAGAACTGATACAGCAGGACATGCTTTGGTGTGGAGGTAATAAATTCTGTGCCACGAATAACATGGGTAATATGCATCAGATGGTCGTCAATAACATTAGCGAAATTATAGGTAGGCATACCATCCTGCTTTAGAATAACCTGATCCTCCAGCTCCTCATTTTTGAAGCTGATATGACCATGTACTGCATCAGTAAAGGTGGTTTCTCCAGTTAAAGGCATTTTCTGGCGGATAACATAGGAACGACCCTCCGCTAAATATTTGTCAATGGTTTCCTGGGGCAAATCACGGCAGGCTCTGTTGTAGCCACCAAAAGCCTTGGTATCTCCAGCTTCCTGAGCCTCATGCTGCTGTTCACTGCAATCAGTGCAGAAGCAACGGTAAGCGTGTCCCTTGGCAATAAGCTCCTCAGCATACTTCTTGTAGATATCCAGACGCTGGCTCTGAATGTATGGGCCACAGTCTCCACCAATATCTGGTCCCTCGTTAGGAACGATATGAGCAGCAGCCAGAGTGCGATTGATGAAATCTACAGCATCGGCTACAAAACGCTTTTGGTCAGTGTCCTCAATGCGCAGGAGAAAATCTCCTTTGTTAGCTTTGGCAAAAAGATAAGCGTACAAAGCAGTACGCAAATTGCCGATATGCATATAGCCAGTAGGGCTTGGTGCAAAACGGGTACGAATACGGTCTGTCATTTTGACTCTCCTCTTTCTTTTATATGGTAAGTTTCAGTTAATTTCCTTATAAAAGTTTAATCAAAATCCACAGCTATGTCAAGCAACCATCATGGACAAGGTTATTAGATAAGCTGTATAGGGAGAAATGGTTGGTAAATTGGGAACTGGCTATATTTTTGACCTTATAAGAAATATATGTATTGGCTATTTTGTCTATATCCAAAACTGCTTATAATCATAAATAAAAATCAACAAAACAACAGATAGAAAGCAGGTATTAATATGAGTGAAAATCAGGCAAGCAGATATGAATTAAATAAGCAGTTGGCTCAGATGCTGAAAGGCGGAGTCATTATGGATGTTACCACTCCAGAGCAGGCTAGAATTGCAGAGGCAGCCGGTGCATGCGCTGTTATGGCATTGGAGCGGATTCCAGCAGATATCAGAGCAGCCGGGGGTGTGTCCCGTATGAGTGATCCCAAGATGATCAAGGGCATTCAGGAGGCTGTTTCCATTCCTGTTATGGCTAAATGCCGTATTGGTCATTTTGTAGAGGCGCAGATTTTGGAGGCCATTGAGATAGATTACATTGATGAGAGCGAGGTTCTCTCTCCAGCAGATAATGTATATCATATTGACAAGCATCAGTTTAAGGTGCCATTTGTCTGCGGAGCCAGAGATTTGGGAGAGGCTCTACGCCGCGTTGCCGAAGGTGCTTCTATGATTCGTACCAAGGGTGAGCCAGGTACCGGTGATGTGGTACAGGCAGTCCAGCATATGCGGAAGATTAATGGCCAGATTGCCAAGGTTGCTTCCTTGCAGACTGATGAGTTGTTTGAGGCTGCCAAGGAGTTGCAGGTGCCATATGATTTGGTACAGTATGTTCATGATAACCGTCGTTTGCCAGTAGTAAACTTTGCTGCTGGCGGTGTAGCCACTCCAGCTGATGCTGCTCTGATGATGCAGCTGGGTGCTGAAGGTGTATTTGTAGGCTCTGGAATTTTCAAGTCAGGCAATCCAGAAAAGCGGGCTGCAGCCATTGTTCAGTCTGTAACCAACTATAAGGATGCAGATTTGATTGCCCGTCTGTCTGAGGATTTGGGGGAAGCTATGGTAGGTATCAATGAGGATGAAATTAGCATTCTGATGGCAGAGCGTGGCAAATAAGTTCCATGCAGCTAATTTGGAGGTATTGGTATGAAGATAGGTGTGCTGGCGGTTCAAGGAGCCTTTATTGAGCATGAAAAGGTGCTTAGTGAGCTGGGGGTAGACTGTGTAGAGCTGCGGAAGGCTGAAGATTTGCAGGCGGATTTTGACGGCTTGGTATTGCCTGGCGGGGAAAGCACTGTGCAGGGGAAGCTCTTGCGGGATAGCAATATGTTTGTCAATCTGCAGCAGCGGATTGCAGATGGCTTGCCAGTGCTGGCTACTTGTGCAGGTATGATACTTTTGGCAGAAAAGCTGGAGGGGGATACTGTTAGTCATTTTGCTACCATGCCTATAGCGGTTAAAAGAAATGCTTATGGCAGACAATTAGGAAGCTTTCATAGAGATGAAAACTTTAAGGGGCTTGGCAAAATCCCTATGACATTTATTCGCGCGCCTTATGTAGTTGAGGCAGGAGAAGGTACAGAGATTTTTGCCAAGGTAGACGGACATATTGTGGCTGTCCGCTACAAGAATCAGCTGGCCTTGGCCTTTCACCCAGAGCTGGACAAGGACAGACATATTCATAAATTATTCTTGGATATGATAGGCAAAACAGTATAAAATAAAAACTCTTTTTCCTTGCTGACAGGCATGAGAAAAAGAGTTTTTTAATGTATAAATTTTGCTGCTGTTGGCATAACATGATATACTAAATATGGCAGTGTTCTGCTGGCCACCATAAGCGGCAGGCGGTTTGTTTGCACCCTCGCAGAAAGGAGAAATCTGAACTGATGGGGGTGATACAGTGAATGATACGGAGTTACTCTTGATTCTGCTGATACTCATTGTTCTAAAACAAAAATAACCGCCCTCTGCGTCCAAACAAAGGCGGTTATCTCTGAAAAAATGTGTTAACCATCTAGCGAGGATGACAAGCCGTCTGCTGGTGGTCTTTTTCTTATGCTCATTATATAACAGCTACATATTTTTTGCAAGCATTACAAAAGCCTAATATGATATACTGTATTTATGAATGTAGGAGGTGGGGGATGTGAAAAAATGCAGTTTGGAGGAGCTTTTAAAAACTTATAAGCAAAAGACTTATTCTGAGCAATATGCTCATATAATGAAACTTATAGCTAGCGGACAGATAAAGCCTATTGCTTCGGCTGGAACCAATGGAAAAAAGCCTGCCCTGCCCTTAAAATATTGGTGGCTTCAGGAGCAGAATTTTTCGGACTTAAAGCAAGAACTTTTATACCATCTTTCGCCCATGATTTCTCACGATTATTATGTGAAAAATTTAGCTGTATATGCCAAGGAACGGAACGCTGTACAGCAACTGAGCCAGTATTTCCAGGCACAGCCAGATTTGACCATCCCTATATCCCTTAATGAACGCAGCTATGCTATCTGGAAGCAGGAAAAGTTTTGGCAAAAGGATAGGGGGAGAACTATATTAAAGCATTGTGGTTTATCTGAGGACAAACTAAATTTTTATACCACCTCAGAGCCTTTTGCCTATTATACGATTCACAAAAACGGCCCTCAGACAGTACTGATTATTGAGAATAAAGATACCTTTTACAGTATGCGCCGTCATTTCCTTGGCGGAAAGAGGACAATTTTTGGTCAGCCTATAGGTACCTTGATTTATGGGGCTGGCAAAAGGGTATGGAGCACATTTAAGGAGTTTCAGCTTAGTGCGGAGCCATATTTGCTGGATGAAAGGAATAACTTCGTATATTTTGGTGATTTGGATTATGAGGGTATCCTTATCTATGAAAAACTAGCTCAGTCCTTTAGGGAATACAGAGAAATAAAGCCCTTTGTGCCTGCCTATGAGGCCATGCTGGCTAAGGAAGGCGAAATAGCCAAGCTGCCCTGTGCCAAGGATGGACAAAACCACAATATAGACAATATCTTCTTTAGCTATTTCAGTATATCCTGTCGCAACACTATGGTGGAAATACTGGAAGCTGGCAGATATATACCACAGGAATGCCTTAATATTATGGATTTTTGAATTAAAATAGGAGCCTTATATGCAGTATGATTTTTTAGCTCAATTTGCCCGCCGGATAAAAAATATTGCCAAATATGCAGTACTGTTAAAGAATAGCGGACAAAAGGCCATTTGGAAAAATTATGGTTTTGTGGATGAATACCAGCAGATTACGGTATTGCTAGCTGTAATGCTGTTTATTATGGAAAAATCCCTGCGCTACGAAAATTGCACCATAGATGATATAGGTAGTTTTTTAGATGACTTGAATAATCAATATTTTCAGCAGGATATGTCCGTTGAGGATTGCCAGATTTTAGGGGATTTTGTAATCAATACAGTTCTGTCCAATGATGGCATCCCTATGTATTATCAGGACTATGATTTTGTCACCAGGGCTAGCGAGAAATTCAATGTGAATTATGTTAGTAATAAGATTATTTATGACGAACATGAAATGCGTCGTACCTCCTATGAATTAACAGATATGGGCTATGACTTTATTTTAGGTACTCTGGAAATAGAGGAAAATATGAAGTTCACAGTTCAGGATATGCTGTACAGAATGCATATGGAGAAACAAAGCTATGATAAGGCACTGGATGATATTAGGCAGATGTTCGCCAGAATCAGGGGGCAGGTTCAGCGGGTTCAGGATGCTATGCAAAGAATACGGCGCAATCCTCACAACTACAATATAGAGGATTATGGCACCATTCAGCAGGTGGATTTGGAAACCATTGGGGAAATTAGAAAAAAACTGCAACTATACCGTGGAAAGATTAAGGTGGATATTGTGGGTATAGAAAATAGTGATAGCAGCGACAAGGTGGTAGACAAACATACTTTGGAAACCTTGCAAAAGATAGACCGCTATCTGAATTTGGCCTTGGATGAGTATCAGAAGCTTACTAACAGTCACTATGATTTGAATTTCCTCTATGCTGAAGCCTTGGAGAATATGGCTTCCTTGGATACGGTGCAACGGTTTAGCCTGCGGACTGAGGTTTTTGATCCTATTATGCGGGATATTCGGGTATTGGACAAAATAGATTATTTTCTCCGGCCTTTATTTAACAAGAAAATAGACAAGGATCTTAATATGCATAAAATGCTGGTGCCTCAACGGGGCAGGGGACACTGGGAGGATGAGCCAGATACGGAAATTATGTATTTTGATCAGGAGGCTTGGGAGCAGGAGCAGGAACGCAAAAGGCAGGCTCGCAATCGTCTTTATCAGGATAGTATAGCCTGTATTATCAAGGCGGCTTATCCTAATGGACATATAACTTTAAGTGAGTTGAATCAGCTTCTGGAAGAAAGAATCATAGTCAAGGAAACAATGATTCCGACTTTGGGGACATTCAAGGAGATTATGATAGAGCTGATTCGCAGGGGACAAATAGATATTGATCTTCTTCGCCAGGAAGGGCAAAGTTTTATACAGGAAGAAGGGGACAATTTCAGTTTGAGCAGATGTATTTTAAAGGTGCTGGATGAAAATCCTCAGTGGCAGCATATTGACAAAATTTCTATAGTCAAGCTTCCCATTAAAGAGCCGGTGGTATTTGAGGACATATTAACGGAGCAGGGCAGAAGATGTAAGATTTTGTGTTCCGAAGTAAATATAACCTTGGAGGTGGAAGAATAAGATGGCTTACGACTTAAATGATATCAAGCTGAGTCAGGAAATATTTTATTATTTGCTGGAACACAAACAGCTTAACGATAGAGATGATGGCAGACTCTATAAGGGATTTGTGGAGAATGAAGTAGTGCGGGGATTGACCAAATCCCAGGCAGAAATTGCCAAGGTTATTATTGCCCAATACAACCGAACTATTTATATCATTCCCCAGGAGGATAACAATTTTTTAGGCTATACCAAGCAGGAACTAAAAAAAGAATTGTGCAAGGGGGGAGCCTTGGACAAGGATTATTATCTGGCTCAATTTGTGGTAATTGTCTTTTTGATGGAATTTTATGATGGTCAAGGTCAAAGCAGCAAAATTAGGGAATATATAAAAATTGGCGAATTGCAAAACAAGATTGAAGAATATTTGCAAAGCGGCGCTAGACAATACGATGAGGAACAGCAAAATGCCAATGGACTAATGTTTTCCCGCATGCTGGAGGCTTATAGTGCTTTGCGTTCTAGTGAGAAGCTGAATCGGCAAAAGACTACCAAGGAAGGATTTTTGTACAATATTTTCAAATTTCTGGAGGAACAGGGCTTGGTGCAGTATATCGAGCGGGAAGAAACAGTATGGCCTACGGAAAAGCTGGATGTATTTATGGATTTTAATATTCTCAATCAGGAAAATTTCCGCAGGGTTTTGTCAGTAATGTCAGGGATAGAGGAGCAGGCTGATGAGTAAGATTAATGCTATAAGGTTTGTGAATATAAACTACAATAACAATATGAATAAAATCAGCGATGAGTGTATGTACCTTAACGGAGACAATACTTTGATTACCATGGACAATGGCGTGGGTAAAACCGTTATGGTACAGCTGATTACTGCTCTGTTTGTGCAGAAAAGATATCGTCAGGTGAAGAACAGGCCTTTTGAGAGCTACTTTACCACTAATAAACCTTCATTTATCATGGTGGAATGGGCTTTGGATGGACAGGCTGGTTATGTGCTGACAGGTATGATGGTGCGCCAGAGTCAGCATACGGAAGCTGAGGAAGATACTGCTTTGGATATTGTTAATTTTGTAGCAGAGTACAAGGCACAGTGCCCTTTTGATATTCATCATTTGCAGGTTGTCAATCGTACTGATAAGGAGCTGATCCTTAATAGTTACAGCAGCTGCAAAAAGCTATTTGAAGATTTGCGCAGGGAAAATAAGGGCAGATTTGCTTACTATGATATGAATAATTATGCCCAGTCTAAACAGTATTTTCAAAACCTGCGGGAACATGGTATAGAATATCGGGAATGGCAAAGTATTATTCGGGAAGTCAATAAAGACGAATCCGGCTTATCCCAGTATTTTGAAGGCTGCAGCAATGAAAAGGAATTAATAGAGAAAAAATTCTTGCCAATTATTGAAGAAAAGCTGAATAATGAAGGGGATAAGATTCAGGAATTTAGGGAGATAACTGGTAAGTATATACATTCTTACTATAATAACAATGAAAAAATTCGTCATAAGGAAAATATTTTGTATCTCCAACAGCAGGCACAGACAGTGGAAAAGGCCGCCATTACTATGTCAGAGGCGGAGGAGGCCGAGGCAGAGCAATTAGCTGTTTTGCAAGGCGCTTATGGCAAAATGGAATTTCTGAGAAATGAAATGCAGACAGAGATTCAGCAGGTACAGGAAGATATAGATACTCTACAGGAAAATATACTGCAGCTGGATAAGGAAAGAATTTCCGCAGAATATTATGCCCTGCAGGATAAATTATCAACTTGCCAAAAGCTCATGGGAGAATATAAAGAGCAATTAGCCGAAATTGATGGGGAGATAGATAATTGGAAGCAGAGACAGCATATCCAGGAATGTGCCTATGAACAGAATCAAATTGATAAAGTCCTTGGTCAGATAATTGAACTGGAGATCCAGAGAGAGGTTTTGAGCCGGCAGGAATTGGATAATAAGCCGGAGATAGACTATCTGGGTTACTGTCTAAAAAAACAATATAGTCAATTGCTTCAAAAGCTGGAAGATGATAGTGCGGAGAGGCAGCAGGAGGAAGAACAGCTGCAGGCGGAAATCCGGCGGTTAAAGCATATCTGTCAGGCTACCCAGATGGAATTGGACAAACTGCATAAATTATCTGGTGAGCTGAAAGCTAGGAAAAACACCTATGACAAGGAGGAGCAGCAATACAATCAGCGTTATGCCACAAGGTTGCAGAGAAATCTTATGGGTTTATATGATGATGGCATGCTGGATATTCTAGGGGAAGAGTTGGCCGATAAGCTGACATCTCTGACCAAAAACATAGCTGATAATAGTGAGGCCATTGCCAAGACAGAGGAAGCGGCTCAGAACTATGAAAGAGAAATACAATCCATTCAGACTCAGCAAATGCAAAATCATCGGGATATAGATCATGGTGAAATGCAGCTGCAGGAACTAAATAAACAGCTGGCCCAACGTCAGGATATGCTGAAATATGCAGATTTGCCAGAAAAAGAAATTTATAATGGTCAGCTGATTCAGACCAAGTTGGTGGAAAAGGTGCAACGGCTGCAGGGAGATATTCGCCGGGGGGAAATGGCTCAGGAAGCCCTGCGCAAAGAATTACATGTATTGGAAACTGGTAGATCCGTGGAGCTGGGAGACGAGCTTCTGGATATGTTCCGAGAGCTGGATATTACCATTGTTCAAGGTATGGAATGGTTGAAGCAAAATGGTAATACTCAGCAGCAAAATATCCAGCTGGTAGAAAAATTACCTTTCCTACCTTATGCCTTGCTGATGAGTCGTCATGAGTTTCAAATACTGCAAAAAGCCAAGGCCAATGGTGGTGCTTGTACTTCTTTTCCCATACCTATAGTTTTACGGGAAGAGCTGGCAGGAGAGTCTGAACATTATGATTGGGAAAAGCTGCCTTTCTATATGTTGTTTAATGAGGAACTGTTGGATGATGCCAAACTTAAAGATATGCAGGTGAGTCTAAAACAAAAACTGTCCCGCAAGGAAGAAGAGATTGACCATCGTCGTCAGGAACATGATAAATATGCAGGGCTTCTGGGGGTTCTAAAAAATCAGACTGTAACCAAGGCAATCATGGACAAGGCTAAGGAAGAGCTGTGGAAATTTTTCCAAGTCAAGGAAGCATTAGCCAACCAACTGACAGAGTCTAAACATAATCAGATAGAAAACAAGAAACTATGCCTGAAGCTTCAGGAACAACAAAATAAAAAGCAGAAGCAACTGGAAACTATGTCCCGTCAGCAGGAAGATTTGGCTCTGTTAGTGGTGAGTTATAGGGATTATCAGGAAGCTTTGCAGGCTATTGAGACCAATGGACAGGCTATCTTGGCTCAGGAGAAAAAATCCAGCAGGGCCAGGATAAAATAAATGGCTGTGAGGAAAAAGCCAAGTGGACAACCCAGAAGATAATAGAGCTTAATCAACAGGTTGATGAGCACAATAAGAAAGCGGCTAACTTCCAAAGCTATGGCTCTTGTGAAAGGCCGGAGGCCATGAAGGGGCTGCCAGAAGATATAGAGCATCTTACTGCCCGCTATGAAGTATTGACGAAAGGCTGCAGGGGAGAAATGGAAAATATTGTCTCTCAGCTGGAAAAGGCCCAGAGTAGTGTCAGCCAGATGGAAAATCACATGAAGGTTATAGCCAAAGAATATAATCTGGCGAAGGAAGATTGGCAAAATGTTGTTTATAGCGAAATAGGGCTGCTGGAAGCCAAGGATAAGTTAAAGCAATTGGGCCAAGACAGGGAGGCAAAACAGCAAAAATATTATAAGGAGGACAAAAATAGCGTTAAAGTCCAACAACAGATGGAAAATACATTGCAGACACTGCAACGGGAATGCAATACTAGGGAGCCACTGTCTAGGGAGGCCATCAAGCCTAAAGAATATGCCTATGAACGAAATTTGCTTCTCAACAGAAAAGAAAAAAGCACAACAGATCTACATAATCACCAGCAAAGACTGGCTATTTATGAAGGTGGTCTGGATGTTATGGCAAATTACAGGGCAGAAAATGCTACTTGGGATACTGTGGAATGGCCGGATTTTGCCAGTATGTCTCGTGAGAAGTTAAGAGCATATTTAAGAGAATTGCAGGTCCGCTACGATGGACAGCAAAAGATTGTTCAAGACTGTCTGGACAATATGAGGAAGCAAATTCAGAAGCTTTTGCGAGATGAAAGATTGTCTGAGGGATTTTTCCAGAAGCAGCTGCTGACCTTGGAAGGCGTATCCATGACAGGACATGCAGTTCAAAGCCAGTTAGAAAGGATTCTCAAGGCCTATGAGCTTACCCTGCAAAAGCTGGAGCTGGATTTGGCCAGAGTAGAAGCAGAGCAGAAAAATCTAGAGAATTTGCTGTTGGACTATGTGAAAAATGTTCACGAAGAACTGGGTAAAATGGATAGAAACTCATCTATCAATATTCGTGGCAAATCTATGAAAATGTTGCGGATAGATTTGATGGATTGGGAGCAGGAATTAGAATATTATAAAGGCCTTATGAAGGCGTATCTTGGGGAGCTTACCAAGAGTGGTCTAGAAATTCTGGAACAGCAGCAGTCTCTCAAGGAATTATTAGGACAGGGGGTTACAACCAAAAATCTATACGATCAGATTGTAGGCTTGCAAAATATCAGTATTCATCTATATAAGATAGAGCATGATAGAGAAATTAGGATTAGCTGGCGGGATGTAGCTAAAAATTCCGGCGGCGAGGGGTTTTTATCTGCTTTCGTTATTCTCAGCAGCCTGTTATATTATATGCGTCGAGATGAAACTGATATTTTTGCCGATAGAAATGAAGGTAAGGTTTTGTTAATGGACAATCCTTTTGCTAAAACCTATTCGGCTCATTTGCTAAAGCCATTAATGGAGGTAGCCCGCAAGAATAATACTCAGCTGATTTGTCTAACTGGTTTGGGGGGAGATAATATCTACAATCGCTTTGACAATATTTATATGTTGAAGCTGGTAAATCGAAGCCTTAGCAATGTGCGTTACCTTAGCAGTCAGCATGTAAATGGACCTGAACCTAGAATTATCGAAATGGATCATTTGCAGGTAGCAGATGAGGAAAGGGAAATCTGGTTGTTTTGATTTGCGAGATATGTAAGAAATATAGATATTAAAAGAACCTGCAGCAAAAAGCCTTTTGCTGCAGGTTTTGAATTTTAGATAGCCTATTTTATATCCTCATAGAAGGTGGCGAGGCTGCCGAGAGTTCGTTTGCTTTCGTACAAGGCTTTATCTGCCTGTTGATACAGGTGGTCAAATTCCATAGGAGTTTCTGGATGGAAAAAGGTTACACCCATGCTGATATGTATAGGATGGTCATAGATCTGAGGAATATAGATTTTATCTATATTGTCAAAGACATGCTGAATGTGCTCCTTGGCATTTTCTTTATCCACAATGTTAAGCATGTAGATGGCAAATTCATCTCCGCCAAGCCGTAGGGCAATGTCTCCCTTGTGAATACCTTTGGAAATGGCTTCCGCCACGGCAATCAATACCTGATCCCCAGCCATATGGCCATAGGTATCATTGATACTCTTGAACCGGTCACAATCAATCAAGGCAAGGGCTCCTGGTTGACCTTGCTGGAGAAGCTCCTTAACCTTTTGCTCTCCGCTGCCTCTATTGTTCAAGCCTGTTAACATATCAGTTTGGGCCAGATAACGGAGATGGTTTTCTCGCTTTTTGGCCTCATTGATAATTTCTATGGTATAGATGACATGAAGGATATGGCCGTTGGCATCTCTGTCGTCTACAATAAATTGATGACGGCACCAGCCTTCTGTTTTACCCACAAATTCATGTTCTATAAAAATACTATCCTTTAGTCGTTTTTCCAAGGTGGCTAGGTTGGTAAAGGACTTTACTTCCTCAACATAATCCTCCGTAACTGTGGCATCAGCTATGGCCCAGGCCTGCTGTTGAAAATTGGTGCAAGTAGAGGAAGTTCTTTTGCCCTCAATAATACCGTGGGTTTTGATAGTTTCAAAGGTATTGGCTTGAATATTTACCCGGTGCATGGATAGATAAATCTGGGCAATGGCCTGATAGCTTTTGATAGCAGCATCCTTTTGCAGCTTGAAGAAGGTATTACGGCGCCGCAGCATGGAAACCATATAGGAGGAAGTCATAGATAAGAAAACTTTGATTTCCACAGTTTCCTCTATATCAGGATTATCCACCCCAAAGAAGCCAATGATTTTGTTTTTGACTGTGAGAGGATATACTACCAGACTTTTGATTCCCTGTCTGTGTAGCAGTTCATACAGGGCTGGTTCAGTATCCTGGATATCCTCTAAGTCCTGAATAATAACGGCTTTGTCCTGAGCAAACATATTGTACCAGGTTTTGAGGGTACCTTTGTCTACCTTTTGAAGACTGTCTTTTTCGGCAGTAATGCCAGGGGCACACCATTCGTAGGTGTTGGAAGTAAATTCCCCGTGGGTGCTGTCCTCAAAGATATAGAATCTATCGCAATTTTGCGACTTGCCAATGTAGGCCATAAAGCCGATGATTTCCTCATTGGGAGTATCAAACTCTAAGGAATATCTCATGGCGCCGTTAAGCATGGCTTCGTATTTTTCTATATATAAAAGTTTTTTCATGGGCATAGCATATTCCTCCACAAATATTTTTAGGTACGAAAAAACACCGACTGCAATAAACCCTGTAGCACGTTACAATCAGGGTTATAGCAAAGTAACTAAATATGCATAGCAGGCACACTTTGTGCTGGCCATGCATATTTAGTCACTAGACGGTGCTGGCATATATGTTAATGGTTGATTTATTTTGTAATATGGCGGAGAGAGAGGGATTCGAACCCTCGGTGGCTATGAACCACACCTGATTTCGAGTCAGGCACCTTCGACCTCTCGGACATCTCTCCCTTTGATATGGTAGGTTATTCGCCCTAAAAGCTAATAAATCAAATAACCTATCAACAAAAATTATAATATAAAATTAACAAAAATAAAAGCCAAATAGTCAAAAAAAGCTAAAAATTCTCTGAGAATTCGTATTTTTACACCTGTGGAGAGTGTGTTATGGTTTTAGATATTGACATTAATTCTCGCTTATTCTATAATATGAACGAAATGTAATATAACAAAAAATACATCATATAATAGCGTTCTATAACGAAAAAGATATAATGGAGGCAGAATTATGAGTGAAAAGACTTTTCCTTTGAACAAGGCTCAATTAGAGCAGGTTATTGCCAAGTATCCAACTCCTTTCCATATTTATGATGAAAAGGCAATTCGCAACAATATCCGCAAGCTGCAGCAGGCCTTTAGCTGGGCTCCTAGCTTCAAGGAGCATTTTGCAGTTAAAGCTACCCCGAATCCTCGCTTGATTCAGCTTTTGGCCGAGGAGGGAGCTGGTACAGATTGCAGCTCTTTGCCAGAGCTTTTGCTGTCCCAGGCCGCTGGCGTTACTGGGGAGGATATTATGTTGACCTCTAATGATACTCCGGCAGATGAGTTCCAGAAGGCCATTGAGCTGGGAGCTATTATTAATTTGGATGATATTTCACATATTGAATATTTGGCACAGCATGCTGGTATGCCACAGTGTCTTTCCTTCCGTTACAATCCAGGCAATCTTATTGAAGGAAATGATATTATTGGCAAGCCTACTGAGGCTAAATATGGTGTTACCTATGATCAGATTTTTGAGGCCTATAAGATGGCTCAGGCTAAGGGTGTGAAGCGTTTTGGCCTCCATACCATGGTTATTTCCAACGAGCGTCGTACCGAGGGCTTTATTTATACAGCCAAGCTTATGTTCAATCTGGCTGTGGAAATTAAGAATCGTCTGGGTATTGAACTGGAATTTGTAAATCTGGGCGGCGGCGTAGGTATTCCATACCGTCCAGAGGAGGAGCCAGTAGATTTGGAGGCTGTAGGCAAGGGCATTCAGCAGGCATATAAGGATATTCTTGGCCCTGCTGGCTTGACTAATATGGGTATCAAAATGGAAAGTGGCCGTGCTATTACTGGCCCTGCTGGTTGGCTGGTATCTACCGTGCTTCATGAGAAGAAAACCTACAAGGATTACATTGGCTTGGATTCCTGTATGGCAAACCTGATGCGTCCAGCACTATACGGAGCATATCATCATATTACTATATCTGGCAAGGAAAATGCTCTTTGCGACCATGTATATGATGTAACTGGTTCTCTCTGTGAGAATAATGATAAGTTTGCCATTGACCGCAAGCTGCCAAAGATTGAGATTGGAGATAGAATTATTATCCACGATGCAGGGGCTCATGGTCATGCTATGGGGTTCCAGTATAACGGCAAGCTTAGAAGTGCAGAGCTGTTGTTGCGTCAGGATGGTTCTGTAGAGCTTATTCGTCGAGCAGAGACTAATGCAGATTATTTTGCTACCCTGACTGGCTTTGCTGGGGCAATAATGAAATAAGGAATGCATGAGAGCTGTCAGTTTATGGCAGCTCTTTTTTGATACAAAATTTTAGCTTCCTTCTAGGTATGTTTAACAGAAGGCTCCTTGGCCGCAAGACTGTAAAAAATTGGGTCTTATTTCTATCTTGAATGTCTTGCGGGGGGGGACAACTATGCTATCATAATGTATATGTGGATAAGTTTATATATACATTATGATAGTTTTTAGAGGGGAGCAGCATTTATGTCAAGGATGAATTTTGCAAAAAGATTGGCTGTAATGTTGACAGTAGGCGGCTTTTTGCTGGGGACAGCTGGAAACTCCTATGGAGCAAGTAGAGTCAATCTGGATAGAAATGAAACTGTTTACAATAATGTGTCAGAGTATTTTGAGCCGGTAAAGTCAGATTATCAGTATCAGGATGATGCTATTAAGATAGGTTATATTGTTGTAGGTGACGATGAAATGCTATTAGATGACCAGACTATGGGATATATTCGTCGGATGCTGAATGCTAAATTTCCCGGTACAAGATACCCTACCAAAAGAATTACTGATGAACATATGAAATATGAAATGGGCCGCAGAAACTTTGGCGATAAGTATGTGGTTACTGAGGCACATGATGTGTTGATGAAGGAATTTGAGAAGCTGGAAAATATGTATGAGCGTATGCCAGAACGATATATGAAGAGCCAAAATCGTTATCAAAGCAGTCATACAGGAATTGATTTGGGATTTGGCTGGAATAAATTCTCAAGCTCTGCTTCTGCTTCGGCATCTAGTTCTTCAAGTGGAAATTCAGCCTCTGGCTCTGGGGATGGGGATGGTATTGGAAGAACCTTTAGTGTAGGTGTAGATATTGGAGGTGGCACTACATCAGTAGAAAACAGCAAACTTGTTGAAGGTTATGATTCCCTAGGTGCAGATAATAGCTATAACTATACAGAGCATTTATCAACACTGCCAAAGGAAGATTATGTTAGATTTGCTCGGGAACTCCAGGCTCAGGGATTGTCAGATTATGACTACCTTATTATGTTTAATATTCACGGAGTTAATCAGCAGGTCAAAAAGAAATTCTTTGGCAAGAGCATGTGGAATGATTTCCGGGTTAGCGTGCGAGCCATAAATGTTAATACTGGGGAATATATAGACAGGGCAGAATATCTCAAACGAGGATATTCTGGAAGTGGTATGTTTAGCTCACCTAGTTGGCGTAGAGGTATGCGTCGAGCCATTGTTGATGGCATGGTAGAATGTTTTGACAATATTCCTATTGGCAAGTATTCTGTATGTGATAATCCTTACTGCCCACGGCGTCAGGAGGAGCTCCATACACAGGAAGTCTTTGGCAAAATTAATCGCCATTGTGTTAAGCATTGTCATGATAAGACCGTATGTTATGACCATATGGTAGATTATACTCACGATGCTGATTTGCCTGGTGGATATATTGATCACTCCCATGAGCATATAGATTAAATTTGAAACAGCAGTCTGTAGACTGCTGTTTTTTGCAAGGAGAATCGTTTATGAAAGCAAAAAAATGGTTATTAAGCATAGCTGTATTAATAATATTGGGCAGTAATGTAAATTTTACTTCAGTGGCCAATGCATACGAAAAATTGTATGATGGCAAGATGATAACCTATTTACTGGAAGAAGGTGATTCCGAAGAATTGCCAGATAATATGGAAAAACAGATGATTTCATTAGCAAATTTATATAATTATAAGGATTACAAGGTGGAGGACTATAGGGTGGTTTTATTGAAGGAAGGAGAGTTTATTTATGTGCTACAAGGGAATAAAGGGCACTATTATACGAATAAGGTAACATATGATAAGACTATGAAAAATAAAAATGCTGAAAAGGAATTAAAGGTAAAACCTTTTAGAGGAACAATATGTTCTGCTCCAGGAGTATATAGGATTATGCATTCTATGTTTGTTGTAGAGAGATATTCGAAAAATAATGAACTATATAATAATAGTGATGGTATATGTTATTTGATGCCTGTTATGGCTATGACACGATGAAAAGTAACTAATTATAGAAATTCTGATTTGCCGAATACATCTTATTCACTATTAATGGCGATATGGGAGTAC
>DAVZJH010000016.1:0-30001 GCA_052272885.1 Anaerovibrio sp. | reverse complement strand
GCTTTTCCATATTGCCTGCCGGAGCCAAAAAGCTCAGGTTTTTTCATTTTTTATCCTCCATTTTATTTTCAACATTGCCCTTACCAGCTAGTCGCTGGCTAACAGCCAGGCCATCGCCATTCTCATAGATTTTTGTCTGAAATTCACCACTATCAGTAACCATGGCAATATATTCCCGCAACCGCTTTACAATAGTGCGAAACCGTCTAGGTGCTGGCACATCCCCACGGACATAGCCGCGAAACAGAACATTATCTGCCACCACCAAAGCATCCTCTGCTAACAAAGGATATATTTTGCGAAAATAATCTGGATACTGTCCCTTGGCGGCATCTATAAACACCATATCAAAGGAGCCTGTCAGCTTCTGAATATTTTCCCCAGCATCTCCCGTAATTATCCTAATCTGCTGGCCATATGATGACCTATCCACAAAGGCTCTCGCCTCAGCAGCCCGTTCCTCACTAAGCTCCAGACTGACAATCTCCACCTCTGGTGCTGCATTAGCAGCAATATAAAGCGTGGAATAGCCTATAGCCGTACCTATTTCCAGCACTCGTCTTGGCTTTCTGGCAGCCACAGCTTTCTCCAGCACAGCCAAGCCATTAATGTTGATAATTGGCACATGATTGGCCTCTCCATAGGCCTTCATTTCAGCCAGCAGCTCTGCCAGCCCATCATTCACATTGCTCATATAATTTCCCCTTTAGCGAACCTGATCCACCAGATCCAAATGCTCATCATAAGTATAGCCATAATGATTGTGTCCCTGAGTATCCGCCACAAAATAAAGGTAAGCTGTATTGGCAGGATTCAACACAGCTTCTATAGAGGCCATGCCTGGACTGGCTATAGGTCCTGGTGGCAGTCCATAATGCTGATAGGTATTGTAGGGTGAATCTATTTTGGTATCAGAAATTGACAGATTCTCCTTTGGCCCATCCAAAAGATACTGAATGGTGGTATCTGTCTGCAACGGCATATTAATATCTAACCGCCTGAAAAAAACCTGGGCAATAATCGGCCTGTCCTCTGGGAACCTTGCCTCCTTCTCCACTAAGGAAGCCAAAGTTACCAGCTCATAAACAGACAAATTATGCTGAGACGCCTGCTGCCGCAGCTCTGGTGTCAGCTTGTGATCAAATTCCTCAGCCATACGGCTCATAATATCCTGACAGCTGGCATCTGTGGCAAATTCGTAGGTGTCTGGAAACAAAAATCCTTCGATGGCATAATCAGCCTCTGGTGATTTTACTATATAATCATAAGGCGCAAAATCCTTGGCAGCTGCCAAAAACTCCTTTTCCTCTACCAAGCCATGCTTTGCCAACAGCTTGGCAATCTGACGCACATCATAGCCCTCTGGAATAGTAACCCACTGGGAGGTAGCACGACCGTTTATCAGCACTCCCAAGGCATCTCCCACCGTCATGTTTTTCTGCAAGGAGAAGGTGCCTGCCTGAAATTTATCTCCAGCACCATTTAATTTTACAGCCAGCTTAAATTTCCAAGTAGAATCTATAACACCCTTTTCGGCTAGCAGTTCTCCTATCTCTCCTGATGCCATACCAGGGGTAATCCGTACTACTACCTTATCATTACCTTGTATTTCATCTATAGTAGAGATTCTATAATCCATACTTAATACAGTAAAAGCTACACAGATTGCTGCCAAAACTGCCACTGCCATGGCCAATACCGCATTTTTTTTAGTCCTTTGCTTGTCTTCCTCAGTTGCATCCTTGCCATAGGAAAAATGCTTTTCCACTATTTCATTCAGCCAATTCTTTAGCTTATTCTTCTTGTCATCCAGAAACATACGACACCTCTTGTCCACTGTATATTAGCTGTTTGTGTAAAATATTTATTCTCGTAAAAATCCTTCTGCCTCCTGAGCAAAGGGACAAAATTTAGCCACTAGAGCGTGAAACCTTGGGGTATGGTTGCGCTCCAACAGATGCACCAATTCATGTATCAACACATATTCCAGACACATAGGATGCTTGTGAGCCAGATTCAGACTCAGATTGATCCTACCTGTCCTGGTATTGCAGGAACCCCAGCGACTGTGCATCATGCGAAAATGAATACTAGAGGCCTGAACTCCTGTAATTTCCTGACAACGAGGCAGGATTTTCTGCACCTCTGCCACCAAATCCAGATTATACTTAGGCTGTTTTTGTTTTCTAGCCAGATATTGCTGGCGAGCTAACAGCATCTCCTGCCATACCCCCTCCAGCGCCCATTGCCACTGACTATTAGATACCCCATAGGGACAGCTGACTACAATCTCTCCTTCTGGATGACTGATACGCACCCTGATATTTTTCATATGGGGCCGTCTCACCAGCTTGATTTTCTCACCTTGATAAACAATTTGCTTTTCCTTAATATGAGCCATAGCTTCCTCAATCTGCCAGCAGCTTATTTATCAGCCAGTTCCTCAATAGCCTGAGCCGCCCCCATAATGCCAATTACAGCATGCTCAAAGGTAAGACCACCCTGCAGATATACATTATATGGAGCCCGTAATGGGCCATCAGCACTAAGCTCAATAGAAGCACCCTGCACGAAGGTACCTGCCGCCATAATAATCTTGTCTGCATAGCCTGGCATTTCCCAAGGCTCTGGAGCTGCAAAGGAATCCACTGGAGAATACTTCTGAATCCCACGACAGAAGGCAATCAGCTTCTCTGGTGTATCCAGCTGAATCGCCTGAATAATATCCCCTCTAACATCGGTTGGCAATGGCAAAGTCTTATATCCCAGCAGAGCAAAGAGAGCTGCGGCAAAAACTGCTCCCTTAATAGCCTGAGCTACCACATGAGGTGCCAGGAAGAAGCCCTGGAAAATCATGCGGTTGTTAGCCAAGGATGCTCCCAGCTCATCACCCATGCCTGGTGCAGTAAGACGATAGGAGCACAGCTCCACCAAATCATTTTTACCAGCAATATAGCCACCGGTAAGAGCCACACCGCCGCCTGGATTCTTTATCAGAGAACCAGCCATAATATCTGCCCCTGCCTGTACAGGCTCCTGGGTGTCTACAAACTCACCATAGCAGTTATCCACAAAGCAGATACAATCAGGCTTGACCTTCTTAACCTCCTGACAAATGGTTCCTATTTCCTCAATAGTCAAAGGGTTTCGCATAGAATAGCCACGAGAGCGCTGAATCAACACCATCTTGGTATCAGGAGTGATCTTGACAGCAATTCCTGCCATATCCACCTTGCCATCAATCATCTCCAGCTCATCATAAAGCACGCCAAATTCCTTTAAGGAGCCAGGGCTTTCATTGGCGTAACCAATAACAGTCTGCATGGTATCATAAGGAGCGCCAGTAATAGAAACCAGCTTGTCTCCCGGTCTAAGGATACCAAAAAGCACTGTGGCCAGAGCATGAGTACCAGAGACAAAATTGGTACGAACCAAGGCTCTTTCTGCTCCGAATACCTTAGCAAACAGCTCCTCAATCTTGCTGCGGCCAATATCATCATAAGCATAACCAGAGGTAGTATTAAAATGAGCCTCAGACACCTGACACTCCCGCATAGCATCCAACACTTTCAAGGTATTGGCCTCGGCTATACTATCAATATGAGCAAACATAGGCGCAGCCTGAGCCATAGCCTGTTTTTTTATCTGCAACAAATTTTCAGAAAATGACATTTCTTATAATCTCCTTTATTTATGAGCTTAGATAGCTCCTTATTTATCCTTTATTTCGTATTTGAGATAAGGTTCTGCATCAGATACAGACATAGTAAGCACCATAACTGTACCCTTATCATTGTAATCAATAGCCTCCACTTTGGCCACATCATGAAGCCGAGTTACCAGATGGCCCTGAGCATAGGGAATACAAAACTTCAAGGTAATATTGCTCTGAGCAAAAAAGCTTTTGATTTTTTCCCGCAACATTTCCAGCCCTGCTGGATTTTTAGCAGAAATTACCACACCTTCTCTGCCCTGCAGCATTCTTTTTTCCACATGATTATCTGGAAATTGCAATACGGGCAGTTTATCTGCCTTGTTAAAGACAAATATAGCAGGCTTGTTCTCAGCGCCAATTTCCTTCAACACCTCTACAACAGCCTGAATCTGCAATTCATAATTCACATCAGAGGCATCTACCACATGAATCAGCAAATCCGCCTCGGCAGTTTCCTCCAAGGTAGCCTGAAAGGCACTAACCAAGGTGTGAGGCAATTTTTGAATAAAGCCTACCGTATCTGTCAGCAGAATTTCCTGCTTGTCATCCAGCTGAATCAATCTAGTGGTAGGGTCCAAGGTAGCAAAAAGCAAGTCCTCTGCCATAACCTCATTACTGCCAGCCAAAGCATTAAGAATAGTAGATTTGCCTGCATTGGTATATCCTACTAATGCTGCTACCGGCACCCGGCTGTTTTTCCGCTGGATTCTATGGAGCTGTCGTTGAGCCTTTAGCTTGTCAATTTTTTCCGTCAGGTCATGGATGCGGCCGCGAATCCGCCGTCTATCCATTTCCAGCTTGGTTTCACCGGGGCCTCTGGTGCCAATACCGCCTCCTAGACGGGACAGAACCAACCCCTGTCCACCCAATCTAGGCAGATTATACTTTAGCTGTGCCAGCTCCACCTGCAGCTTGCCTGCACTGGATCTGGCCCGTTGGGCAAAAATATCCAGAATCAGAGCCGTTCTATCCACCACTCTCAACCCAGTAACCGACTCCAGATTCCGCTGCTGTGAGGGGGTGATTTCATCATCCAAAATCAGCAAATCTGCCTCCAGCTCCTGAGCCATCAGGGTAACCTCTGCCACCTTGCCCTTGCCCAAAAAGAGCGCTGTATCAGGCCGTTCCTTTTTCTGTAATGTCCGGCCCACTACTACTGCACCGGCAGTTTTGGCTAGGCCTTCCAGCTCAGTCAGAGAATCCTCTGCCAACCAATTGCTTTTACCTGTATCCACCCCTGCCAATATGGCCTTTTCCGGAGGAACCTCTGTGGTATAGGTGTTATTATTTGGCTCCATAGTATCACCATCCTTTCCATCTGACATTTAGGACATTACTTATTAACGATATTCTGAATATTCTTCAAGGTAATGGACATAAATCCATCCTCATCCTTGTAGAACTCCACAAATTCCGTATTCTCAAAAAACTCCGTAGGAATCACCAGCTCAATACCAGTATCTGTACTTAGCTTGTGCTTCCGCATCTTTTTCAGGGTTGCTTCCTTGTCTACCACCACAGGCTCCCGAAAACCAGCATTTTCCATTTCCTGTCGATAATCAGCCTGCATAGCTGGATTATCCTGAAATACTGCTTCACCTACCTGCTGTGGGTCCAACTGTCCATCATCAGATAAATTCTCGGCAATATAGTTTTTCACAGCAGCTGCAGTTTCCACCTGATCCTGACAGTAGGCTTCTGCCACCTTTTTGGCCACCTTGTTAATTTCCTTAATGGTTTCCTTGGGAGATGGTATCTGATTGCACTCCAAAAGCAGCTCTGGCAAAACAAAAACGCTATTGCCATCCAGAGAGTATTTCTTGGCTTTAATCAGTGCCTCCCCAGATGCCAAATTAATGTAGGCAAATTCATCCATGCGCTGGCTATTGCCTGGTAAAAGTCCACTACTGTTCATAACCTCTGTGGCCACCACCCCATCCTCGGTCACATTAACCTGATGAACATAGCCCTGATGATTCACGCATTTCAATAGGGCCATATGGAGCACATCATCTACTCTCAGCTGACAAACAAACAAATCTGTATTCTGAATATCCTGACAAGGAGCCAAGGCCTTGTACAAAATTTCTGCCACCTGACAGGAAAATTCTACAAAGCTGGACTTCTGCGCCAGATATTCCTGCAACAGACCATTAAATTCACTGTTTTCATAAAATTTGCCACTTTTGGCATCCTGGCTATGAATGGTCTTTTCCACATGCCTAATGAGAAATTCCCGAATGCCATCCTCCAAAGCCAGCTCCTGGGCAGAAAGCACCGGCTCTCCCCCAACAAAGTCCAATATATGCAATACAGCCTTTTCTAAAATAACCACACCGAACCTCCTGGCTCATCTGCCTATTCTCTAGTCCTAAAAACATCCTATTTACGTTTAGGTACTACTACACCTTTGGTATAGGGAGTAAATATTACCAAAATAGTTGCAATAACTACTGGTACCACGCTTAAAAACATAGCTGTTTCCAAGCCAATATAATCACCTAAAGCCGCGGTAACTGCTGCACCAATGCTGCCAAGGCCAAAGCACAATCCCATCATCATGCCAGAGGCCACGCCAATATATTGAGGCATTAACCTGCCTGTCCACACAATGGAGCTTGGCTGAGGAGCCTGCACAAAGAAACCTCCCATAAACAACAACAAACTGCTTATAAAACCTGCATCTGGATAGAGGAAAAACAATACCGTTGGCAAGGCCGTCAAGGCCAAGGACATCACCATCAGTCGCTTATGTCCAAATTTGTCTCCCAGCTCTCCACCTACCAAGCCTCCAGCAACTGTTCCCATGAGAAACACTGTCAGCATGGAACCTGATACCACATTGGAAGCGCCATGAGACAACATCAGCATGGGCAAAAAGGTAGATACAGACACATGGGTACAGCAACGGAGACCCATAGCTATATTCAGCAGTGCCACAGAAGGATTAGCAAAAATCTTGATAATGCTGATAGATTCATTTGAACTTACCTTTTTGGCATTGGCCGATGGCAATTTATACAGGCCAGAAAAATAAAATAATATGCCTAGAACAACTGCCGGTATGGCTACTAAGGGTAAAATATCCAATCCATATCTGTCCAGCAAAAACATTACTGCGACAGGAGCTACTGCTGCGCCAAAATTGCCACCTACTACGTACAGAGACATAACTCTGCCCATATTGCTGACATTGCCTACCTTTCCCAGCAGGGCACTGCCTACGGGATGAACAAAGGCCACTGTTATACCCAGTAGGATACACAACAGGAACAAGGCAGCTTTATTAGGTGCAAGACCTGCTAGACAGATAGCAATACCACTTAAAGGTATAGCCGCCAACAGCCAAGGACTGCTATCATGCTTATCGGTAATATATCCCACAAAGGGCTGTATAGCGCTGGCTACAAAAGCCAATACCATAACCAGAATACCGCACATGGTTAAGGACATATCCAACTTCACCATAATAAAAGGCAGCAAAACTGGCAAAAAATTGTTATAGTAATCTACTGTATAATGACCAGCACAAAGATAAAATATATTTGTTTTGGTTCCCCACCTTAACATATAATCACACTCCTAATTTATTTTTTGAAATTATATTATAACATAATGATGCATTTTTTTCTATAATCAGGTCTTGGATTTCCCCTATATCTACAATTAGTTAACTCCATGTGTAAAACGGTTGACAAATTGTTGTTCTCTATGTAGAATGTTAACTATACGCTATATTTAAGTTAACAAGGAGAATTACCTATGGATATGTTGAAATTAGCTGAGGAAATTATTGCTGGTCGCCGTCTTACCAGACAGGATGATTTGCAGGCCTTCCTTACCTGCGATTTGAATGAGCTGTGTCAGGGAGCAGACAAAATCCGGGCTGCCTGTGTTGGCGATCATGTGGACCTGTGCTCTATTATTAATGGCCGCAGTGGCAAATGCCCAGAGAACTGCAAGTTCTGTGCCCAGTCTGCCCATAATCATACAGAGTGTCAGTCACATACCATGCTCAGCACAGAGGAAATTCTGGCTGCTGCCCGCATGAACGAAAACGAAGGTGTACATCGTTTTTCCATTGTAACAGCTGGCAGAGCCTTGACTGGCAAGGAATTTGATGCTGCTATTGAGGCCTACAAAACCATGAGCAAGGAGTGCAATATAGAACTGTGCGCTTCTATGGGTTTTTTAGATGCAGACCAGCTTCGCCGTCTCAAAGAAGCAGGCGTTACTAGCTACCATCACAATATCGAAACCTCCAAGCGTAACTTTCCTAATATCTGTACCACCCACACCTACGATATGAAGATTGCTACCCTTAAGCTGGTAAAGGAAGTAGGTATGTGCGCCTGCTCCGGCGGAATTATTGGCATGGGTGAAACCTGGGAGGATAGATTGGATATGGCCATCAGTCTGGCAGAGCTGGGCATTGATTCCATTCCTTTGAATGCCCTAATGCCTATTCCAGGCACACCTTTAGAGCATTTGGAGCGATTGACAGAAGCAGATATTCTAAGAACCGTAGCCTTTTTCCGCTATATTAACCCAGAGGCCAATATTCGCTTAGGTGCTGGCAGAGCCCTCCTCACCAATGACGGAGAAACCGCTTTCCGGGCTGGTGCCTCTGCTACCATTACAGGCAATATGCTGACCACTACGGCCTGTGCTACCATTCGCAGTGACAAGGATATGCTTATAGATATGGGTAGAGATATTACACCGCCATATCAAATACAATAACAAGCCTATACCCTTTGCAGGATGGCGGGGACATCTCCAACCTCCTGATACACACATCATAGATAGAATAGAAGGCGTAAACATGAGTAAAGGAATTTTTATTACAGGAACAGGTACTGATATTGGCAAGACCTATGTTACCGGCCTGATTGTCAAGAAGCTGGCTCAGGCAGGCTGTAAGCCAGCCTATTACAAGGCTGCCATGAGTGGCAACAACCGCCGTCCTGATGGCTCCCTGATACCAGGAGATGCTCTCTTTGTCAAGGAATGTGCCGGCATAGAGCAGGATTTGAACTCCATGTGCCATTATGTATACGAAAATGCCTATTCCCCTCACCTGGCTTCCCGCATTGAAGGACATCCTGTAGAAATGCAGGTGGTAAGGCAGGGCTTCTACTCCCTTGTTCCTCAGTATGATTATATTACTGTTGAGGGCAGCGGCGGCATTCTCTGCCCTATCTGCTTTGATGAAGCCAAAATCCAGCTGGAGGATGTTATCAAGGATTTGCACCTTTCCTGTATTATGATTGCTGATGCAGGCCTTGGCACCATTAACAATGTAGTTCTGACCTATGAATACATGAAAGCCCATAATTTGCCTGTAAAAGGTGTTATTTTCAACAACTACCACCCAGGCAATGTAATGGAGGATGATAATATCCGCATGTGTCAATACATGACCAACCTGCCTGTATTGGCCAAGGTTCAGCCGGGAGATACCCAGTTGGATATAGATGTGGAATTATTAAAAAATTTATATGATGAGGTGAAATAAATGATCTGGTATCCATACCAACAAATGAAGCATATGAAGGAACCTTACAAAATTGAGGATGCGGAAGGGGTTTATCTCTACACCAAGGACCAGAAGCTAGTGGATTCTGTTTCCTCCTGGTGGTGCATGATTCACGGCTACAAGCACCCTGAGCTTACTGCTGCCATCAAGGAACAGGCTGACAAATTCTGTCATGTTATGCTGGGTGGCCTTACCCATGAGCCAGTACAGAAGCTATCTGCCAAGCTACAGGAATTCCTACCAGGGGATTTGGACTACTGCTTCTTCTCCGATTCTGGCAGTGTGGCTGTTGAGGTATCCTTGAAAATGGCCCTGCAATACCATGTAAACAAGTGCAATCATCGTCCTCTAGTGCTGGCACTAAATCGTGCTTATCATGGAGATACCTTCAAGGCTATGGAGGTGGGCGATGATGATGATTACCATTTTGCCTTTGAGCAAAAGGATGGCGTTGACCAGAAAAAGGGCTGTATTCATATTCCTACCACTATTCCAGCTCTGGAGGAGGCCTTCCAAAAATATCATGACCAGTTAAATTGCTTTATTGTAGAGCCTCTGCTACAAGGTGCTGGTGGTATGCAAATGTATGATATTTCCTTCCTAAAACGGGCTAGGGAGCTTTGCAGCCAATATGATGTATTGCTGATATTCGATGAAGTAGCTACTGGCTTTGGCCGTACTGGTCATCGCTTTGTAGCTGATGTGGTACTGCCTGATATATTGGTATTGGGCAAGGCTCTTACAGGCGGCTATATTGGTCATGCCTGCACCGTTGCCAATCACAAGGTTTATGAAGCCTTCTACAGCGATGATGACCGCAAGGCTTTGATGCACGGCCCAACCTTTATGGGCAATGCTTTAGCCTGTGCTGTTTCCCTGAAAGCCATTGAGATTTTTGAGCGTGATGATTATATGTCCAAAATCAAAAACATTGAAGCCATTACCCGTCGGGAGCTGGCAGATTTTCAGGATGAACGTATCAAGGAAATTCGTATTATGGGCGGCTGTGCCTGCATTGAGGTAAAAGACCCTGCTGTATTGGCAGGCTACCAGCAATTTGCCTATGAACGGGGAGTATTCTCCAGACCATTCCTTTCTTATATGTATTCTATGGTACCATATGTAATAGAAGAACCAGACTTGGTGAAGATATTTGATACCATGAAGGCCTGGTTCCGCCGCTAAATTTTAGCATCTAATATATTTCCATAAAAAAAGGAGTTATGACACAGCTTATGTCATAGCTCCTATTTTTTAATTCAGTTTCAACCAGACAGCAGGACGAATACCTCCGCGTACATCTCTTACATAGCTGTATTGAAAGGAACCATCCTCTCCCACACTGGCTGCATTGGCCTCATTAAAACCGGGGGAACGCATCCACCACCAGCTGGAACGAGGATTTTGCTCTCTTCTGCCTAGATAATATGGACATTTGCGATTATGGTTCACATTAAAATACTTTTGAGCCTCTACAACGCTAAGCAAGAATACCTTATCCTTGGTATCATTGCCTGGGTCCGTATTGCACATAGGATTTTCATCAGCCCTGACCAAAGCCTTGACCAAGGAGTGACGCTCCTGCTCACTAAATGCAGTCTCCAAAAATTCCGTGTTCAGATACCTGCGCAGACTGGAGCTTTCCCAAGTAACCAATCCCCAGCGGTCATGAAAAGGTCTGTATTCCAGTACATATTTACTCAAAAGCAGCGCCCTATCCTCCTTGACCTCCAGAACCTGCCATTCCATAGGCTCCTCCCCAGCTGGAATATGCCCCAACTTGATAATACTGCCTACTTCAACAGCTGATTGCTCCAAGGATTTACCTGCTTTTCCAGCATTTTCCCTGGCTGCCAGTAATCTGGACTGGCCATGAGCCAACAAATCCTCCAAAACATCCAGTGCAGCTTGATTGCCATATCTGGCACTGCCTGTTAGATAGCTAATGCCCTCTGTCAGCAAAACCTGTCCTAAGGAAGCCATGGCTGCTGCATCCCCTCTTTTGGCGGCAGAACCATAGGCCTCAATAGCTGTGGTATAATCTTCCATTTTGTTCCCCCTGTGTGTAAAAATTGGCCTTTCATTAATGATGGCGCATATTTTGTACAGGAATATTGGCCACCAAAGCAACGGAATCCTCTACATTTTCCAGAGAAATTTCCATATCGCTTTTATTGATAACCATGTATTTCGAAATAACCTGAATGATATCATCCCGCAGCTTTTCCATTACCTCTGGGGATACACTGGCCCTATCCTGAATCAGAACCATCTGTAATCTTTTTTTAGCAACCTTGCCTGATTTTTCCTTTTTAAATATGCTAAGCAACGAATCCAACATACCCTGACCTCCTTACATTCCAAAAGCCTTTTTCAGGCGGGTAAAAAGACCATCCTTCTCAAAGGTCATAAAAGGCACTTCCTCGCCTAAAATACGACGAACAATATTGTCATAGGCTTGGCCTGCCTGAGACTTAGGATTACCTACCAATGGCTCACCACGGTTGGCAGAGGTTACTACCATTTCATCATCAGGTACCTGACCAATACACTTGATGGACAGAATATCATCAATATCGCTCATATCCATCATATCGCCGCTTTCCACCATCTGAGGACGGATTCTGTTAACAATCAGGCTGATATTGTCCTTTTCAGCCCGGCCCAGCTCGCCGATAATCTTGTCTGCATCGCGCACAGCGGAAACCTCTGGCATGGTTACTACAATGGCTCTATCAGCTGCAGCAATAGCGGTTTTGAAGCCCTGCTCAATACCTGCTGGGCAGTCAATAATAACGTAATCATATTCCTTGCGCAGCTCATCGCAAAGAACCATCAACTGGGCTGGATTTACCGCAGATTTATCCTTAATCTGAGATGTAGGCAGAAGGAAAAGTGTCTCGTATTTCTTGTGACGAACCAGAGCCTTCTTGTAAGGAACTCTCCCCTCGGTTACATCTACCAAATCATACATAATACGATTTTCCAGCCCCAGCAGCAAATCCAAATTGCGCAAGCCTGTATCTGTATCAATTAGAACAACATTTTTGCCACGCTTTGCCAGTCCTACCCCCAAATTGGCAGTGGTAGTAGTCTTACCTACGCCACCTTTGCCGGATGTAATAACAATAACCTCACTCATCTGCATAAATCCTACCTTTCTATTGGTTCTATAACAATCTGACCATCCTTGATATATGCCTTCTCCGCATATTGGCTTACTTCCGGTTCATCTGGTGAGCGAGCTATGAGATTGGCAATGCGAATCTGCATAGGCATCAGTCTATCTGCCACTACAAAGGCTTGATAATCCCCCATTGCGCCTGCGTGAACAATACCACGACAGTTTCCCCTTACATCAATACTCCCCACAGCCACCAGCTTAGCCCCTGGATTTACGTTACCACAAATCATCAGTGAACCCTGAGAGGTAATCTCCTCCCCATTGCGGACAGTTCGGTTAATTACCTTCATGACCTGCTGGCAATCTCCCTCATTTCTCCCGCTATTTGGCTTAGGTATAACATGGCCAACATTTGGTCTCACTGCCCCAGTTGACACCTTTTTTGTGCTATCTGCCAGATCAAGCCCCTTGCTCTGCAAATAGCTTCCCAGTCCCTGACGTACAGATTTATGCAAATCTGCCACCACCAGCTGGAACTTGGTTCCCTCTGGGAAAAATTCCGGATGCTCCGCCAGCTTCCGTTCCAATTCTTCCTGAACCTGAGCCAAATCTGCTGAGCTATCCACCATTAACTGAAAGCCATTGGATACACCCTTGATTTTTATCAAATCTCTGGCCACACTCTCCACCTCATCTCTTATTACCGCTTCTCTGCTGCAGCCTTGGCCTTGGCTTCAGCCTCTGCTTTGGCCTTGGCAGCCTGGGCTGGATCAACTATATGGAAAGCCGCATCTAATATTTTTTTGCCAATTGGCACAGCTGACTGCGAACCATAACCACCCTGCTCCACAATAACCGCTACTACAATAGTAGGATTGTCAAAGGGGCCATAGGCTACAAACCAGCCATGATCCCGGCCGTGAGGATTCTCTGCAGTACCAGTTTTACCAGCTATTTCCACTGGATAATTCTTGCCGAAGATAGAAGCTGCTGTACCATATTTAGTAACCTGATGAAGGCCGCTCTGTACCAAGCGGATGAATCTATCCTCTACATCCAGCTGGCCTAAAAGCTCTGGCTTGAACTTCTTCACCACGTTACCATTAACATCTACAATACTGTCTACAAGATATGGCTTAAAGCGTTTGCCGTCAGCAGCAATCTCTCCCATAATGGAAGCTGCCTGTATAGGAGTTACCAGATTAAACCCCTGCCCTATAGCTGCGTCAAAGGTTTCTGCCAAGTACCAATCCTCTTCAAAAACCCGCTGTTTATAAGCCTTGCAGGCCACCAGTCCCTCAGACTCATAAGGCAAATCAATACCGGTAAGCTTGCCCATGCCAAACATTCTAGCATAACGCTCAATAGTATCAATTCCCAGACGATTGCCCATTTCATAGAAATACACATTATCAGAATGAGCCATAGCCTGTTCAAAATTCAGCCAGCCCAAAGCCTCTCCGCCAGCATTACCCTTAGGTATAATCCAGTGATGACCAGAGTCGAAAATCTGTTCCTCCGGTGTTACCTTACCCTCAGACAAAGCCGCTGTACCTGTAATAATCTTAAAGGTAGAACCAGGTGGATATTCACCTGTAATAGCCTTGTTATCCATTGGATAATAAGGATTATTGTTAATAACAGCCCAATCCTTGGCAGAAATGCCATTAACAAAGAGATTGGGATCAAAAGCAGGACGGCTGACAATAGCCAGCACCTCTCCTGTCTGAGGATTCAGAGCCACCGCTGCTGCTGCATGGGCACCAATCTGAGTTAGCTGTTCATCAACAGCCTTCTCTGCTGCTGCCTGTATATCCAAATCTATGGTTAAATGAAGGTCGTTGCCGGGAATAGGATTCTTTTTCCCCAGCACCTGAACAGGCTTGCCAGTAACATCCACCTCTACCTGCTCGCCACCATTGGTACCGCGAAGGTACTGGTCATAGATTTTCTCCAGACCAAATTTACCAATGATATCGCCGCTTTTATATCCCTCATCCTTTTTCTTTTCCAGCTCTGCATCGCTAATTTCACTTACATAGCCATAAGCATGGGCACCCTGCTGGTGATAAATATAGTCTCTAATAGGCAAAACCTCTACCACTACTCCAGGATACAGATCCTTCTGCTCCGCAATAATGGTAGTCAACTCTGGCCCTACATCCGTCTTAATGCGAATAGGATCAAAGCCAACATGACTATCAATTTTTTTGTGGATATCCTCCACCGGTACATTTAGCAATGTGGAAAGCCTGCTGATAACTTCCTCCGAAATAGGCTCTGTTAAAGGCAGCAGGGATACTGTAAAACCTGGATGGTTAGTAACCAGCAGCTTGCCATTACGGTCATACATAGTACCTCTAGGCGCCACCGCCGGTACTAGACGTATCCGATTGCCATCAGCCAAGCTGGCATAATAATCACCATCATATACCTGCAAATAACCCATTCTGGCAATTAAAACAGCTATTACCAGCACCACAACTACACTTAAAGCCTTCAGACGCCCACTAAAAATATCCTTATCTGTCATGCACATCTCCCAGCCAATCGATAAAACAACAAAATGTGGCAGTCCATCTGCCACATATTCAGCACAGGTCCTTGACAAGCTGTGCTATTTCTTTTTTGATACAAATTTATCCATTCTATGAACCATAACGTGCACTGGCCATGCAAAAATAACATTATAGCACAGCATTGGCAAAAGCTTCATCTGTATATGAGCCACAGGATAGAAGCCATAACCCAATAGCACGATTATCAACTCATGAATACAATAAGAAACCATGGTTCCCACACAGGAAGCAGCAACAGGCAAAATAAAGCTATCCCGCAGCACCCTGTTGGAAAAAGTTCCACAGCCAAAGCCTACCAGCATATTAATAAATATATTCACACCTAAAAAACTGCCAGTGGCCAGATCCTCAAAAAGACCTAGTAAAAAGCCCATAAAGCTTCCCAGCTTGTTTCCTTTGAGAAAGGCGTAGGAAATAGTCAGCAAAAGCAACAAATCCGGCCCTATACCATGAAAGAACATCAATGGTAGAAAGGAGGATTGCAGCACATATAGCCCCAAGGCCATTACCAGCCAGCCCAAGAAAATATTCATAACTATTTATCCTCTGCCTTTTCTCCATTGATGAAATTGCCATCCTTGTCAGTTTCCGTCCCCGGAGTCTGAGCAGGTGGTGTCAAAGGTGCAGGTGGTGCCTCTCTGGAGGCTGTAATAACCAACACATCCTCCAGCTTTTGGAAATCCACCGCAGGCTTCAGCACAGCAATCTTCAACAAACCGCCGCCATCATCCTCCAAGGAATCCACTGTTCCAACGGCGATTCCCTTGGGGTAGATACCTCCAAAGCCAGAAGTAATAACCATATCCCCCTCTACCACATCGGAATTTTTGGGGATATTAATCATATTAGGGGTCATGGCATCTGCAATACTTCCCTGTACAATACCAGCCACCCTTGACTCAGGACGCTGAATCAAGGTGCCTACAGAACAACGGGGGTCCAAAATAAGCTGTACCTTGGCTGCATTAGGAGCAACCTCTGTAACAACACCAACCAATCCCTTTTCTGTTACCACAGGCATATTTTTCGCAATACCATCGCTGGTTCCCTTGTTGATAACAATCATACTTGTCCAGGTAGCCTGCTCCCGGCCTATAACCTGGGCTGCCTCCAAATCAAATTGTCTGGCAGCCTGCTTGTAGCCCAAAAGGTTGCGCAGCCTCTCATTTTCCGCGGCATATTCACTGGCAGTCAGATTTTGCTGTCTCAGCTGAACTACTTCATTTTTCAACAGCTCATTCTGATAATAAGCAGATACCAGTTCCCAGATAGATGATGTTACACCGTTAATCTGATAGCCCGCCCAAGATACCGCACGCTGAAAAGGAGCCAAAGCCCCTGTAGCTGCTATACTGCCTAAAGGGGCAGTAAATCTGCCCCTGGCTGCAAAAAATATAATCACAAAGACGCTTACTGCCACGAAAACCAGTAACCATATAGTCCTATGTGAATTTTTATCCCGTCGTACCCTGTTCATTTTATCTCAACTTCTTTGTAGTCATCACAACACGCTTCAACAGCTCAATGTTCTCCAAAGAACGGCCAGTGCCCTCGCCTACACAAGAAAGTGCATCCTCAGAAACCAGGACAGGCATGCCAGTTTCATTGCTCAGCAGCTTATCTAGGCTGTTCAGCAAGGAGCCGCCACCAGTCATCATAATGCCATGATCCATAACATCAGCTGCCAGCTCAGGCGGAGTCTTTTCTAAGGTGCCCTTTACAGCATCCACAATCTTGTGTACAGGCTCGCTGAGGGCTTCACAAACCTCGCTGGACTTAATCCGTACAGTCTTTGGCAGACCGCTAACCAGATCACGACCGCGAATATCCATAGTCTTGTCCTGATTTGGATTTACAATGGCAGTACCAATATTAATCTTAATCTCCTCAGCAGTACGCTCACCAATCAGCAGGTTGTATTCACGCTTGATGTACTGCATAATGGAAGAATCCATTTCATCGCCACCAATGCGAATGGAACAACTGGTAACAATACCACCCAAAGAAATAACCGCAATCTCAGTAGTACCACCGCCAATATCTACAACCATGGAGCCAGTAGCCTCCTCTACAGGCAGGCCTGCACCAATAGCCGCTGCCATTGGCTCCTCAATGAGATAAGCCTCTCTAGCACCAGCCTGCTGAGCTGCATCAATAACAGCCCGCTTCTCCACCTCAGTAACACCAGAAGGTACGCCGACTACCACCCGAGGACGAACAAAAGACTTGGTGTTCATAGCCTTGCGAATAAAATATTTCAACATAGCCTGAGTTACATCAAAATCTGCAATAACGCCATCCTTCATAGGGCGAATAGCTACAATGCTGCCTGGAGTACGGCCAATCATCCGCTTTGCCTCGTCACCTACAGCCAAAACATCCCCAGTATCACTCTTTATTGCCACTACAGAAGGCTCACGGAGGACAATGCCCTTGCCCTTAATATGAACCAATGTATTTGCTGTTCCTAAATCAATACCCATATCGTGGGACAAACCACCAAAAAGATTCCACATGTTAAAAATTTCTCCCTTCAAAGATATACCGTCGCCATATTATATATACAGCAATCTTTATTTTATCACACCTTTTTCTTTTAGGGAAATATATTTATTATTTCCCAAAATAATATGATCCAGCACAGGAATATCCATTAGCTTTCCTGCCTCCACAATTCTTCTGGTAGTAGCAATATCCTCCTTGCTGGGAGTTGGATCTCCACTTGGATGATTGTGCACCAGAATCATGGAAGCCGCCGTTTGCTGAATTGCCGCCCTGAACACCTCTCTGGGATGAACCACCGAAGCTGTAAGGCTGCCAATAGAAATAACCGGCATAGATAAAATATGGTTCTTTATATTCATTAATATTACTGCAAAATGCTCCCGCTCCTCATATTTGAATCTGGGAAAAGCATATTCCGCAGCATCCTCTGGACAGGTAACTATCAATTTTTGCTTGGCACTGTGAGTGGCCATGCGCCGCCCCAGTTCCACCGCAGCCATTAATTCAGCTGCCTTGGCTGTTCCTATCCCCTTCATTTGACCTAGCTGAGCAATAGACAGCCTTACTAAACCGCCTATACCATCCGGTCCGCATTGCTTCAGCACATCCCCAGCCATATCCAGAGCAGATTTCTCTCGAAACCCGTTCCTAAGCAGGATAGCCAAAAGCTCCGCATTGCTCAAAAATCCTGGTCCTAAAGCCAAAAGCCTTTCTCTGGGCCTTTCCTCAACTGGAAGATCCCTCACCATTGCCATATAAATCAATCCCCGCTTTCTGGGCAAGACCATATAGACAATGAAGCGGCAAACCTACGACATTGGAATAGGACACTCTAATTTGTTCAATAAACACAGCAGCCCGTCCCTGAATACCATAAGCACCAGCCTTGTCAGCATGCTCGCCGGTAGCAAGATAACGGTCTATTTCTGCCAGAGAAAGCGGGGCAAAATCTACCTCCGTCGTCTCATATGCCTGCCAGATCTGATTGTGCCAGACAATAGCTATACCTGTAGACACCTGATGTGTTCTGCCGGATAGCCTTGTCAGCATTTCTCTGGCCTGCTCCTTGTCCTTAGGCTTACCAAATATATCATCATCAAGACTAACCACTGTATCCGCTCCCAGTACCGGCACATCCGGATAATGAGCTGCTACAGCTGCTGCCTTGAGATAGGCATTTTTCTTGACAACTACAGATGGCTGTAGTCCCTGACAATCCACTTCCTCAGCCTGACTAACTTCTACTCGAAAGCTACAGCCAATCTGCTGCAAAAGCTCTCTCCGTCGTGGTGAAGCAGATGCCAATATAATCATGGATAATTCCTCCCCTAGATTATGACAAAATTGAGATTTTATCACTATAATATCAGATAGAATCCCTCTTAACATAATAAAAGACTCTGAGCAAAAAATCAAGTCACTCAGAGTCTTATTTTTACTTATTTTCTAGGCCCATACCGTCATTTTTTCGCCTTCTTGCCAGAGGCAAAGCAAGGGAAAATCATCAACAGCTTACCAGTCAAATAACTGGCCAATAAGGACAGCAAGGATACCATGATATATTTTACATAGGCTGACCAATCAAATTGGACAAAATACCAAGCTATTAGCATAACCAGCCCCATATGGGTATAATACATATTATAGCTGTTAGCAGCCAGCTCTCCTAGGAATTTATTGGTATAGTCCAGCTGGGACTGGAAGATAGCCAAAAGCCCAAAGACAGCAGACAAAACAAATAAAATATGTATAGCAGCCTTAACAATCATATACTGTTCCATGCTGGCAGCCGTTTGTGCTCCCATAATGCAATAGAATATATAAGCCACACTGGTTACAATAAAGGCTGGCAGCCATTTAGTTGGATCGGCCTTGTAACCACCCTGGGTAAACCACTGATGACGCCAAGCATAAGCCCCCAAAAAGAAATACAAAGGATACAATAACACTCGGCTAGGCTGAAATACCATTACAGGCCAGATAAAGGTCCACAAATCGTTATTGCCACCGGTATACATATAGCCTCCCACAGTACAGACAAAGCTCAAAATTGTAAAACCCACAAAGAGCTTGGCTCCCGGTATGGAGGCAGGCAGCTGCCTTCTGAAATCTGGCTTTAGCTTGCAGAATACATAAAGCAGAATGTACAAATATGTCAGAAGCCCCAGATACCAATATTGCACATGGCTAAAGCAAGGGCCAAAAAGAAACAGATTAAAGAGATAATCATGGACATAGTCCATAGGAATACCCCGGCTGGCAAACATGATAAAGGTGACAGGCGGAGCCAGGATAACTACACCCGCAATCCAAGGGATAACTATCCGCACCAGCTTGCTTTTCCAGAATCTGCCATCTGTCTGCTTCACTAATGACATTAAGCCAAAATAGCCTGAGATGAAAAACATCACCGGCATAATAAAAATATCTGCCCACATAACCAGTATGGTAAAGGAAAACTGCGGATCTCCCTTGTCCACTGTGTACCACCACTCTGGTGCATAAGCCATGTAGCATAGGGCTACATGAAAGACAATCATCAGGCAGACAATAAAAGCCTTTAGATTATCGAGAAAAAAAATACGCCTTTTCTTTTCTTCCATAGATATTCCCCCTAGATTTTATTTTTAGCCACGGAAAATAAAATCTGGCAAACTCTGCATATTTCCTTCCCGTGACCTTACTAACTTTTTTTCTTTTGTCTTTTTTCGTAAATAATAAATCCCAAAATCATTACAGCTGCCAGAACCAAGGAGAATACCAATCTATGGGGATTTTCTCCGGCAGTTACTGCATCATGGCCTATCATGGCTTCAATAGCTGTAGATGGCAGCTTGCCTATAAGGGCAGCAAGGGTAAATTCCTTGAAACTCAGTCGGCTTACAGCACCCAAGGCATTTAACAGGCCTGATGGCAAATAAGGAATAATTCTGGCAATCAGCATAATCCGAAAGCCTCTTTCACCGCTGAAATCATCAATCTTTTGCAAGGATTTGTGCTTGGATATCACATCCTCCGCTGCATCCCGAAACAAAAATCTCAGCAGGACAAAGCTCATAGCACAGCCTGCCGTTTCAGCAATCCAAGCCAGGGCAATACCTGGCACAATGCCAAAAATCAGGGCATTGGCAGCAGAAAAAATCATGGCTGGCGGAAAGCCTATGGCATTGACACACAGTACCAGAAAAAAACTGAATACCATAGCCCAAGCTCCAAAGGAATTGATATAGGCAGCAATGCGATGCATATCGCCGCTAAGACATACATCCCACAGCTCCCCCCAGAAAGCCGGGTCTAAAACATAAACAATGCCAAAGAGTAGACAAAGACCTGCCACTGCCCCTACCTTTATAGGCCATGTAGATTTTGTTATTTTCATGCTATTATCTCCTAATCATTTGATTTAAGAAATATTATAGCACAATTAATCCTTATGTACACGTATAGCATCCCAGCTCATACTAAAAAGCCAATCATACCATATCTGCTCAGGGGTATTTTGCCAAATCATATCGCCGAATAGAATACCATTGATAGGCATGGCGAAATAACTTAGAATCACTATGGGGGCTCCTCCCTTAATCAGCCCTTCCCTTTGGCCTCTCTCCACAAATTCATATAATGGCTCATAAAAAACAGCTATCTGCTGCAAATCAAGATTGCGACTTTTGCTGGTAGCTAGAAACTGTTCGTGTACCAGAATCTTATCTCGATGATCCACTCCTAGCTGAATCATTCTTCGAGAATACTCCTTGAAGCAATCCTCTACAGGCTGACTCATGTCGAAGCCATCAATAAGATATTGGCAAATATATTCCTCAGTGTAGGCAAATAACTCCTTCAGCAAAATCTCTTTGCTGGCAAAATAAACATAGATTGAAGCCTGAGGCACTCCTGACATCTTAGCCAGCTTGGACATACTAAGGCCTTCCAAGCCTCCTTCTGCTATTAGCAAAGAGGCTGCTTCCAATATTCGATTGCGTTTTTCTTCCTTTGCTTGTCTCATGTTTTAGATTATAACCGATTGTTCAGTCGGTGTCAATATCCATGCCAATATTTTTTTGCTAACAATCAATAGTAAACGCGCTTATCTTGTCTCATATTTTGACACCATTCGTCATGTGTGATAAAATAAATAAAAATTTTATCAGAAAGGTTGTGGAATTTTGAAAAACAAAAAATTCGGTCTAACAGCGATTTTAGCACTGTTACTTCTCCTGATAACCTCAGTTGCTTCTGCCCATGCTACTGAGGAAGTAGATTTGTCCAATGCGAGAGTTATAACCGTGGAAGCCTATGCCTACAGCCCTCAGGACCCTGGTATGGGGAAATATACCGCCTCTGGCACTCCTCTCCGTCGTGGAGTTATTGCCGTAGATCCTAACTATATACCTATGGGTACTTCTGTTTATATCCCAGGCTATGGTATAGCCGTTGCGGAGGATATTGGCTGGAATATTCAGGGCAATACCATTGATATTGCCTTTGACACCCATGAAGAGGCCATCTGGTTTGGCCGCCAGTTTATTGAAATCTATTTGCTTAATTAAATAAGCTTCCCCTGCTTTGACA
This sequence comes from Anaerovibrio sp., assembly GCA_052272885.1. GTDB lineage: Bacteria > Bacillota > Negativicutes > Selenomonadales > Selenomonadaceae > Anaerovibrio. The sequence continues at coordinate 7,967 of DAVZJH010000016.1, read as the reverse complement.
GGAATCAAAGCAAACAAAAAGGCATGCGTAACAGGAATCTTCCTATTACACATGCCTTTTTTATGGTTTAAAACATATCCCTTTTCCACAACAGCACACCGCAGACAGCTGCAAAAGCACCAGCAAAAAAGAAAATATACCAAAACGCAAAAGGAGTTTCCTCCATAGGTACTGGCACATTCATACCAAAGAAGCTGGAAATAACTGTAGGAATAGCCAACAAAATGGTTACTGAAGCCAGGAATTTCATTACCTGGTTCAGATTGTTGGAAATAATCGACGAAAAGGTGTCTGCCAGCCGACCCATAATCTTGCTGTACATTTCAACCATTTCCCGAGCCTGCTTATTCTCAATGATAACATCCTCCAGCAGATCCTCGTCCTCCTCGTAGTATTTCAGCATAGGCTGCATGGAGGTAGTTGTACGAAGCCGCATCAGCTTATCCAATACAGCACCATTAGATCGCAGAGATGCATTAAAGAAGGTTAGAGCTTTCTGCAGCTCCAACAGCTTCAGAATTTCCTGATTGTTCATGGAATGTCTCAGCTTACTCTCAATTTCATCCGACTGATTACTAATCTGACGCAGATACCGCAAATAAAAGGTAGCTGTTCTATAGAGAATCTGAAACAGAAATCTGGTTTTCTTGAAGGTGCGGAACAGCCTGGCTGTCTTTTCATTAAAATAAGACAACACCGGTGTCTCCTCCAAGCATACTGTAATGATGTATTCCTCTGTAACAATGATAGCCAAAGGCAAAGTATCGTAGCTGCCTGTATCCCGCACCACTGGCACATTGGTCAAAATCATAACATTGTCGTCCTCTATATCAATATGAGAACGCTCTTCATCATCCAAGGCGGAACGAAGGAAATCCGGCTCAACCTCGGTAAGATTCCCCACTACCTTCAACTCATAAGGCGTAGGGTCTACAATATTAATCCAGGCACCGCTTTCCAATGTTTTCAGGGTCAGCTCCTGTAAAGGACCGCTGTCCAAAGACTTATAAATCTTCAGCATTATAAAATTGCTCCTTTCAGTACGGGGACTCTATCCAACATCATACCAAAATCAGCAATCCCAAACTCTATATAGCAGAAAAGGGCATGACAAGGGATACAGTCCCCCTATTTAATTTAGGCGTGTCCCTGGGTTCAGGTCCTGCGTCCATTGTCATTCACCTCACATTTATTTACAATTTAAATCAATACCATAAAGATATTACTACCTAGACATTGCTTTAGTCAAGAGGTTTTATTTCCGATCCTCCAAAATATACTGTTGAGGAATGTTCTTTATAAACCTGCACACAGCATGCTGTCTTTCCGCTACAGAAGTAAGGAAAAGCCGACGTCTGGCTCTAGTAATAGCCACATAGAACAATCTGGCCTCCTCCGTTACATCATCCTTTTTCAGGGCAATTCTAGTAGGAAAAACTCCCTCCTGCAAACCAGTTAGAAAAACAGTATCAAATTCCGAGCCCTTAGCCTGATGAATGGTAATAATCGGAATCTTTGGATGCTCCTTCAGCATCAAATCCAGCTCTGTATCAGACATAGCGGTCAAACGCAAAAATTCCTGCAAGGCATCATAGGTATCTTCCTGAACCACCCTATCCGGCAGCTGCATAAGCTCTCGACTATAACGTACCAGCTGACGCAGATTCTCCAGACGAGGCTCCTCCTTGGCATAAAAGCTGTTGATTCCCAAGGACATAATCACCTCTACCACCAGCTTAGGCAAAGGCAGTACTTGAATTTTGTTTCTCATTTCCTCAAAGGCTTTAGCCAAGGGACCAAATAGATTCACATATTTGCTGAGATAACTGCGGCGAAGATCCCTATCTGGCAAAATATTTTCCTTTACAGCATGAAGCAAAATTTCTCCAGTAGCACATATATCATCAAAAGCATCATGAGATGATTTGTGCTGTACATGAAAAACCTCTCCTAGATATTCCAGCTTATAATTGGGCAGCTGTGGATAAAAACGACGGTAAATATCCAAGGTATCATAAAAGGCCAGTATATTCAAGGGAGGCAACCCCAACCGTCTTAACTGACTAGCCAATATAGTCAAATCAAAAACCACATTATGGCCCACAATAACGCTTCCCTGAGCAAATTCACAAAAGCCCTGCAGCGCCTCACCAGGCTCTACACCATTTTCCTGCAAATAGGCATCACTAATATGGTGCACCTGCTCTGACAAACCAACAGATTTGCCCGCCTGAAGATACCGGACAAATCTAGCTATTTCCTGCCCCTGCAAATCCACCTTAATGGCGGCAATCTGGATAATTTCATCTCTAGCTGTATCCAGTCCTGTGGCCTCCACATCAAAAACCACCACTTGGCCACACTCCAGCTGGCGCAGCAGCATTTCATAGGGCTCTGCATATTTCTGCGTGGAAGGATGAAGCAAATCCGTAATTCTGATACCTGCCTGCTGATATTCCTCAGACTGAATTTTGGCAATGGTAGCCGGACCAATACGCCGACCAAAGCGCTTCAGAAGTCTCAACATACTACTGCTATCCTGGGGATTAATCAGCAGTCGCAAAGCCGCCACCACATCCTTGATTTCCTGTCGGCGGAAAAATTTGAACTCATCCACCAACATAAATTCTAATGGAAAATCCTGCTGCTCTCTCTGTCCAGCCTGATACTGCTGTCGCCTTTGCGCCATAATCTGAACAAAAGCTTTGGATAATTCCTTGGCATACCAATTGGCTCTGGTCAAAATACACACCTTGGACAAATCCTCTGGCTGTAGCTGTTGCAGCTTTTCATAAATCCAGCTAGCCTCCACCTTGGTACTCCACAGAGATTTATGCACTACCAGCTCTCCTGGTGTACCATTCACAGGCACCGCATCCTCTGGAAACAAACCTGCTACCTGCTGTGGGAAGGTATTCTTTAAATAGCCAAAACCTGCCAACAGCAAATTAGCCGTTGACCTATAGTTTTCATTAAACACCACCAGTCTAGGCATGTAGTCCTTGACATAGCTTTGGTTGATAAATGTAGGATCCGAACCTCGCCACTCATAAATAGTCTGAAAAATATCACCACACAAAAGAAGATTGTTGTTGCCAAACATTCTTGTCAGCAAACTATATTCCAGCCGGCTAATATCCTGCACCTCGTCTACACACCAGAACTTGAAACGCTGCTGCCAAGCCTTGGCCACATCTTCCTGTTGCAACAGACGATAGGCTTCATTGATTAAATCATTGAAATCCACAGCATGATTTTCTCTTAGCATATCGTCATATTCCTTAAGAATCTCACCACAATGAGCATCAAAAATCATTAGAATATTTTCAAAGCCCTTGGCCGCATCTGACAAGCGTTGGGGATTTTTATCCCTCAGACGCAGTATTACCTGCTCATAATCTTTCTCTGGATGCTGGGAGAAAAGATTATACTCTCCTCTATATTCCTTCACCAGATTTATCAGCTTCTGAAATACACCGGCCTTTTCGCTATTAACATATTTCAGATTGGCAATCAATTCCAGACAATCCGTCTCGTCAAAAACTCCAAAATCCCCAAAAATATCACTATCCTGTCTGGCTGCCCAGCGCAGAATCTCATAGCAAAAACCATGAATTGTCTTGACCATAACATCCACAGCAGCTCCTCCCGCTATGGAATTAATACGGTCCTTCATTTCATTACAGGCCTTGTTGGTAAAGGTCAAACAGACTATTTCCTCTGGCTTAGCCAGCTTTTGGTCCAAAATATTTTCAATTCTGTAGGCTAGGGTATTGGTTTTTCCCGTGCCAGCAGAAGCCAGAAGCAGAATATTCTGCTCCAGCTCCTTTGCTACACTTTGCTGCTTTTGATTCAAGCCATGAAAATTCATTTTTATTTACCATATTCTGCAGCCAGCTTCTTAAAGGCTGGCAGGGAACGGCGGATGGTGTCCTCCTTGATGCAGTACGCAGCGCGGAAATAACCAGGACAACCAAAATCGGAGCCAGGCACCAGCAGCAAATCATATTTCTTGGCCCGCTCACAGAAGGCTCTATCATCTGCCTCCAAAGCCTGTGGGAACAAATAAAAAGCTCCCTGTGGTTTCTGACAGCTAAAACCAGCCTCCAACAAACCGTTATACAGCAAATTGCCATTGCGCTCATAGGCAGCAATATTGGATGGCTCATCCACACAGCGTGCCACCACCCGCTGGAACAGAGAGGAAGCATTAACATGAGTCAGAACTCTGGCCGCACCAGCAATAGCACCATAAACCATACCAAAATCTGCCACCTCGTCAGGCACAGCAATATAACCAATACGCTCACCTGGCAGGGACAAGGACTTGCTCCAGGAATAACATACCAGTGTGTTTTTATAATATTTAGGAATATAAGGTACCTGCAGGTTGCCATAAACCAGCTCACGATATGGTTCATCAGAGATTATAAAGATAGGATGACCAAATTCCTGCGACTTGGCCTCCAGAATATCTGCCAGCTTTTTGATAGTTTCCTCGGAATAAACAACGCCACTAGGATTGTTTGGGCTGTTAACAATTACAGCCTTGGTCTTTGGAGTAAGCATTTCCTCAAATTTATCAAACTGAATCTGGAAATTCTCAGTATTGGCAGGCACCACCTTCAACTTAGAGCCTACAGATTCCACAAAGCAACCATATTCTGGGAAATATGGGGCAAAGGTAAGGAACTCATCATCAGCCTCATCCTCATGGAGAGCCTTGAAGCAAATAGTAATGGCCGCAGCCGCACCGCTGGTCATAAAGAGATTTTTGCTAGCAAAATTAGTGTCAAAACGACGGTTAATGCTTTCAGCAATGGTCTGACGAACCTGAGGATCACCAGGAGCAATTGTATAGCCGTGAAGAGTACAGCTATCAACAGTATTCAGAATATCTATAATTGCAGTTTTTACAGCCTCTGGCGCAGGCACATTAGGATTGCCAATGGAAAAATCATAAACATTTTCCTCCCCTACCTCAGCTGCTCTTTTTCTGCCATATTCGAAAATCGTGCGAATAGTAGATTTTTTTGTACCCAAGGTATGCATCTTTTCTGAAACCATTTTCATCCGTCCTTTATTATAAATTTTCATAAACCAAACTAAAAAATAAATTTCCCTGCCTAAGCAGACAAACAAGATATCCAACTATGATTATACAACAATCACTTGAAAATAGGTAGGGCGATTTCGCCAGAAAGTAAAAGATGACGGGGAAAATCCCCGCCATCCAATAAATCATATAATGTTTTGCTCTGATTAGAGGCGACCGTTCTTCTCAAAGAAGTCCAAAGCAACCTGTGGGAACAGAGCGTAGGAGAGAACATCCTCCTCTGGAATCTCCTCCAGAACCTTAGCAATCTGAGAATCACGAACCTGCTCATAGATATCTGCATCAACGCTAGCCAAGCTTGCCTTGATACCAGCCAGCTTCTTCTCGACCTTCTTGGCAGCCAGTTCCTTACGGAAATCAGCCATCTTAGGTGCCTTGGCATCCTCAACAGCACAGTCAGTAATCATTTCCTCAGGCTTAATCTTCATAGCAGCCAATACCTCTGGCTTAACTGGTTTTGGAGTCTTACCAAACTTACCGCGAGCCAGATCACGAACCTCATTAGGAACCATAGAATAACGAGGCTGACCGTTAGCCTGCATAATTACATTCATGGTAGCCATAGTACCAACAATCTGAGAAGATGGAGTTACCAATGGAGGGAAGCCCAAATCCTCACGTACACGAGGCATCTCATCCAGCAGCTCCTGATACTTATCAGCAGCCCCCATAGCCTTCAGCTGATTTACCAGGTTGGACAGCATACCACCAGGAATCTGGAAGTCCAAAACCTTTGGATTTACATCAAAGTAACCAGGCAGGTTAAACTCCTTCATAATATCCTTCTTAACCTGCAGGAAATGCTTAGCAATAGGATCCATAGCCTGACGATCCAACTTGGTATCTCTCTCAGTACCCTCCAAGGTAGCTACCATAGTTTCAGTACATGGCTGAGAAGTATCATTAGCCAATGGAGACAGAGCACAGTCAATAATATCTACACCAGCCTCAATAGCCTTCAGATAGGTCATGGAACCAAAGCCAGAAGTATAATGAGTATGCAACTCAATTGGCAGATCCACAGCAGCCTTCAGCTTGCGAACCAAATCCTCAGCTACATAAGGCTTCAACAGACCAGACATATCCTTGATGCAGATGGAATGAACCCCCATCTCCTGCAGCTCCTTGGCCAGCTCTACGAAAGTCTCATTGGTATGGAATGGACTTACAGTATATACCAGACAGCCCTGTACATGTGGCTTCTCCTTTGCCTTCAAAGCCGCATCAATAGCTGTACGCAGATTAGTAACATCGTTCAGTGCATCAAAAATACGGAATACACCAACACCATGCTCAGAAGCCTTTCTTACAAAAGCACGAACCACATCATCAGAATAATGGTTGTAGCCCAGCAGATTCTGGCCACGAAGCAGCATCTGGATAGGAGTATTCAGATGTGCCTTCAATGTATCAAGACGCTCCCAAGGATCCTCATTCAAGAAACGCAGGCAGGTATCATAGGTTGCACCGCCCCATGCCTCAAGAGCATTGTAGCCGATTTTGTCCAGAGCAGAAAGCATTGGCAGCATCTGCTCGGTACGCATACGTGTTGCTAAAAGGGACTGATGAGCATCACGCAATACGGTTTCGGTAATCTTTACAGGACCAAAATTTGTTGCACTAGTGGACATATAAAACATCTCCTTAAACATAAAACATACTTACTTTATAACCCCGAAAAACTCCAATGTTACCCCTAACAATCTCTATAAATCAAGTATAAAGTCTTTGGATTTTATTGTCAACAAAAACTATAAATAACACTTATTTTTTCATAATTTGTATAACAAATAGTCTCTTTGTGAGAACAAAATTTCAATTGTGTCAAAATTAAAACATATCAACGGTCTGTTGACACAAAAAATTAATTGGTCTTAATCAGCCTTATCTACAATCTCTATTCTATCCAACACGTTTTTCATATTCTCTCGAAAACCTACCAAATAAGCCTGCCGCAGCTCTGCCTGGCGTTCCTTTTCCTCTGGAGTCAAGCCTACAGACCTCTGCTTTCTTGATAGTTCATTAATTTCATTTATCAATTCTTTTGTAATCATATATTACTCCCAGTATAAAAAATTTTCATCCTTACATGATTAAGTTTCCTCCATAGGAGGATAGCTGTCCAAGATTCCCTGACAGCCTGCCAAAACATCCCTATAGGTTGTTTCAAAATCACCAGTGTACCAAGGATCTGCTACCTCTCCAGCAGGTTCACCAGCATAGGATAACAAAAGCTTCACTTTGTTATCTCTGTCAAAATCAATAATCCTGCTAATGCCCCACAGATTTTCCTTATCCATAGCTACAATTAAATCGTAATAACGATAATCATTCTTGCTCATCTGCACAGCCTGACGGCTAGCAAAAGGAATTCCCTTAGCCTGTAATATTGCCTTGGTACCATGATGAATATCATGACCAATCTCTTCTCGACTGGTAGCCGCAGAAGCAATTTCAAACTCCTTCTCCCGACCAGCCTTCCTAGCCAAATCCTTCATAACAAATTCCGCCATTGTAGAACGACATATATTGCCGTGGCATACGAAAAGTATAGATTTACTCATGAATTCTCCTCCTAAAATGCCTCGATTTGCCCCGTTTTACGGCATTTAGCCGACTTCATCAAAACCAATCTGATAGCTACATTTACTTTGAATATCATTCTACCATATCGGGCAAACAAAATCCACCTGCCCAATATAAGCAGGTGGCCGTATCATCTTATTTGTTGCCACAGCGGATAGCAAAGGTGTTCATATGCTCTTCTGCAAGCCGTCGCAGCCTTTTTATCCCGATACACCTCTTTTTCGATATACCATATAATGCAAAATCTATATCGGATTATTTATTA
>DAVZJH010000015.1:0-30058 GCA_052272885.1 Anaerovibrio sp. | reverse complement strand
CCGAACCTGCTGATTAAGAGTCAGATGCTCTACCAGTTGAGCTAGTGAGACATTTTTCTGAGGCCTTAGCGCCTCGCAACATTGACTATTATAGAGGGGAAACTAATCATTGTCAACACTTTTTTGAAAAAATTTCGTTATTTTAAAAATAATTGATTCGTAAAAATAACTTCCATCCCTTTTTTGCGTATGCTATTGCCTAAATTAGTATTGGACAAATAAACGTATTTGTTGTAGTGTATATGGGTATTAACTAGCTTTAAAGGGTGATTTATGATGACAGTTTCCAATAGATTAAAAGGAATTATACTGGCTGTAGGGGGTTCCATTTTCTGGGGCGGCTCTGGAGTGGCGGCACAGTTTCTGCTTCAGGATAGAGGTATGACCGCAGATTATCTTACAGCCATACGAACTATAACTGCTGGTTTTATCCTGTTATTAATTGACCGTTTTGTTTATGGCAATAATATTATCAATATCTGGCGGGACAAGGCTAGCAGATACAGACTGCTATTCTTTGGGATTTTTGGCATGATGGCTGTGCAATATACCTATTTTGCGGCGATTGCCTATAGCAATGCTCCAACAGGCACAATTATCCAATATTTAATGCCTGTGGTGATTTTGCTTTGGATAGCTCTGCGAGAAAGAAAGCTGCCTCAGCTGGGACAGGTAATTTGCGCCATTCTGGCCATACTTGGTACAGCCCTGTTAGTAACTCACGGCAGTCTTACCACTCTAAGTGTTTCCGAAAAAGCTTTGTTCTGGGGTATTCTTAGTGCCCTTGCTGCAGCCTGCTACACTGTATCTCCCCGCTGGCTGCTTATGAGATGGCCTTCAGCTCAGGTAGTTGGCTGGGCTATGCTTATAGGCGGGGCAGCCATATCTCTAATATATCCGCCCCTTTCCTATCCTGGTATCTTGGATATTGATGCTATCCTCAGTCTGGCTTACATTTGCATCTTAGGTACAGCCATATCCTTCTGGGCCTATGTTTCCAGCACCAAATATATACTTCCCCAGGAAGCCAGTATTCTTAATGCTATGGAGCCTTTAGCATCTATTGTCTTTTCTGTCCTGCTTCTGGATGTGTTATTCCAGCTGCCGGAAATCGCAGGCACGATTCTGATTATTCTGCCAGTGCTCTACATTACAACTAGGAAGAATAAATAAATTTACATCTGCTTGTGATGACAGCAGTGTTTGCCACAATAACAGCCATGTCCACAGCGTTTGAAACATTCCTGCTCCAGACAATCATTACCCTCGCAAAGTTGAAAATCTCCACCTTGAATTTTGAGTGGCCTGCCCTCTACCAAGGCGTTAGCCACCTTGCGACGAGCTGTTTCGTAGATTTTCTGCACTGTAGTCCTGGCCACGCCCATGCGCTTGCTGCATCCCTGCTGGGACATTCCCTCTCTGTCCATAAGGCGGATGACTTCATATTCATCCAGATTTAGAATAATCGGCTCATCTTCCGGCTGGCCCACTGGCGTAAATTCCTGCACCAGTGGCATATGACAAATGCGCCGGCATTTTGTTGGTCTAGCCATAACAAACTACCTTATAGCAGCTGCTCAAGGTTCTCTACTGGCTGTAAACCTACAGTTTGAGCCACAGCCTTCCCCTCCTTAAATACCATCAACGCAGGAATGGCATCTATCTGGAATTGCATTGCAAGCTCTGGCTGTTCGTCCACATTGATTTTTCCTACCTTGATTTCAGGATGCTTAGTGGCCAGCTCCTCCAAAATCGGCCCCATCATCTGGCAAGGGCCACACCAGGTTGCCCAGAAATCCACCAATACGGTCTGAGAGGATGCCACTACCTCCTGCTGGAAATTATCCTTAGTAATACTTATAACTGCCATAATAACTCCTCCTTTAATACGACTCGTTGTAATTTATATTAATCTTATAATAGTTGTTTAATTAATGTCAACTGAATTTTTGACATATGCCATTTTCAAAATACATAAAAGCTTATATTCATAAATATAAATCCAGCACAGCTTAATTACCCTAACCCGATTCGCTTGTTTTTATTGAGAATTTTTTGACATTTTCCATCAACAGTGTTATTATTATGTCGTACTAAATATTTTTTATCATCATTTTGTGCAGTGATTAGCAGCTGTACTCTTATAGATAGGAGAAAATTCATTTAAGCAGACTGCATTGATGAACTATTTCCTTATTCATAAGGATGATTGGTATTATTTTAAGGGGGTATATTTATGTATTCATTCCTCGGTTGTTTGGCCATGCTGATTATCGGCTTCCTGGTTTATGGTAAGCTGGTGGACACAATCTTCAAGCCAACTGACGAGCCAACACCTGCTGTGCGTATTAATGATGGTGTTGACTACATTCCGCTTCCTACTTGGAAGGTATTTATGATTCAGCTTTTGAACATTGCCGGGCTCGGTCCAATCTTCGGTGCTCTGGGCGGCGCGCTTTGGGGGCCAAGCGTTTATCTCTGGATTGTTTTCGGAACTATCTTTGCCGGCGGTGTGCACGATTACATGTCTGGTATGATTTCTCTCCGTGAAAACGGTAAGAGTATCTCCGAGGTTGTAGGTCACTATCTTGGCAAATTCATGCTGCAGCTTATGCGTCTTTTCTCCGTTGTATTGCTGGTTCTAGTAGGTACTGTATTTATGACTGGCCCAGCTAATCTGCTGGCAATGCTGACCGGCATGGATCCAACCATGTGGCTGTTAGTTGTTTTGGCTTACTACTTCCTGGCTACCCTGTTGCCAATTGATACCTTGATTGCTCGCTTCTATCCATTATTTGGTGCCTGCTTGCTGATTATGGCTTTTGGTATTATGTTTGCCATGCTGTCTGGCGTAGGTGGTCATACCATGCCCGAAATCACCTTGCAGAACCTGCATCCTAAGGATCTGCCTATTTGGCCTCTGATGTTCATTACTGTTGCTTGTGGTGCTGTATCTGGTTTCCACTCCACTCAGTCTCCTTTGATGGCTCGCTGCCTGAAAAATGAGCATATGGCTCGTCCTGTATTCTACGGTGCTATGGTAGCTGAAGGTGTTATTGCTCTGGTATGGGCTGCTGCTGGTGTTACTTTCTATGAAAGCACTGGTGGTTTGATGCAGGCTATGGCTGATGTTGGTCAGAACAAGGCTGTTTATGAAATCTGCGTTGGCTTCATGGGTTATGCTGGTGCTGTTATGGCTATGCTGGGCGTAATTGCCTGCCCTATTACTTCTGGTGATACCGCATTCCGTTCTGCTCGTTTGACTCTGGCTGACTGGATTGGCCTGGATCAGAGCAACAAGACCAAGCGCTTGTATCTGGCTGTACCTCTGCTGGCTGTAGGCGGTTTGCTTTCTCAGATCAATTTCACCATCGTATGGCGGTATTTCGCCTGGACAAACCAGACTCTGGCTATGATTGTTCTCTGGACTGGTGCAGTATATATGTATCGTAAGTTCAAGGGTTCCAAAGCATATCTTGTAGCGGCTATTCCTGCTACTTTTATGTCAGTGGTAACTACCACCTATATTTTGCAGGCCAAGGAAGGACTGCAGTTGCCAACAACTGTCAGCTACCCAATGGGATTTGTTTTTGCAGCTATCTTCCTGTTCCTTTTCCTACGGGTAACTGTGCTTCGCAAAGAATCATAATTTAAAGATATTGTGCTTACATTGTTAGGGATATATTAGTATTTTGTTAAGAGCAGGTTAGGATAAACAAAATCCTACCTGCTCTTTTCTGTGGCAAAAACAAAATATTTATTTACTTTTGAAGCGATAGCCTTTATAATAATAACAAATGTATTGTACAATCCTAGCAATATTCATTCCATCTATGGTATAGGAGTTGATTTCATGTACAAATTGGACAAAATAGACAAGGAACTTCTGCGCTTGCTGCAGGCTAACGGCCGAGCTACTATTTCCAGCCTTAGCGAAGCTGTTTCTCTATCCATGCCAGCTGTTAGCGAGCGTGTTAAGCGTTTAGAGTCCTCTGGCGTTATTCAGAAATTCACCGCCATGCTGAACCCTTCATTAGTAGATAAGCAGCTCATGGCCTTGGTTCAGATTGGCTTTAAGCTTCAGCGCAACGCAGATGCTTTTGTAAATTATGTTTCTACAGAACGGGATGTTAAGGAATGCTTCCGGATTACTGGTAACTATGAATATACCCTAAAGGTACAAACCAGTAACACCTCTACCTTGGCAGAGCTTTTGAATCGCCTCAAAGCCCAGCCAGGCGTTAGCAAAACCCATTCCATTATAGTTTTGTCTACGGTTCTAGATCGCCCATCAGTAACCATTAGCTAAATTAATAGATGCTAATTCAAGCTAAATTCAAAAAGGTACTATTCAGACTATCATATCTAATCTGAATAGTACCTTTTTACGCTTATTTTTAGAGGATAGCTCTTTGACGATTAGCCTCATAGAGTACAATGGCTGCGGCTGAGGCCACATTTAAGGACTCTGCCTTGCCAGACATAGGAATGTACACCTTGCGATCCACTGCCTCCATCAGCTCTTGGGAAACCCCATTGCCCTCATTGCCAAATACCACTGCTGTAGGGCTGTTATACTCAGCCAGATAATGCTTAAGAGAAAGCTTATCCAGGGCTGTAGCCACCATAATAACATCATTATCATGACAGGCATCGACAAAGGTGCACCTGGACACATTATCCAAAAAAGGAATATTGAATATAGAGCCCATAGAAGCCCGCACTACCTTGTCACTAAACAAATCTACCGTACCTGTCAGGCAGATTACTCCTGTGCAACCCAAGGCATCAGCAGTACGAATAATATTACCAGCATTGCCAGGATCCTGAATCCCATCAAGAACAGCCAACAAAGGAGCTTCTCCCTCCTTGCCAGTCAGTACCTCCTGCCAGGTAAAAAGGCGCTGTCCCATAACCAATAGCAACCCCTGACCATTAACGGTATCTGATACCTTGCTATACAAGTCCTGAGACAGCTCATAGACAGGGCATTTTCTTTCCTGCAGCTCCTCCACCGCCTTAACCACCCTTGGATTGCTCAAAGACTCTGTAGCAGCCAAGGCAAATTTTACAGGCCACTGGGCATGGATGGCCATTTCAGCCAAACGTATTCCATCTGCTACAAAAAGATTTTCTTCCTTGCGATATTTATGATTATGCAGCTTGTTTACCAGCTTTAGCTTGCTATTAGCAGAGCTTTCAATACGCTCCAATTCCTTCAATGTATGCTCCTTCCTTAATACAAGCCTCCGGTAGAAATTTCCCATCTCTCCCGGAGGCCTTATCATCACACTGTTTTATTTTAGCATATGACTATATGCTTCTGCCAGCTTTTTGATATCCATATCAGTAGTATTAATGCAGACATTGTAATTCTGACGTGCACCCCACTTCTGACCTGTGTAAAAATCATAGTATTTGGCACGACTTTCGTCAACATTATTGATTTTCTTCTTCATTTCTTTTTCTGTCAGCTTTTCCTCTGGAGTAGCCCTTTCCATACATCTGGCAATTCTAGAAGGCATATCTGCATAGATGAAAATCTTATATGGATTATAATCCCGCAGAATATAGTCAGCACAGCGTCCAACAATAACACAGTCAGACTGCTCTGCCAGCTCCTGCAACACCTCGGTTTGAGCCGTATAAACAGATTCCTCCACCATAAGAGGATAATACACCCCTACTGCTGCAAAGGTAGCACCAATGGTCATTGGGAACAAAGGCATAGGGCGCTTCTCCACTACCTCCTTAACATATCCCTCAGACAAATCTGCCTTGCTGGCTATCTTGGATATAATTTCTTTATCATAGTATTTAATACCGAGATTTTCCGCCAAGCGACAACCAAATTCACGACCGCCACTACCGAATTCACGACTTATAGTAATAATCTTGTTCATATAAATCACACCTTTCTGCTACATATATATTTCAACAAAAATATTCAAAATCCTGCTAAATTATAAAAAAGAACGCCGGACTTTGTAAAAAAATCCGACGTTATCGTTTTTTAGGAAGGCTGATGACCCTTGTGCATCTGATTCCACAGCATTCCCACTATAGCTCCTGCCAAGGCTGGCAATAACCAACCAAGATTAACACTATAAAGTGGCAGATAGACCATAAGGAAATCATGGACACCTGACAATGGAAGCTCTGCTGCCTGCAAACCATCCATAATACTGAAAGGCAAGGTCATACCTATGCTTAGACGATAAATCAGGGGGCTTCCCTGAAATACATCATCACAAAGAGACAATATTACCAACACTATAAAAATTGGATAAAGCGCCACCAAAAATGGCACAGAAATGCGAATCAACTCTGTTAAACCCATATTAGCAGCCCAATAGCTGAATAAGGTGGCTCCCAGTAGCAGCTTCTTATATCCCAATCTACCATCAGACACGTACTGATAATAGCTGGCAAAGGCTGCACTGACACCAATACTGGTGGTCAAACAAGCGAAGCCAATAATAAAGGCCAATACCAGCTTGCCTGCATCCCCAAAGAATACATAGGTGGCAGAAGAAAGTATAATACCACCATTAGCTGAATACCCCAATACAGATGGACAGGTAGCACCTAAATAAGCAAGAGCAGTATATACAGCTCCCATAAGCACAATAGCCACTAAACAAGCCTTGATACAAATTCTATAAATAGCCTTTTGCTCAGTTACTCCTTTGGCTTTAACAGCAGAAATAGCCAAACCACCTACTGCCAAGGCTGCCAGCAAATCCATAGTTAAATAACCATCTGTAAACCCAGAGGCAAAAGGAGCATCTATATATTGATCTACCGGTGGCAAAATTTCGCCAATTGGAGCATAAAATGTCCTGGCGAAAAGCACACACAGAAATAGCAACAATACAGGGCTGAGTACCTTACCTACTGTATCTACCAAGCGGCTTGGATTAGCTGCAAAGAAATAAGTCAGAATAAAGAATATGGCTGTATATATATACTGCCCTTCAGCCATAAAACCTACTGGCAAAAAAGGTCTAATACCAATTTCAAAAGACACAGCTCCTGTTCTTGGTACAGCAAACAATGGACCAATAGCCAAATATAAAAGTCCGAAGGTAATTACACGAAACCAAGGATGAACCCTTTTCTCCACCAATTCAGTATATTTTCCACTAACCTTAACTATAGCGATCAACCCCAAAAGCGGCAAGCCTATACCTGTAGTAAGAAAGCCTATTACAGCCATAGGATAATTAGTACCAGCATTCTGAGCCAGTAAAGGCGGAAAAATAAGATTACCTGCTCCAAAGAATATGGAAAAAACCATAAAACCAACGGAAAGCATTTCCTTCATAGATAATTTCTGCAATTCATACACCCCAACTTACAAAAAAAGAGCTGCCGAAGCAGCTCCTAATTTCTCTCTCTTAGAGGTTTTCCTTAGCAACAGCAACCAACTGTGCAAATGCATTTGCATCGCTGATAGCCAGATCAGCCAGCATTTTACGGTTTACCTCAACACCAGCCTTAGTCAGGCCAGCAATCAGGCGGCTGTAGGAAATACCATTAGCACGAGCGGCAGCGTTGATACGAGCAATCCAGAGACGACGGAAAACGCCCTTCTTGGCACGACGATCGCGACGTGCATAGTAGAGAGCCTTCATAACAGTCTCATTAGCCTTCTTAAACTGCTTGCTCTTGGAACCCTTATAGCCCTTAGCTAGCTTCAAAATCTTCTTATGTCTTCTATGTGCAGTCACACCAGTTTTAACTCTTGGCATGTTCTTATCCTCCTCAAATTCAAGCTTCTACAACGATATTATGCGTATGGCAGGCACTTCATAGCGCGCTTCTTATCAGCAGCAACTACCAGAGCAGCCTTACGCAGATTGCGCTTACGCTTTGGAGACTTCTTCTCCAGAATATGGCTCTTATAAGCCTTGTTTCTTCTAATTTCGCCACTACCAGTTAAAGTAAAGCGCTTTGCAGCAGCTCTGCGAGTCTTCATCTTCTGCATTACTGTTTTCCTCCCTTAGATGGGGCCTTTGGGGCCAAAATCATAATCATATTTTTACCTTCAAGCTTAGCATCTCTTTCAATAGACACTGAATCCTTCAGCTGTTCAGCAACCCGGCCGAGAATCTCACGACCCAGCTCTGGATGAGACAGCTCACGGCCACGGAACATAATAGTAACCTTGACCTTGTTTCCCTCTTCCAGAAAACGAACGGCATTCTTCAGCTTGACGTCAAAATCATGCTGCTCAATGTTTGGACGCAGCTTTACCTCTTTGATAGAGATAACTTTCTGCTTCTTACGGGCTTCCTTCTCCCGCTTCTGCTGTTCATATCTATATTTGCCAAAGTCCATGATACGGCAAACAGGTGGCTTTGCCTTTGGAGCAATCTCCACTAGATCCAGATGTTGTTCCATGGCCATGTGCAATGCATCACGCACCTGCATAATACCGAGAGTCTGTCCCTCAACATCTGTTACACGGATCTCCCCGCCACGAACCCGGATTTCCTCATTGATTCTTGCAATTTCCTTAGCTATTTAAATACACCTCCTGATAGATATTTTTACGGCAGTGTCAGCAGCTCCGCCAACAAAAAATGGAGGCGGCACAAAGCCACCTCCATAAGTATTCAATACTTACCTGCATGGCCTGCAGCCATCAGGTGAGAAGGTGGCACCTTCTGCTTCAATCACTTGCATTATAATAGCATACCCTTTGGGATATGTCAACACCCAAAATTAATATTTCTGAGATTTCTCTGCAATATTTTTCTGGATATACTGAACAAACTCGTCAACAGTCATGGTAGTAGTTTCCTTCTCACCATGACGACGCATATTAACAGTACCAGACTCCATTTCCTGATCACCAACTACCAGCATATACGGGATCTTCTTAACCTGAGCCTCACGCATCTTGTAGCCAACTTTTTCATTGCGGTCATCTACCTCTACTCTAAGACCCAAATCAAACATCTTCTTCTTCAATTCAAAGGCATAATCCATATGCTTATCAGTAATAGGCAGAATCTTGGCCTGTACTGGAGCCAGCCAGGTTGGGAATGCACCAGCATAGTTCTCAATAAGTATACCGATGAATCTCTCAATAGAGCCGTATACCACACGATGAATCATAACTGGACGATGCTTCTGTCCATCCTCACCAATGTAGGTCAGGTCAAACTTCTCAGGCAGCTGCATATCTAGCTGGATAGTACCACACTGCCAGGTGCGGCCAATGGAATCCTTCAAATGGAAATCAATCTTTGGACCATAGAAAGCACCATCGCCCTCGTTAACCACATAGTCCAAACCACGATGCTCCAAGGCATTGCGGAGGCCATTGGTAGCCAGCTCCCACATTTCATCGGAACCCATGGAATCCTCTGGTCGAGTGGACAGCTCAGCATGATAGGTTAAGCCAAAGGTGCTATACACCTCATCAAAGAGGTTAATAACATTCTGAATTTCTTCCTCAATCTGATTTGGCATCATAAAGATATGAGCATCATCCTGAGTGAAATTACGTACACGGAACAAACCGTGAAGAGCACCGGACAGCTCATGACGATGTACCAAACCCAACTCACCGGCACGAAGAGGCAAATCACGATAGCTGTGCTGCTGAGTCTTGTATACCAGCATACCGCCTGGGCAGTTCATAGGCTTGATAGCATAGTCCTCGCCATCAATCTGAGTGAAATACATATTCTCCTTGTAATGAGCCCAGTGACCAGAACGCTCCCACAGCTCACGATTCAGAATCATAGGAGTGCTAATTTCCTGATAACCATAACGGCGATGCACCTCTCGCCAGTAATTAATTAGCTCATTGCGGACAATCATACCATTTGGATGGAAGAACGGGAAGCCTGGACCTTCCTCATGAATACTAAAGAGATCCAGCTCCTTGCCCAGCTTGCGATGGTCACGCTTAGCAGCCTCCTCCAGCATCTTCAGATAAGCATCCAGATCATCCTTCTTCTCAAAGGCAGTACCATAGATACGCTGCAGCATCTTGTTCTTTTCACTGCCACGCCAGTAAGCACCAGCCACGCTCTGCAGCTTCAAAGCCTTTACCTTGCCTGTAGAAACTACATGAGGGCCTGCACAAAGGTCAGTAAACTCACCCTGAATATACAGAGAAATCTCTGCATCCTCTGGCAAATCATTAATCAGCTCTACCTTATAGTTCTCACCAGCCTTGGTGAACATATCCAGAGCTTCCTGACGGCTAACCAGCTTACGCTCCAGCTTCAGGTTCTCCTTAACAATCTTGTGCATTTCCTTCTCGATGTCCTTCAAATCCTCATCGGTAAGGCGCTTCTCCATGTCAATATCATAATAGAAACCATTTTCAATAGCAGGTCCAATGGCCAACTGAACATTTTCATCCTTGTACAGACGCTTCACAGCCTGAGCAAGAATATGAGATGCAGTATGACGAAGGGCATGACGTCCCCCTTCATCCTCAAAGGTCAAAAATTGAACAGCAGCATCCTTGTCCAATACTGTTGTCAAATCCATAACTTTATCATCAATACTTACAGCCAGAACCTTCTTAGCCAGGCTGTTGCTAATAGACTTTACCAGCTCTAGAGCAGTAATGCCTGCCTCTGCTTCTCTGATAGATCCATCCGGCATAGTCAATTTAATCATAGTAACCCTCCTGTATTTAAAGAAATTTTTTATTTCTTTTAAAGTACCATTTCTCATTATAGTATTTGCCGTAATTAGTTGCAAGATTTATTTACAAAAATACATTTTATTGTTTTTTGTGCTATAAAAATTTCGTAAATTTGTTTCGAAAATACTTGTCAAGAACATTACTTCGTGTTATTATATAGTCAAACAAACATATTGCGAACTTCTCTTTCCGGAAAAAAAGTTTCTCAAAAGTCTTTTCGTAGACAGTACGTGTTATTTTATCTTCTGCGTTAAAGACTTCCAGCGACACACCATTAACAACAGACAAAAATTAGCTGTTAAAGGAGCTGTTCACCATGAAAAAAATATTAGTTATATCTTTAATTTTCTTTGCGGCTTTCAGCCCGTTGCATTTAAACAATGAATATCTTAGATGTAGCAGCTTTGATACTGTTACCACCCGTACAGGGGATACTCTACTTACTATTGCCGAAGGATATACTGTTAATGAGAGCGACAGAGAAAAGCTAGTAGAAGCCATTTCTGACATTAACAGCCTGCCTATAGATGGCCCACTTCCTTCAGGCAGAACTATTCAGGTGCCTGTACTACCTGCTTCCGGCCTTGGCCAAGTCGCCCAAAATAGATAAATATGCTAAAAGACCATTATAGTTCCTGTTTCTGCGTTGTAGCCTCCTTAGATTTTGAACCCTTTGGAAATACTAAACATTACAGTTGCCACAATGGTCTTTTTGCTATTATTCTTTACACAGCTTGTTAGGCATCCTCCAGCAGCTCCATTAATTCATCATAGTCCTTTTGCAGCTTATCATATTTCGCCTGCAATTCCTTCAAGTCATCTACCTGTTGAGAGGACTTGCTATTCAGCTCATTTTTCAGAGCTGTAACCTGCCGTTCCTTGGAGGCCTGCAGCTCCGTCAAAGCTGCTTCCTGACTGGACTTTAGATTAGCCAGATCAGCCGCATGCTCCTGCTGCTGTCTGGTTATTTCCTGGGCGTGTCTGTCCCGCAGTTCCTGCATAGAGCTGCTATACTGAGAACTTTGAGCTGTCATTCTTGCCTCATAGGATTTGCGCTCCTTTAGCAGCTTGGCCTCATAATCAGCCTTTTGTTCAGCTAACAGCTTTTCACTTTGAGCCTTCTGCTGTTTGACAATATCTTCGTGCTGCTGTTTGATTCTTTCATAAGCCTGACGAGCCTCCTGCTTCAGATTGTACATCTCTTCTTCTAACTGGAGGCCAATAAGGATGCTGGCATTTAGCGGATTGAATCGCCGACTGCCGCCGGCGATTTTATCCACTCTCCCATTAAAATCCTCAGCCAGCTTTTCCAGCCAGCCTTCTTCATCCCTATCAGTGGTCAGCTTATAACGATTACCAAGAATGACTACTTCTGCTTTTTTTGCCATAGGAATCATCCTCTCAGCTCTGCGTCAAACTCCTTCTTTACAGCCTCCAGAATCTGATTAAAGCCCTGATCCGCATCAGCATCAGTCAAGGTCATATCATTGGACTGGAACTGAATATTGAAGGCCATCGACTTCTTACCGGCTGCAATCTGCTTGCCCTGATATACATCAAAGAGAGTAACATCAGTAAAGTACTTACCGCCATTTTTGGCGATAGTGCGCTCAATCTCAGCTGCGCTGACATTTTCATCCACCAGCATAGCCAGATCCCGACAAATACCAGGATATTTAGGCAAAGCCTCTGTCTTAGTCTTTTCAGATTTATACTTCATCAAGGTCAGAAGATCCATCTCAAAGATATAAGCCTTTCTGGTAATACCAAAGTTCTCAGCCACCTTTGGATGCAGCTCGCCTACAGCAGCGATTACCTCCTTACCCTTCTTGAAGAGAGCAGTCTTACCAGGATGCATAGCAATATATTCTCCTGCCTCTACCTGATAACGGCTTATGGAGAGAATCTCCAACAAATCCTCTACAATACCCTTGGCATCATAGAAATCAATCATATCGCTGTCATTGCTCCAGCCTACAGGATTGCGGCGGCCTGTCATAAATCCAGCTACCTTTACAACCTCTCTTGGCAGCTCAGTTAATGGCAGAGCCTTTGGATAAAATACAGGCGCTACATCAAAAATCTTAATATCCTCGTTCTTGCGAGACAGATTGCGAACTGCATTTTCCAAAATACTGCCTAACAGAGTAGTACGTACTAATGGGAATTCATCAGTCAGAGGATTCATAATAGGAATAGCCTTGCGAAGACTGCTTTCCTGTGGAATTTCCATCTTGTCAAAGATATCAGGATTAGTAAAACTGAAAGAAACCTCCTCGCTAAGGCCCATATGGCTCAGAGTTAGCTTCAACCTGTCCTCAAACATCTGGGCAGGCTTCTGACCACCCTGAGTAACATTGCCTCGCGGAGTAGTAGAATGAATATTGTCAAAGCCGTAGATACGAGCTATTTCCTCAGAGAGATCCTCCATAAAGGTTACATCATTGCGCCAAGATGGTACTTCTACACTATATACACCATTACCAGCCTCAGAAACCTTGAAATAAAGCTTCTCCAGAATATCAATCATTTTCTCTGCTGGCAAATCAGTTCCCAAACGATTGTTAATCTGCTCAGGAGTAAATTTTACATGAACAGCCTCCTTAGCTGTTGGATATACATCCACCACACCCTGAGCTACAGTACAAGCACCCATATCCTGCAGCAGCTGGGCTGCTCTATCCAGAGCACGAATAGTACCTGTAACATCGGTGCCACGCTCAAAACGTCCAGATGCCTCAGAATGCAGACCACAGCCTCTAGAGGTACGACGGATGCTAGGGCCGTTAAAGCAAGCTGCTTCCAGTACAATAGTGGTAGTTTTCTCAGTAACCTCAGTTTCCAAGCCACCCATAACACCAGCCAATCCAGCTGCCTTTTCGCTATCTGCAATAACCAGCTCCGTACCCTTGGCCAAACGCTGGGAATCATCCAAGGTATGTAGGTTTTCTCCTGCTACAGCCTTACGAGCTACCAGAGTATGACCAGCAATTTCATCATAATCATAAGCATGCATAGGCTGTCCCAGCTCTACCATAACAAAATTTGTAACATCAACTACATTATTGATAGCACGTATACCAGCCCCCTCCAAACGCTGCTGCATCCACTTTGGAGAAGGACCAATTTTTACATTTTTCAATACACGACCAGAGAAGCGACTGCACAGATCATGAGCCTCAATGCCGATTTTAATCATATCAGCAGCCTTGGCAGCATCATCCTCATTAACCTTGATTTCTGGCCACTTTGGCTCATTGCCAGTAAGAATAGCTACTTCGCGAATCAGGCCAAAAACACTAAAGCAATCCCCTCTATTAGCTGTCAGCTCAAATTCCAAAACCACATCATCCAGGCCAAGAACCTCTGTAACTGCTACACCAACTGGAGTGTCCTTTGGCAAAATATAAATGCCATTCAGCTGTTCTTCCGTCATATTGGTAGTGTCCAGCTTCAATTCCTCAGCAGAACACAGCATACCGTTGGATGGCACACCACGAAGCTTGCCCTTGGATATCTTCTGTCCTGTTGGCAGCTTAGCACCTACCATTGCTACAGGAACAATGTCATCCTGATGAACATTCTGAGCACCAGTAACAATCTGTACAGGCTCAGTCCCACCTACATTCATGGTGGTAATAAACATATGATCAGAATCCGGATGAGGAACGATATTTTCTACCTTGCCGGTAACAACTTTCTCCAGTCCTTCATCGGCACGAATAACATTTTCCACAGGAATACCTGCCATAGTCAGCTTATCAGCCAATTCCTCGGCGGTCTCTGTGAAATCTATATAATCATGAAGCCATTTTATAGATACCTGCATTTTATCAATCCTCCCTATTACCAGAACTGCTTCAAGAATCTCAAATCGTTGTCATAGAACAAACGCAGATCCTCAATACCATAACGCAGCATAGCAATACGCTCTACACCAAGGCCAAAGGCAAAGCCACTAACCTTTTCAGGATCATAGCCACTCATTCTTAATACATTCGGATGAATCATACCAGAACCAAGAATCTCCAACCAGCCTGTACCCTTGCAGACACGACAGCCCTTACCCTGACACATAACGCAGGAAATATCTACCTCAGCACTAGGCTCAGTAAATGGGAAGAAGCTTGGACGGAAACGCACCTTTACCTTGTCATTGAAAATCTGCTTCAAGAAGTTCTCCAAGGTTCCCTTCAAATCAGCCAGGCTAATGCCCTTATCAATAACCATACCCTCAATCTGGGTAAACATTGGAGAATGGGTAGCATCATAATCATCCCGACGATATACACGGCCAGGAGCAATCATACGGATTGGACTATTAGGCTCATGAGCCTCCATAGTTCTAGCCTGTACAGGAGAGGTCTGGGAACGCATGAGAATATCTTCATTAATATAGAAAGAATCCTGCATATCACGAGCTGGATGATCCTTAGGCAGATTCAATGCCTCAAAGTTATAATATTCCTTCTCAATTTCTGGACCTACCTCTACCGTAAAGCCCATCTTCATAAAGATATTTTTGATTTCCATCAAGGTCATAGTTAATGGATGAATATGACCACGAGGTGCACGGCGTCCTGGCAGAGTAACATCAATCTTCTCATTTGCCAAACGCTTCTGAAGCTCCTTCTCCCGCAGCTCTTCGTTTTTCTCTGCAATCAGCTGTTCCAGTTGCTGACGAGCCTCATTAACAATCTGACCAATACGAGGGCGATCCTCCTTGGACAGCTGTCCCATACCTCGCAGTATACTGGTTAATTCACCTTTTTTGCCCAGATACTTGACTCTGATGTCATTCAGATCTCCAAGGCTGCTTACTGCCTGCTTTACAGCCTGAGCAGCTTCCTGCCGCAGCTGTTCAATCTTTTCTTCCATGTTATCCTCCTTTATCTATCCGGGAGCAGAACAACAAAAAAGCCCTCGCCCCCATAGCTAGGGGCGAAGGCAAATAACTTGCGGTTCGCGGTACCACCCTAATTTTTACTTAATTCACTCCCTAACGCGGAAAACGTTCTGACTACATCTCTTCACCAGAATAGCTCCAGAGCGAACTTCATCTATTTGATACTGTTCCGGTTCCACCTTTCCGGTACTCTCTATAAGTCTACAAACAGATTACTTTCTCCTTCTTCGCTGTACCATGTATTTTAACACTATTTTTATTACATGGCAACTATTTTTCTTGGCTAGGTCCAGGATGCATCCTTATTATCAGGTATTGCGAATATTACCACAGATTCGTTCAGCATATGACTTAAGCTCATTCAGCTCCCTAACTGACAAGCCGTTATAAGCCATATTTACCCAATCATCCTCTATCTTCACAATAGCCTCACCAACAGTTCTGCCATCCTCAGTAAGGAAAATATGATTTCTACGGTGATCCTGAGGATCCTTTAGCCGATGAATCAAACCTGCTTCGCTAAGAGCATTGAGCTCTCTAGTGACAAAAGCCTTGTCCATGCTCAATCTGTTGCTGATATCATCCTGTACCAGACCTTCATTTTCAAAGACTGCATAAAGCACAGAACCTCTAGAGCTGGTTTTGATTCCCAATGGCTGCAAACGAGTCACCATAAATTCCTTGTGCCGCTGACGTATGAATGATACCAACGTATCAATCTCATCCCTGACCTTCCTATTTTCCATATAGCTGCCCCTCCCTACATCAAACATAAAACTATACGGCAAATTTTCCTATACTTTTCAATTATATAAAAAATTGAAATTTTCGTAAATATCAAATGTGCATTTTTGTATATATTTACGAAAATTGGACTTAATACCTACTCCCCATAATTATTAAATCTTTTTACAATCTACACTTAAAATTCTTATAAGCAAATTTCTTAATACACTTTAACTCGTCCTGACTATCTAAATAGTAAATATCAGGCAACGCCATACCATTAAATGTATTATTTTTTACCATAGTATATATAGCCATATCACCAAATACAAGCCGCTGCCCACACTGCAAAGGCTCGTCAAAGGAATAAATGCCTATATTGTCACCAGCTAGACAGGTAGCTCCTGCCAACATATAGGAATATATCTTTTCGCCCTCCTCGCCACTATTAAAGAGAGGTGGTCTATAAGGCATTTCAATAACATCTGGCATATGACAGGCAGCAGAAGCATCCAGAATGGCCACCGGCATTTCCCGCTCTGGCCCCTCTATCAGCTCCAATACTTCTGTTACCAAGAAACCTGCATTAAGAGCTACAGCCTCCCCTGGCTCCAAATAAACTTTCAAGCCGTATTTTTTCTGCATACGGTTAATGCATTTTTCCAATAAGGGAATATTATACCCCTCTTTGGTAATATGATGTCCACCGCCAAAATTAATCCATTTCAGCTGAGACAAATACTTGCCAAATTTTTTCTCCACAGCCTCCAAGGTTTCTGCCAAAGGCTCTGCTCCCTGCTCACAAAGAGTATGGAAGTGAAAGCCTGTCAAGCCCTCCAGTTCCTCTGGCTGAATTTCGCTGATTCTTGCTCCCAATCTGGACAAAGGAGAGCAGGGATCATAGATAGCATGATCCTGAGTAGAATGCTCTGGGTTTATGCGCAAACCGCATTCTTTATGAGCTGCCAAGACTCTATCCCGAAATTTTTTCCACTGAGTCACAGAATTAAAAACAAAATGGTCGCAGTATTGCAACAGCTCAGAAAATTCTTTATCCTGAAAGGCCGGATTAAAAACATGATTCTCCCCAGGAAATTCCTCATAGGCAAGACGAGCCTCAAAAAGGCCGCTGGCAGCAGTCCCTTTGAGATACTTGGCAATCAAGGGATAACAGGCATACATGGAAAAAGCTTTCTGGGCCAACAGAATACTGCAGCCTGTTCTATCCTGAACTCCCTTGAGAATTTCCAAATTGTGAATCAATTGCTTTTCATCAATAACATAGGCAGGTGTGGCAACCTCCTGCAGCCAAGCAGGCTGCTTCTCCATAGCTGCCATTAGTCAACCAACTCCGGATTGAAGCTCTCCTGCCAAGGCAGTCCCCACTTATTCAAAGCATCCATAAATGGATCTGGATCAAATTCTTCAATATTATATACGCCTGGCTTACTCCAGGTACCGTTCATTACCAGCATAGCACCAATCATAGCAGGTACACCGGTGGTATAGGAAACAGCCTGAGAACCTACCTCCTTGTAGCATTCCTGATGATCGCAAACATTATAGAGATAGTAGGTCTTATCCTTGCCATCCTTCTTGCCCCGGAAGATACAGCCAATATTGGTCTTACCTACGGTTCTTGGGCCAAGGCTGGCTGGATCAGGCAATACTGCCTTCAAGAACTGCAACGGAATAATCTTCTTACCCTCAAACTCAATTGGCTCAATGGAGGTCATGCCTACATTCTCCAGGCATTTGAGGTGGCGGAGATAGCTTTCCCCAAAGGTCATAAAGAAACGAATCCTCTTGATACCAGGAATATTGATACCCAAGGACTCCAACTCCTCATGATGGAGCAGATACATATCCTTTGGACCTACCTTTGGGAAGTTGTATACCCGCTTAATCTCCATAGGCTCTGTTTCTACCCACTTGCCATCTTCCCAATAGCTTCCCTTAG
Source organism: Anaerovibrio sp. (assembly GCA_052272885.1). GTDB lineage: Bacteria > Bacillota > Negativicutes > Selenomonadales > Selenomonadaceae > Anaerovibrio. Next base: position 11,788 of record DAVZJH010000015.1, on the reverse strand, counting down.
CAGAAACCTCCCTAATGTTAATCTCTGGATTAAAATTAGTAGCAAATGGATAGCCGTGATCTCCTGCATTGCAATCCAGAATATCAATATAATTAATTTCATCAAAATGATGCTTCAAGGCATAAGCACTAAATACACCGGTAACACCAGGATCAAAACCAGAACCTAACAAAGCAGTAATACCAGCCTTCTCGAACTTTTCGCGATAGGCCCACTGCCACTTGTATTCAAACTTGGCCGTATCCTCTGGCTCATAGTTAGCAGTATCCACATAGCTAACCTTGCACTCCAGGCAGGCATCCATAATGGTCAAATCCTGATATGGCAGTGCCAAATTCAATACGACATCTGGCTTTACCTTATTAATCAGCGCTACCAGCTCCTCCACACTATTGGCATCTACCTGAGCTGTAGTAATCTTGCATTTGCCACCAGAAAGCTTTTCCTTCAAGGCATCGCATTTGCTAACAGTACGGCTGGCAATGCAAATTTCATCGAAAACACCGCTATTCTGCACACATTTGTGAATGGCTACGCTGGCCACACCACCACAACCGATAATTAAAGCTTTTCCCATATTTATACCTCCAAATAATTTTATTTATTAAACATTTATTGGCCCCTGAATAAAAGGAGCCTCCAATTTCAAAAGCATTTCCCGCATAATCTTCAAGGCAGCCGCTGTAGAAGCACCACTCTGATCATAGGCAGGAGACAACTCCACCAAATCACAGCCAACTACATTCAGGCCGCAGCCAGACAAGGCTGCTTCCAACAGCTCCTTAAAGGACACACCGCCATATTCCGGCGTACCTGTTCCTGGAAATACAGATGGGTCCATAACATCCAAATCAATGGTAAAATAAACTGGCTTCCCCTGCAAGGCAGCTAATGCCTCTGGCATAGCCTGCAAATCAAAAGGACGCAAATTGGTATGTTCTTTAGCCCACTGAAATTCCTCCCGCATGCCGCTGCGGATTCCCAGCTGCCAAATACGATTATCTCCCACCAAATCCCAAATACGGCGCAACACAGTAGCATGGGATAGCTCTGCACCAAGATATTCCTGGCGCAAATCTGTATGAGCATCAAAATGCAAAATATGCAAATCAGGATACTTTTTCTGGACAGCCCTTACGGCTCCCAAAGTTACCAAATGCTCACCGCCAATCATAAAGGGCAGCTTGCCAGCAGACACAATCTCATCTGCTCTAGCCTCAATATCCTTAAGAGCCATCTCTGTATTGCCAAAGCACAGCTCCAAATCGCCGGTATCCATAATAGCAGCATCCTCTAAATCCAAATCCTGATAGGGACTATAGGTTTCCAGCCCATAAGATTCCCCCCGCATGGTACGGCTGGCAAATCTGGTGCCGGGACGAAAAGAGGTGGTAGAATCAAAGGGAGCACCATAAATAACGATTCTGGCTTCCTCCCAAGGGGATTCACATCCCAAAAAGGTTTCTACATTAGTCTTCAACATCTCTTAACAATTCCTCCACATAATTTGGCAGGGCAAAGGAGCCTGCATGCAACGGACAATTATAGTATCGGCAGCGAATCCGCAAATCCTTCCAAGCCTGCCAATTTACTTCCTTTACAGGATGATATTTTCTGGAAGCAAAACCAAAAAGCCAGTGTCCAGAAGGATAGGTAGGAATATGCACCTGATATACCCTGCTTATAGGGAAGGAATGACATATTCTCTTATGAGCTCGCTGCATAGCATAGGCATCCTCTTGATAAAAAGGACTTTCATGCTGATTAACCATAATGCCATCCTCATGGAGAGCCTTGAAACAATTGCCATAGAATTCCTTGGTAAATAATCCCTCACCAGGGCCAAAAGGATCTGTGGAATCTACAATAATCAAATCGTATTCATCCTCCACATGGCGAATAAATTTCAAGCCATCCTCATAATAACAATTAACCCTAGGATCCTCCAAGGCACAAGCCACCTTTGGCAGGTACAGCTTGCTGATATCCACTACCCGCTCATCAATCTCTACCAAATCTATTTTTTCAATAGTCTTATATTTGCAAAGCTCCCTTACTGTGCCACCATCGCCACCACCAATAACCAAAATATTTTTGGCCTGTGGATGTACGCACATAGGAACATGGGCAATCATTTCATGATAGATAAACTCATCCTTTTCCGTAAGCATCAAATAGCCGTCCAAGGTCAAAACCCGGCCAAATTCCTCTGATTCAAATACGTCAATACGCTGGAATTCACTTTGCTCACTAAAAAGCTGACGATCAACCTTGATAGAAAATCTCACATTAGGAGTATGCTGTTCTGTAAACCAGAGCATGCCAGTCACTCTCCTCTCACTATCGTTCACCCTAAAACTATGACAAATATTTTCTATGCCTCCACTAGATATGAGTCAGGACATTCAGCCGCCTTAACTCCATATCCTCTGGACCTGTCATTTGGCAGCCCTTCTTGCGGGCATAACGGATATAGCGGAGAATTTCCTCTGTGATCCGCTCTCCCGGTGCCAAAATAGGTATCCCCGGTGGATAGCACATTACAAACTCACTGCAAACCCTGCCCAAGGTATCATCCAAAGGCAGAGATTCCTTCTCCCCATAAAAAGCTTCCTGAGGACCGCATACAACCTGTGGGCTGATATATTCAGCCTTCAGCATTTCACGACCAGTTTGACGATAATTACGCCGAATTTCCGCCAGAGCAGAAACCAGTCTTTCAATATCCTTTTCCCTATCCCCCACAGACACATAGGCCAAAAGATTAGCAATATCACCAAATTCTGTCTGAATATCATATTCATCCCGCAGCAGGTCATAAACCTCTACCCCCGCCAAGCCAATAGAGCGGGTATATATAGCCAGCTTGGTAATATCAAAATCAAATATAGAGTCCCCATTTATCAGCTCTGAGGAATAAGCATAATAATCCCCAATGGTGTTAATTTCATCCCTAGCATACTGCACCTGGGCAATGATTTTGTCCACCAATGCCTTGCCTCTAAGAGCCATGTTGCGACGGGAAATATCCAGACTTACCATAAGCAAATAAGATGCACTGGTAGTTTGAGTCAGATTAATAATCTGATGAACATAGCCCTGGGATACCCTCTCCCCTATCAACAAAATAGAGCTCTGAGTCAAAGAGCCTCCGGATTTGTGCATAGAGATGGCGGCCATATCTGCCCCGGCATGCATGGCCGCCACTGGCAGCTTATCACTAAAATACAAATGAGAGCCATGAGCCTCATCTGCCAAAAGCAGCATGCCATGCTCATGAGCCAGCTTAGCAATTGATTTTATATCAGAGCAAATGCCGTAATAGGTAGGGTTATTTACCAGAACTGCCTTGGCATCAGGATTCGCCTTAATAGCCCGCTCCACATCAGATACACTCATGCCCAAAGAAATTCCCAGAGTAGGGTCCATTTGAGGATTTACATATATTGGCACAGCACCACAAAGTATCAGGGCATTAATAGCACTACGGTGTACATTGCGAGGCATAATAATCTTATCCCCCTGCTTGCAGGCAGACATAACCATAGCCTGCACCGCAGAGGTAGTTCCCCCCACCATAAAAAAGGCATGGGCTGCCCCAAAGGCCTCTGCTGCCAGCTCCTCTGCCTCCTTAATAACCGAAACAGGATGGCAAAGATTATCCAGCATTTTCATTGAATTTACATCCACAGACAGACACTGCTCCCCCAGAAACTTAGTAAGCTCCGGATTGCCCCGGCCCCGTTTGTGACCTGGCACGTCAAAGGGAACCAATCTGGCAATTTTCATTTTTTCCAGTGCCTCCAGAATAGGAGCATTTTCCTGTGAGATATATTTCATTTTTTATATTCCCCCTGTATAGCATAACAAATTCCAGAAAAAAACGATTCTGCCCCCTAAAACAGAATCTTAGCTGAAGATATTACTGCCACTGTAGATTTCAATCATTTCCCGACGCAGGCTGTTATGAATATCCAATCTTGTCTTGGGAGGAATCTCGTATATATCTGTATTAAACAAATAATTTTTCAGGTCCAGCTCCTTAATCAGCATCTTGGTATGAAATAGATTAGCCTGATAGATATTAATATCCACAGCATCATATTTATCCAAAGTTTCCTTTTTGATAAAATTCTGGATAGAGGTAATATTATGATCCATAAACAGCTTGCGGCCAGCCATATTTCTGGTAAAGCCCCGCACCCGATAGTCCATAGTAATAATATCTGAATCAAACATGCCAATAAGGTAGTCTAAGGTTTTTAGCGGAGTAATCTCCCCACAGGTGGCTACATCAATATCCACTCTAAAGGTGGCAATACTGGTTTCTGGATGAAACTCCGGATATGTATGAACTGTAACATGGCTCTTGTCCAAATGAGCCACCACTGTATCGCTTTGCAATACATCTGGAACAATCTGGCTTTCCTGCAGCACCTCTGCACAGTTTAAAGGTTTTTTCTTACCAGAGGTAACAGCTGCCTCCTCGGCTATGAGAAAGGTTACACTGGCACCCTGGGGATCATAATCCTGTTTGGACACACTAAGAACCTTGGCCCCTATCATTTCCGTTACCCGGTAAAGAATCTTGGTCAAGCGTTCTGAGTTATATTGTGCATCAATATACTTTATATAATCCTGCTGTTCACGGGATGTCTTAGCGTAGCAAATATCATAGATATTAAAGCTAAGGGATTTGGTCAGGTTGTTAAACCCATACAATTTCAATTTATCTTCCAATCTGATCTCACGCCCCTCAATATAATATGCTGTCCTTCAGATTTAACCTATAAGGCTCAGCAGCTGTTTGCCGATTAAGAGAGTAGTAACCACTATAAACATAGGCCGTACATAAGTCACACCCTTGGTAATGGCAAATCTAGCACCACAGTAGGCGCCGAAAATCATGGTTATACCCATGAAAATACCCATTTCATAATTAATCATGCCGGACAAACCAAAGAAAATGGTTGCCGAAAGGTTGCTGGCAAAATTCAAGGCCTTGGTATTGGCTGTAGCGCTGATAAAATCAAAGCCCAACATCAAAAAGATAAACAACAGCAAAGAACCAGTACCTGGCCCAAAAAAGCCATCATAAAAACCCATAGCTAAGGCAGCTACCATGCTTAAAACCAACATTCTGCCAGTCAGCTTGCCTGGCTGGGAATCCTTGTCCCAATCCTTTTTCAGAATACTATAAAGCACCACTACAATCAGCAATACTACAATCAACGGTCTAAGAAATTCTGAAGGTATCTGTTGCACAGCCAATACACCCAGTACAGAACCGATTAAGGAAAGGGGAAACAGCTTCTTGATAAGCTGTACATCCATCTTGCCTGAGCGCACAAAGGTAATAAAGCTGGTACAGGCTCCCATAACAGCAGCCATCTTGTTAGTACCAAGAGCCTGCAGGGGAGAAATTCCCGTCAGCATCAAGGCTGGCAAAGATATCATGCCACCACCGCCAGCAGCTGCATCAATAAAAGCTGCCACAAAACCTGTTACAGCAACAAAAATGTATATTTCCATGTCCATGTATACAAAAACTCCTCTTTTTGCTATATTATAGCAAAAATAAAATAACAAAAGCAACCAACTAGCGAATAATCACCTTATCAGGCAAAATAGCCTGCTGAGACACATCAAAATGCCCCATGCCCACAAAATTATTCTGGCAATATACCCGAAGGGGTACATTCTCCGTAACCTGATAACGCGCCATAAATTTCCTGTCATGAGTCAATAAGCCATTAGTAAAAGCCTTTAATCTGTCCTCTGACAAATCATAGGCCATAATATGCTCCAGATACCCATCCATAGGCAGCAAAGCCTCAGCCTTCAACTCCGCCAGCTCCTCTACAGAAACAGTATCCTCCAAAGCAAATTTACCTACACTACGCCGCACCAAAAAAGACATAGTGGCAGGTATCCCCAACCAACTGCCCAAATCAGTGCAAAGACTGCGGATATATGTACCCTTGGAGCATTCCACGTCAAAGACAATATGGCGCTGGCCCATATGCATTAATTGTATGCCATGAATCTGCACCTGTCTGGCAGGAATATCTACCTTCTGGCCCTCCCGCAGCAAATCGCAGGCCCGTCGTCCATTTATCTTAATGGCAGAATGAGCTGGCGGTATCTGAGTAATACTGCCAGTAAAATGCTGAAAAGCCTCCAAAAGCTTTTCCTTTGTAGGCATCACGAAACTGTCTGCCTGTTCCAGCACCTGGCCACTATCATCACCGCTATCCGTAGTATAGCCAAATAAAAGCTCTGCCCTATAGGCCTTCTCCACTCCGTCCAAATACTCTATCAGCCTAGTGGCCTTGCCTACGGCAATGGGCAATACTCCTGCCGCACCTGGATCAAGAGTACCTGCATGTCCAATTTTTTTCTCTCCCAGCTGTCTCCGCACATATCCTACAGCATCATGAGAGGTCATTCCTGGTGGTTTTAACAGATTAATAAATCCATCCACCTGGCCTCCCTCCTTTTCACATGGTTTCCTAAATCCCATTATTTTAAACTGTTTCTATAATATCATATTAGAACTTTTGCTACAAGAATAGTTTACAAAATGCTGCCTTGTTCGCAAAAAAATCGACAGAGATATTCCTATCTCTGTCGACCAAATTTCATTAAATCCTAATGTGTTATGAAATTATATAATTATCAGCCCTTCAACTCTTTCACAACTACCGCACTAAGAGCAAAGAGAGCCAAAGCATTCGGTATTACCATGAGATTGTTAAACATATCTGCCAGCTCCCATACCAAATCATTAGAAAGACAGGAACCAAGGAATACAAATACTACAGCCATGCAGGAGAATACCTTGGCAGCCTTGGCGCCAAAGAGATAAGTCACATTAATCTTGGCAAAGAGGTTCCAGCTGAGAATAGTGGAAAAGGCAAAGAACAACAAGCTAACTGCTACGAAAACACTGGCTACGCCATGACCAAAAACAGTTGTAAAGGCCATCTGTGCCATATTGGTCTTGCTAACACCCTCAGCAGCACCGGATGCCAGTACGCCGCCATCGGTGTACAAGCCGGAAATAACAACCAAGGCAGTCAAGGTAAGAACTACGAAAGTATCAATGAATACGCCTACCATAGCAATAACACCCTGCTCATGAGGATTCTTTACATGAGCCAAAGCATGAGCATGAGGGGTAGAACCCATACCAGCCTCATTGGAGAACAGGCCACGCTTAGCACCCTGACTGATAGCAGTTTTCAGAGCTGCACCCCAGCTGCCGCCGATAATTGCCTCTGGATTAAAGGCATAATAGAAAATCATACCAAAAGCTTCAACAAGATGCTCTACATTCATGAGAAGCATGGTCAAGGAACCAGCAATATAGATAAGAGCCATCAAAGGTACCAGCTTCTCAGTAATAGCTGCAATACGCTTTACGCCACCCAGGAAAACAAAACCGGACAATGTTGCAATCACAAGACCTACGCCCCAAGCAGGAACACCAAAGGCCAGAGAGCTGGTTTCACCAATGGAGTTGGACTGTACCATACAACCCATAAAGCCCAGAGCCAAGGTAATAGCTACAGCAAAGAATACTGCCAGCACACGGCCCAAGGTACCAGGGAAAGCCTTGTGAATATAGTAAACAGGACCACCATGATAGGTTCCATTAGGCTGCTTAACCCGTGTAACCTGAGCCAGTACAGCCTCGGCGTAAATGGTAGCCATACCAAAGAAAGCAATAATCCACATCCAGAAAATAGCACCAGGACCACCAGTCAAAATTGCACCGCAGGCACCTACGATATTACCAGTACCAACCTGAGCAGCAATAGCAGTAGCCAACGCCTGAAAGGAACTCATCTGACCTTCCTTGGCCTTACCGTTAATGGAAAAATTACCAAATACTCTCCGCAGGCCTTCACCAAAGCAGCGAATCTGGACAAATCTGGTACGGATACTGTAGAACAAACCTACACCCATCAACAGGAACACCAAAATGTAGTCAGACAAACAGGCATTAATAGTCTGCACCACTGGCAACAAATCATTAAACATCAAAATAACCTACCTCCATTTAGCATAAAAATAATTGCACAAAAATAGGTGCTTCCACATACATGGAAAGCACCCTGGAGTACAGGACCAAAAGCCACACAATGTAAATAAATCATCGCATCACCATTAGCTCTGTCTTTTTACCTGAGAGATTCGAAAGGTTACGGCACAGCACCAGCACACAATCTTGCACCTTCGGTACCCATTCTGTTGCAGATTTTGCCTGTCTGCAAGCCTATGGGATTCTCCAGAGATTCCTCCACCATCAGTCTTTGAATAAATCCTAATGGCTTCCTAGGAAATGTCAGCAATGTCATTATACGGCAAAAATATCTATTGGTCAAGGACATTTATACATTTTTAATAAAAATCAGCAAAAACATTATTCTGTCCTTGCTGATTGTAACTTAACTATATTTTAATTATTCTGCTGATAGATTTTCATAACATGGTTTAGAATGATATAAGCTAAATCCTTCTTGCTCATCAAAGGCAGCTCCTCAATGGAGCCATCCCGCTTCAAAAGCTTGATAAGATTAGTATCCACATTAAAGCCTGCCTGAGGCTTAGATACATCATTAGCCACAATCATATCCAGATTTTTCTTTTCCAGCTTGCTTTGGGCATACTGAATCAGATTCTGGGTTTCCGCAGCAAAGCCCACCAATACCTGACCCTTTTGCTTCTTCTGGCCCAGCTCTTTCAGAATATCAGGATTCTTCTCCAAAACCAGAGTCAATTCCTCATCATTCTTTTTAATTTTATGATCCGCTACATTCTTTACCCGGTAATCCGCCACCGCAGCAGCCTTAATAACAATCTGGCTTTCTGGAAAGTTTTCCAATACCAGACTACGCATATCTTTAGCAGATTCCACCTTAAAGAAATTTACCCCAGGCAAAGGTGGCAAAGCAGATGGCCCGGAAATAAGGGTTACATTTGCCCCTAAATCTCTAGCCGCCTCAGCAATGGCATAGCCCATCTTGCCGCTGGAACGATTACCAATATACCTAACAGGATCTATTGGCTCTCTAGTGCCAGCAGCTGTTACAAGAATATTTAGACCGCTAAAGTCCAACCCCTCAGCCAGATGCCGGCGAGAACCAGCCTCATCTGTCTCAGCAGACTCCTTACCTGTGGCAAAGAAATTTGCTAATATTTCCACCAGCTCCTGTGGCTCAGGCATTCTGCCTACACCACTGGTGCCACAAGCCAAATGGCCTGCAGCTGGTTCTATAATATGACAGCCCCTTTCCAGCAGAGTATGAAGATTCTGCTGGGTTATGGAATTTTCATACATATTGGTGTTCATAGCCGGCGCAAAAAACACTGGCGCCTTAGTAGCCAGCAAGGTGGTAGTCAGCATATCATCTGCCATACCGCAGGCACATTTGGCAATAACATTAGCTGTTGCCGGAGCCACCAGCACCACATCAGCCAGCTGAGCCAAGGCAATATGCTCCACATCATATTGCTGTATTTCCTGCCACATAGAGGTTACAACAGGATTACCGCTGATTTCCCGCATAGCAGTTTCCGTAACAAAATTCTGGGCCCCCTTGGTAAGAATCACATGAACATCAGCCCCCTGCTTCCGCAGACGGCTAACCAGATCCACACATTTGTAGGCGGCAATACCGCCAGTTACACCCAAAATAATATTTTTATCTTTTAGCATAGCACTGTCCTATGATTATTTAATACCGCTATTCAGACGCTTGTAGGTAATCTTGCCCTCGTAAATCTCCTCCATGGCGTTGGTTACATCACGGGTAGAGGTTCTGTCCGCAGTAACAGGATGGCTATTATCCATAATATCGCGAGCTCTCTTGGCAGCCAAGGTTACTAGTGTATAGCGGCTGTCTACTAATGGAGTCAGCTGATCCAGATTTGGGGTTACAATATTGGTAATGGTGTTTTTGCTCATTATTTATTCTCCTTCCACACCTGCAGCTTTGCCAGCAGGCTTTCATTCAAATCACTGCGATGATGCTCTGCCTCAATAATATTGGCAATAGTTTCCTGAGCATCCTCTACCTTGTCATTTACTACCACATAACGATATTTAGTGGCCAGCTTGATTTCATCTACAGCAGCCCCTAAACGGCGGTGTAGACTTTCCTCTGTTTCAGTGCCTCTGCCTTTGAGGCGAGCAGCCAGCTCCTCCAGAGAAGGAGGCAGCAGGAAGATAAACAACCCCTCTGGCATAACCTTCATTACATTCAAGGCACCCTGGGTATCTATCTCCAGCAGAATATCCTCCCCAGCTTCCAATCTATCCAGCACCTTCTGCTTGGGAGTACCATAAAAATTGCCATAAACCTCTGCCCATTCCAGCAGCTGTCCCTGGTCAATCATTTCCTGAAATTTCTCCCGGCTATAAAAATAATAATTTACGCCATCCTGCTCCCCCGGTCTTGGCTGACGGGTAGTGGCAGATATGGAATAGGAAATCTCTGGATGCTTTTGCCGCAGCAAATCACAGACAGTTCCCTTGCCGGTGCCAGAAGGACCGGAAATCAATATTAATAATCCTTTACGCATACGCTCAGGCCTCCTCAGTCATACGATGGGACATAGTATCAGGCTGGACAGCAGAAAGAATAATATAGCCACTATCCGTAATAACCACTGCCCTGGTGCGTCTGCCATAGGTAGCATCAATCAGCTGACACCTATCCCGGGCATCCTGCACCAAACGCTTGATAGGGGCGGATTCAGGACTAACTATAGCCACAATGCGATTGGCTGAAACCACATTGCCAAAACCTATATTCAGCAGCTTAATTTCCATTGGCAGAACCTCCCTCCACTATTCGATATTCTGAATCTGCTCTCTGATTTTCTCAATTTCGCTCTTAACATCTACCACAAACTGTGCTGCCCCGGCAGAATTTGCCTTAGAAGCTACCGTATTGATTTCCCGATTCATTTCCTGAATCAAAAAATCCAGCTTCCGGCCTACTGGCTCACCAGCAGTAATAATCTGGCGAAACTGATCAAAATGACTTCTCAGCCGTACTGTTTCCTCAGTGTAGTTTACCTTGTCAGTAAAGAGAGCTACCTCCTGAATAATTCTGCTTTCCTCAATATCCTCTTTAGCCAGATATTCCCTAAGAAGATTTTCCAAACGCTGACGATAAGCAGCTACAATCTCAGGAGCCAGCTTCTCCAGCTCCCCTACAAAATTCTCCAATGTGCCGATCCTGTCCAGCAAATCTCTCTGAATATTTTGTCCCTCTGCCTCTCGCATAGCTACAAAGCTTTCTAAGGCCTGCTCCATAGCCTGCATTAATACTGGCTGAGCCGACTCCAAATCAGCATTATCCTCATTCAGCTTCAATACATCAGGATAGCTGGCAATCTGAGCCGCAGTTACTGGGGCAGACAGCTCCAACTGACTGCTAATCTCCTGCAGTGCCTGACCATAGGCAGCAGCCAAGCCCTTGTCAACCTTTACGGTTACGGCCTTATCCCGCAAATCCTGAAAACGTATGTTGATATCCAGCTTGCCTCTGGAAGCATATTCCTTAATCTTCTTGGTAAGCTGATTCTCAAACATATTCATGCTATATGGCATATGATAATTGGTTTCCAAAAACCGCTGGTTTACAGCCTTTACTTCAATATGAACCTTGAAATCAGCAGTTTCGGCATCCCCGGCCCCAAAGCCAGTCATACTTTTAATCATGAATAAATCCTCTTCTTTACAAAATTTAGCCTATCTATTATATCACTAAAT